>JAYZDP010000001.1:0-56859 GCA_036337765.1 Acidobacteriota bacterium
GCCCAGAACGAGGCGACGATGCCAGCCGCCGTCGCAAGACTGCCCGCGACCACCGCGCGACGGCTCTGGCCCGCTTGCTGCAGGAGTGCGAGCAGCTTCAGCGACAGGACCGGCAGCACGCAGGGCATAACGTTGAGGATCAGGCCGCCGAGCAGGCCCAGCGCCAGCACCGTCACCAGGCTGCGCTCCGCGCCCGGCGCCGGCACGGAGCTCGCCGGAGCGAAGACGACGGCGTGGGTAGTGGCTCCTTCGTCGCCGACCTCAATCTCGATCGAGGCGGTCGCGTTCGTCGGAGGTAGACACTGGAGGTCGTCGCAGGCCTGGTAGCGCAACCTCGCCTTGACGGTGGTCGTTCCGCTCGCCCCCGGTGGGATGTCGATGTCGGCGATGATCGTCTCGGTGCCCTCATACACCGCGAGCGGCTCGTCTTCGAACTCCGCAGTCCAGAACACGTGGCTCGGATAGCTCGGCTCGCCGACCTGCCAGCCTTCTGGTGCCGACAGCTCGAGCTCGGTCGGGATCAGGTAGTCGAAGGACGGGGTGTGGCTCTGGATATGCCAGCCTTCGTCGACCTCGAACCTCGCCGCGACTCTCGCCGCCGATCCGGCGGCGTAGGACTCCCGGTCGGCCAGCAACTCGACGCGCGCCTTCTCGATCCTCGGTCGGCGCTGCGCGCCGATGGGATCGGCCGCGCCGAGCGCTGCGGCGAGCCCAACCGCGACCCAGACGGTCGCGCGAGGGGCGAAGGTGACTAGGCGCATTGTCGAGTCTCGCGGATCTCTACCAGCGCCTCTTGTGCGATATCGATGTAGACCCCGTCCGGATGCTCGTGGAGGTACGCATCCAGAGCACTCTCGGCGTCAGCGCAGGCCTCGCGATCACGGGCGATGTGGTACGGCAGAAGATCGACCAGCTCCCGCACGTCCTCGTTGCCGGTCTCGATCGCGCTCGTGCGGGCGTCGGCGAGGGCACTCGAAGCCGCCTCGAAGTCGCCCTGCAGCCGCAGGGCATCCGCGTGGTAGTAGCGGTTCCAAGCGACTTCGTCGACGGTTTCCTCACCCCTGTGACGGAGCCGCTCGAACATGGAGGCGGCACGCGCGCCGTCGCGACGCTCGTGGAAGTCGTTGGCAAGCGTGCGCAGGGTCTCGCTGCCCGTCGCTTCGTCGACGTCGGCATGCGCGCGCACCAACATGGCGAACATCGCCCGCTCGAGGTCGAGATTCTGGATGTAGGTCGGCGCGGGCGAGAAGCCCTGTAGCTGGCCTACGCGCACCATGTCGGGGGTGATGATCAGCGTCGTAGGCAGGCCCGAGACGCCGAAGTCCTCCTGCAGCCGTGTGCCCTCCGCGCCGTCCTCGGTGTTGACGCGCAGTAGGACGTAATCGGCTGCCCATTCGCGGAAGACATCACTGGTGAAGACCTCTTCGTCGAGCTTCTTGCACCAGGTGCACCAGTCCGCCCAGAGGTCGACGACGATCAGCTTGCCGTCCTGTCGGGCAGTCTCACGAGCCGCCTCGAGGCTCTGCTGCCAGCCCTCGGGAGTGGGAGGTGCAGGGTGGCAGGGTAGCGCGGTCGCGAGGGCCAGAATGGCCAGGAAAACGCCCGTTTTCGGGGTGTTGAGCACGGTCTGATCCTTCGGCGGATGATACCATTCGGCTCCTGATGAAGCTCTCTGAGCGGGCCGGGCGAATCGGCGAATCGGCCACCATGAGGGTGACTCGGAGAGCCGAGGAGTTGCAGGCTCAGGGTGTCGAGATCATCTCCTTCGGAGCTGGTGAGCCAGACTTCGAGTCCCCCGGCGCCGCCCTCGAAGGGGCCCACCGGGCACTCGACGAGGGCTACACGAGATATACGCCGGCGGCGGGCGCGTTGGATCTTCGTGAGGCCCTTCTGGAGCGCTACCACCGCGAGTACGCCGTGCCGTGGACGGACCCATCTCAGGTGGTGGTAACCGTAGGTGCCAAGGCGGCGCTCTTCGAGCTTGCGCTGGCGTTGTTCTCCAACGGAGATGAAGTGATCATCCCCTCGCCGTGCTGGGTGTCGTTCCCGCAGCAGGCCGTTTTCGCCGGCGCGCAGCCTATCGACGTGCCTGCCTCCTGGCAGGACGGCTTCCGGGTGAGGGCAGAAAGCGTCATCGAGGCCTTCTCGCCGCGTACGCGGGCGGTGATCCTCAACTCGCCGTCGAATCCGACCGGCGCCATCGTCGCCCCCAGCGACTTGCGGGCGATCGTCGAAGCAGCCGCCGACCGCGGCGTCGTCGTCGTCTCCGACGAGACCTACGAGCGATTCGTCTATTCGGACGCCGGCTTCGCTTCGAGCGCCCCGCTGGCGCGCGAGTTCCCAGACACCGTGGTCCTGGTCGGCTCGTTCTCCAAGACCTACGCCATGACGGGCTGGCGAATCGGCTACGTGCTGGGACCGGCCGAGCTTCTGAAGAGTGTGATCGCGATCCAGAGCCATGCCACGTCCAATCCGACGTCGTTCGCGATGCGGGGCGCCCTGGCGGCGATGGCGGGCGCGGAGGAGGACGTTCGCGCGATGATCGAGGAGTTTCGAGTTCGGCGCGATCTCGTGGTCGCGGCGCTTGACGCGATTCCCGGCGTCCAGTGCCCGGTTCCTGCCGGCGCTTTCTACGCCTTCCCGCGGGTCGCCGATCTGTACCGCGAGGGCCAGGCGTCGTCGGACTTCTGCGAGCTCCTGCTCGATGAGGCGCAGGTCGCGGTGGTTCCGGGCATCGCCTTCGGCAACGACGACCACATTCGGCTGTCCTTTTCTTCGTCGAGGGCCGATCTTGAGGCGGGCATTGCGCGCATTGCCGCGGCGGTGGCCTGAGTAGGAAATGCGTCGCAAAGGCTTTCTCGGCGCGTCTTTCGGGCTCGGGCGTCTGTTCGGAATCCCGATTCGGTTGCATCTCACCTTCCTCCTGTTGCTCGCCTGGCTGATTTGGCGTGCCGGTACCCAGGGGGCGGCGGGTTTCGCGGGGCTCGTGTGGGTATTGCTGCTGTTCTCGTTTGTGGTGCTACACGAGCTCGGTCACGCACTCATGGCGAGGGCTTGCGACGTCAAGACCCACGAGATCGTGCTGCTGCCGATCGGCGGCCTGGCGCGGCTGGAGCGCATCCCGAGCGGGATGGCCGAGCTCGTGATCGCTCTGGCGGGGCCCGCGGTCAATCTCGGCTTGGGGCTCGTGTTCATGATCACGGGTGTGCTCACGCTCGACGAGCCAGTGGCGTTGGGAGTCGAGGGGGGCTTCGCGCCCGGGACGTTCGTTTGGTTTCTGGCCTTCACCAACTTCGCACTGATGGCTTTCAACCTGCTGCCAGCCTTCCCGATGGACGGGGGCAGGGTGCTGCGCGCTGCGCTTACCCTGGTCATGCCGCTCGACGGTGCCACCCGGTGGGCCGCCCGGGTCGGCCAGGTGGTTGCGGTGCTTTTCGTGCTCTTCGGCTTCAGTTCTGGCAATCCGGTGTTGGTGCTGATCGGTGTCATGGTTTTTATCGGAGCCGCGAACGAGTCGCTCTTCCAGACCTCGCGCTCGCGCGTAACCGGCCGACTCGCCGCGGAGGCGATGGTCACTCGCTTCGAGGCGCTGGCGCCGCAGGACCCGCTCGGCAAGGTGGCCGACCTGGTGGTTCGTACCGAGCAGACCGTGTTCCCGGTGGTCGATGCCTGGGGCCGGCTGTCCGGCGTCTTGACGCGCGCGGAGCTGTTCCGGGGCCTCGAGCAAGGCGGGAAGGAGGGCGCCGTGCTCGAGCTCATGGAGCGCGACGTGCCGCGTGCACAGCTCGAGACGCCACTGGAGAAGGTGCTCGAACAGCTCCAGAATCCGAGCCGGCTACCGGTATTCGTCATGGACGACGAGCGTTTGGCAGGCATCATCACCAGCGAGAACCTCGGCGAGATGATGGAGATCCAGCGGGCCTTGGGCTCTCGAAGCGTGGGGTAGACTGCCGAAACGGTTCAAAGCGCTCTTCGGGAGGTCGGCATGGGCATAAAGCAAGGTCGTAGGCGCTCGCGTGCAGGCGTATCCCGCCGCGACTTTCTCAAGGGAGGCGCCGCCGGAGCGGTCGCGACCGGAGTCCTGCCCGGTGCCGCGGGCGCCGTGGCCGAGGCCGACGCGGTTGCCGGTACCGATGTCGTCGGACCGGGCAAGGTGGCGGTGCGCCTGACGGTCAATGGTGCGGCGCACGAGGCGCGCGTCGAGCCGCGGGTGACGCTGCTGGACGCACTGCGTGAGCGCCTCGACATCACCGGTGCCAAGAAAGTCTGCGACCGCGCCACCTGTGGTGCCTGCACCGTGCTTCTGGACGGTCGCCCCGCCTATGCCTGCAGCGTGCTGGCGATCGAAGCTCAGGGCGTGGAAATCACCACCGTCGAGGGACTCGGGACCCCTGAGGAGATGCATCCCATCCAGGCCGCTTTCGTGGCCAACGACGCGCAGCAGTGCGGCTACTGCACGCCGGGGTTCGTGGTCGCCTGCAAGGCCTTCCTCGACGCCAATCCCGACCCGACCTTGGCAGAGATCGAGGCCGGCCTGGGCGGCAACCTTTGTCGTTGCGGCACCTACAACGGCATCAAGCAGGTGCTTCTGACGACGCGGCCTCTGAAGGCCCAGACGAAAGGGGCATAGGGCGATGGTCGACTACAACTGGCCCGAAGCCTCAAAGCGCGACCTGATCGGGGCTCGGATCGAGCGCCTCGATGGACCGCTGAAGAGCACCGGAGCGGCAAAGTACCCCTCCGACATCAAGCGCAGCGGCATGCTCTATGGCCGCATCCTCACCTGCCCCCACGCCCACGCCCGAATCCGCTCGATCGACGTCTCGAAGGCGAAGGCGATGCCGGGAGTGGTGACCGTGCACGTCATCCAGCAAGCCGGCGCCGAGATCCGGTGGGCGCACGACGAAGTCGTTTTTCTGGCTGCCGAGAGCGAAGAGATGGCCGCCGACGCGCTCGGCGCCATCGACGTCGACTACGAGGTGTTGCCGCACTACGTCACTGAGGGTGACCGCGATGCGGCGCCCGAGACCAAGCCCGGACGTGAGCGCGAGGCCGGCGAGCCCGACCAGGCGATGGCCGCCGCGGCGGTCAAGGTCGAGCGCACCCTGTCGATTCCGATGATCAATCACAGTTGTCTCGAGCCGCACGGTCAGCTCGCCGAGTGGAATGGCGATGAACTGACGGTGTGGGCCTCGACCCAGGCGGTGTCGACCATCGGGGTGGGCTTTGCCGAGCCGATGGAGGTGCCGGCGTCGAACGTACGTGTCCAGACCCAGTTCATGGGCGGCGGCTTCGGATCGAAGTTCGACGTCGACCGCTGGGGCGTCGAAGGAGCGCGCCTCGCGCGGTTGGCCGAGCGTCCTGTGCGCCTGTTCCTTGACCGCGACCACGAGCTGGCGGTCGCCGGCTCGCGGCCCTCCGCTCACGCCACGATCCAGGCCGGCGCCGACCGCGAAGGCAACCTCGTGTCGTGGATCTCCGACTCGTGGGGTACCGGTGGACTGCCGGGAACCGGCACCACGCCCCTGCCCTATGTGCTGCAGCCGCCGAATCGCCGCACGAAGCACACTTCGGTGCCGACGAACTTCGCCGGCTCGAAGGCCTGGCGGGCACCGAATCATCCGCAGGCTGCCTTTCTCTCGATGTCGATCTTCGAGGACCTTGCTGCCGAGCTCGAGATGGACCCGCTCGAGTTCTTCCGCAAGAACCTTGGCCTGGCTCGCGGGGAACTCGGCAAGACCTACGACGAGGAGCTCGGCACCGCTGCGGACCTCATGCAGTGGAGTGCCAACTGGAAGCCTCGTGGGTCGGAGACGGGTGTCGTTCGGCGTGGCCTCGGGCTCTCGATCCACCAGTGGGGAGGTCGTGGTCATCGGTCGAACTGTGAGGTCAAGGTGCACCCCGATGGAGCGGTCGAGCTCTTCATGGGCACGCAGGATCTCGGCACCGGCACTCGTACGGTGGTGGCGATGGTGCTTGCGGAAACGTTCGGTCTGGCGCTCGCCGAGGTCAAGGTCCACATCGGCGACAGCCGCTACCCGCAGTCGGGCCCGTCTGGTGGGTCCTCGACTGTCGGCGGTGTTTCCTCTTCGACGCGGCGAGCGGCTCAGGACGCGCTTGCCGCGGTCTTCGCCAAGGTCGCGCCCGACCTGGGTGTCGAGCCTGACGCCCTCGAGGCGCGGGGCGGTCGTGTGTTCGTCGGCGCAGACCCCGCGAAAAGCATGAGCTGGAGTGAAGCGGCCTCCCGCCTCGGCGCCGTGCCGTTGAGCGCGAGTGGTCGCAACCCGGGCCCTGGGAAGCTGAACGACGGCGGTGTCGGCGGCGCTCAGATGGCCGATGTCTCGGTCGACATCGAGACCGGGATCGTGAAGATCAACCGCATGGTCGCGGTGCAGGACATCGGCCTCGTGGTCAACCACAAGCTGGCAGAGAGTCAGATGTTCGGTGCGCTGATCATGGGCGTGAGCTCGGCGCTCTACGAGGAGCGGATTGTCGATCCGATCTCTGGCCGGCTTCTCAACGCGAATATGGAGTTCTACAAGCTCGCGGGTCTGGGCGACGTCGGCGAGTTCAAGGTCCACCTCATGACCGGGCCGGGCTACGACGAGCGCGGCGTGATCGGCATCGGCGAGCCGCCGGTGATCTCGCCGGTTGCCGCCATCGGCAACGCGGTCGCCAACGCCATCGGCGTTCGCGTTACGGCGGCGCCCTTCACCCCCGACCGGGTGTTGGCTGCTCTGGGAGGCGCGGCATGAGAGCGTTCGAGTACGCCAATCCGTCGACGCTCGACGAGGCGGTCGAGCTTCTCACCGGCAGTGAATCCGCCTTGCCGCTGGCCGGAGGCACCGATCTGCTCAGTCTCTTGAAGGACGATCTGGCGCGGCCCGATCGGTTGGTGAACCTGAAGTCGATCCCGGAGCTGAGTGGTGTCGAGGTCGCCGATGATGGCGTCCTGCGTATCGGCGCGATGACCACTCTCGCCGAGCTCCTCGCCAGCGAGGCCGTTGCCGATCGGATGCCGTCGCTGGTCCAGGCGGCACAGGGTATTCGCAGCCCGCAGTTGCACACGATGGGCACCGTCGGAGGCGATCTTCTGCAGCGTCCACGGTGCTGGTACTACCGTGCGGGCTTCGGTCTGCTGGCGCGCGAGGACGGCCGCTCGATGGTCGTCGACGGTGATAACCGCTACCACGCCATTCTCGGTACCGACGGCCCGGCCTACTTCGTGAATCCGTCGAGCTTGGCCCCGGCGCTGATCGCGCTGGGCGCGCGCGCCAGAGTCCATGGGCCGGACGGCGGCCGCGAAGTCGCCGTCGAGGAGCTTTTTCGCAACCCGGCATCCGAGGGGGAGCTGGAGCTGACTGTAGGTGCTGGCGAGATCCTGACCGAAGTGACGGTTCCTGCCACGCCGAGCGCCAACGCGACCTACGAGGTCCGGCAGAAGGAGGCGCTGGACTGGCCGCTCGCCGCTGCGGCTGTCGCCATCGAGAGCGACGGCACCGTCGTCACCGGGGCTCGGGTGGTTCTGGGCCATGTCGGGCCGGTGCCCCATGTGGCGAAGGCCGCGGCAGACGCTCTGATCGGGAAGTCCGCGGCCGCCGGCGCCGATGAGGCCGCGGCTGCCGCAGTGAGCGGCGCGAAGGCCTTGAGTGGCAACGGCTACAAGATCCAGCTCGCGAAAGTGGCAACCCGGCGAGCGATCCACCGAGCGCTTGGGATGGAGGTCTGACCGAATGGCTATGAATGTGATCTCGACCCAGCGCGGCTGCCGGCGACTGCGCGCGAAGGGCATGTTTCTCGACATCGAGCGCGGTCCCGAGGACGACTGGCTGCCCTCGATGTCCGACGGTTTCGTCTGGTGCACCCACACCCACAATTGTCTCGGCCCCGACGGCAGCGTCGCCTCGGAAGATGCGTGCGTCGCGGGCCGCGACTGTTTCGAGGCGTAGGGCGCACAACCGATAAGCTCTCGGTGTCAGCCGGAGATGTCCACCGCCATGAGAATTAGCCTTGCCGCTCTAACCGTCGCTCTCGTCGCGCTGCCGGTGGTGGCAGCGGATCTGGAGGCGCATCACGCGATCCATGGGGACTACCTCGAGGCGCGCACCGCCGAGGTCTTCGTCGGCTACTGCCTGGCCAACGCCGAGGTCGACATCGTTGGCCGCGAGGCCATCCTGGCTTGGAAGGTACGTGGCGGGGAGTGGGACGGTGCGGTGCTCGACGGGCTGTCGGTCGTGGCGGTCGTCCAGTCCGACGAGACGCTTGGCGATCCCGACATGGATCCTGGTCGCGCGCGATCGGTGCTCCTGATCGACGATCGCGCCGACGCGGCTCAGGGTGATGCTCTGGTACGGCTGGCCCAGTCGCTGACCGGCTCGCTGCTCGACGGAGTCGTCGACGTGCAGTCGCTGCCGATCGACGTCGAGCTTCGCGACGGACACGGGATGAAGGCGATACGGGTCGGCGACATCGCTCAACTCGAGGTCCGTGACCGCCGTCACGCCGACGGCCTGTGCGGCAACGAGGATGTCTACTACGGTCCCCTGGCGGAGCTGGAGGAGTCGCACGTGACCTACACTCTGCGCCACGAGTTCTCTGGCGAGGGCCTCGACGGCACCTGGAAAAGTCCCGAGAAGACCAGCTCATGGGTGGGCTCGTTCGTCCGCTAGCAGGACTGGCTGTCGCCACGATGCCGAAGGCCACCATCCTGGCGGGATGGCTGCTGGTCCTCGTGCCGTTCGCGGCATTCGGCGAAGAGGCTCTGGAGCGACTCGATAGCTTTCCGGAAGGGCTACCCGAGTCGCTGCAGACACCTCTGGACCCAGCGGGGTTCCGCGTGCTGCAGGACGACACCGTCCTGCTCGAGCTCTGGTTGCGCGACGATCTCCCGGAGGAAGGCATCAACGAGGGGGCGCTCGGAATCGAGTTCGGCTTCGTCACCTCGAGCGGCTTTCTCGGCGTCGTCCACTTTCCCGAAATGTGGATCGACTACCGCGACACCGAGGTCAATGCGGGCCTCTACACGTTGCGCTACTGGGTTCAGCCGGCCGACGGCGACCACATGGGGGTCTCGGAATACCGTGACTTCCTGCTGTTGAACCGGATCGTCGACGACGGCGATCCCGAAGCGCTGTGGGAGGAGGAGCCGCTCCTGGAGGTGGTGCAGAAAGCCTCGGAGCAGGTCCACCCCGCAGTGATGGCGATCTTCCCGGTCTGGGACGAGCCCGAGGACGACGGGGTGATGATCTTCAACGATGTCGACCAGCCCACCCTGGCCGTCCGCATCGGCGACCGAGTCGTCGGTTTCGTGGTTGAGGGAATCGGCGAGCTGCCCTAGAAGAGGCCTAGCTGTTCGGGGGGCTCTTCTACCGGGGCGAGGATCGCGGGGTCGTCGTTGGCGACGCTGTTGACTCGGGTCGAGACCGGTGTCTTGGCCATGAGATCGGCTGCGAGGGGTTGGGTGATTGCGGCGATCTTTTCGGCGTCGAGCTCTGCGGGTGACAGCCACGTTTCGTAGAGATCGCGTGCCAGGATGACCGGCATGCGGTCGTGGATCGGGGAGACCAGCGAGTTGGGGTGCGTGGTGAGGATGACCATGGACTCGACGTTGCGGCCCTTGCCGTCTGGCCACCACGACCAGATGCCTGCCATCGCGAAGAGCCCGTGGTGCTCTCGCGTCAGGTTGTAGGGGGCCCGCGCCGCGCCTTGGCGGCGCCACTCGAAGAAACCCGACGCCGGTACCAGGCAGCGGCGGCGTTTCACGCTGTCGGAGAAGGCTTGGCGCTCCAGCGCCGTCTCCGAGCGAGCATTGATGATCATCCCGCCCTTCGGGGCGTCGCGTTGGCAGCCCCACTGCAGCGTCATGCACTGTCTTGCCCCAGAGACCTCATCGGCGGTGCGCACGATCGGCACCATCTGGCCCGGTCCGATGTTGTAGCGCGCTTCGATCTCGGGCTCCTCCGCGCGCCCGAACGCCTCGGCGATCTCCCTGCCCTTGCTCGTCAACGAGTAGCGTCCACACATGTCTAGCTGCTGCTAGGATTTGCCTCCCGCTGCGACGGGGATCCCAAGATGATTGTCGAGAAACGCCGTATCGACGACCTCACTGTTCTGCACGTCGAGGGCGTCATCAAACTTGGCGAGAGCGCTCGTTTCTTCGCCGATACGCTCAAGCGCGTGCTGGCCGAGGATGGGGGGCACGTGCTGATCGATCTGGCGAAGATCAACTATATCGACTCGACCGGCATCGGCGAACTGGTCGGCTACCTCGGGCGCTTCCAGGAAGCGAAGCGGAAGTTAATCCTGGTCGAGCCCTCCGAGCAGATCAAGAAGCTGCTCGGAGTTGCCGGTCTCGACGAACTCTTCCCGATCTACGGGAGCCTCCAACAGGCCCTCGACCAGGAGAGCTAGCGGCCCCGTATCGTGCCTCCCGGCGTGATACGATCCGTCGTTCTAAGAGAGCCATTCCCGCCCGTTTCAGGGCGCCGATCCGACGATACAAAGGGGCTTTGCCGTGAACGAGGAAGGGAAGATGACTCCACCTGCCGACGGTCAAGAGGTCGGCTTCGAGAACGACGAACTACAGGTTCCGGATCGCCCGATCATCCCCTTCATCGAGGGTGACGGTATCGGCCCCGACATCTGGCGAGCCTCCCAGTACGTCTTCGACGCCGCGGTCGAGAAGGCCTACGGCGGGTCGCGTTCGATCGCCTGGATGGAGGTCCTCGCGGGTGAGAAGGCCAAGAGTGAGACGGAAGAGTGGCTGCCCGAGGCTACGGTGGACGCCATCCGCCACTATCGCGTTGCCATCAAGGGACCCCTGACCACGCCGATCGGTGGCGGGATCCGCTCGCTGAACGTGGCGCTGCGCCAGATTCTGGACCTCTACGCCTGCGTGCGCCCGGTCAGGTGGTACGACGGCGTTCCGTCGCCGGTCAAGCGTCCCGAGAAGGTCGACATGGTGATCTTCCGTGAGAACACGGAGGACGTTTACGCCGGCATCGAGTGGGAATCGGGCTCGCCCGAGGCGCGCCAGCTGATCTCGTACCTCGGCGAGGAGTTCGGCTCGCGCATCCGCGAGGACTCAGGCATCGGCATCAAGCCGGTCTCGACCACGGGCTCTAAGCGCCTGGTGCGCAAGGCCATCCAGTACGCCTTGGCTGAGGGGCGCGACAGCGTCACTCTGATGCACAAGGGCAACATCATGAAGTACACCGAGGGGGCCTTCAAGGAGTGGGGTTACGAGCTGGCTGTCGAGGAGTTTCCGGAGCAGACGATCTCCGAAGACGAGATGTGGGACAAGCACGACGGCAACGCGCCCGAGGGCCGAGTGCTGGTCAAGGATCGCATCTCCGACTCGATGTTCCAGCAGATCCTGCTTCGCCCCGACGAGTACGAAGTCATCGCTACCACCAACCTCAACGGCGACTATCTCTCAGACGCCCTGGCGGCCCAGGTCGGAGGTCTCGGCCTGGCTCCGGGATCGAACGAAGGCGACGGCATCGCACTCTTCGAAGCCACCCATGGGACTGCGCCCAAGTACGCGGGCCAGGACAAGGTCAACCCGTCGTCGGTCATCCTCTCGGGTGTAATGATGCTGAAGTGGCTCGGTTGGACCGAGGCGGGTCAGAGTATCGAAAACGCGATCTCTCGCTCCATCTCCCAGGGCAGGGTGACCTACGATCTCGAACGTCAGATGGAAGGCGCGACCTTGCTGAAGACCTCCGAGTACGGCCGAGCGATCGTCGACAACCTGGACTGATCTGCGTCGGCGGAGCGTCGGCCCGAAGGGTCGGCGTTCGGACGACGCGCGGGGAGCGCACCATTGAAGATTCACGAGTATCAGGCGAAGGAACTCCTGCGCCGATTCGGCGTTGCCACGCCGCAGGGGCGGGTCACCGCCCAGGCGAGTGAGGCGAGAGCGATTTGCGAGGAGCTCGGCGGCACCTGTGTCGTCAAGGCTCAGATCCACGCCGGTGGGCGCGGCAAGGGTGGAGGTGTCAAGGTCGCCGCCAACCCCGACGAGGCCGAGACCCTGGCCGAGACCATTCTCGGCATGCAGCTCAAGACTCCGCAGACCGGCCCGGAAGGCCAGCAGGTTCGCAAGGTCCTGATCGAGGAGGCGCTCGACATCGCCTCCGAGCTGTACCTGGCGATCACCCTGGATCGACAGCTCGAAAAGCCCATCGTCATGGCGTCCGCGGCCGGCGGCATGGACATCGAAGAGGTCGCCGCCCGCGACCCGTCGGCGATCCTGCGGCAGCCGTTCGATCCGCACCTCGGTGTGCTGCCGTTCCAGGCACGGGCCGTGGCGCGGGGCCTCGGGCTCGCCGGAAAGACAGCGCGTCAGGCCGCGACGCTCGTCGAGCGGCTGGCCAAGGCCTACGTCGACACCGACGCGTCGTTGGCCGAGATCAATCCATTGATGGTCACCGGCGGTAGCGACGTGGTGGCGCTCGACGCCAAAATGAACTTCGACGACAACGCCACCTACCGCCAAGCCGACATTCTCGCGCTGCGGGATCTACACGAAGAGAACGGGCTCGAGGTGGAGGCCGGCGAGTTCGGGCTGAACTACATCAAGCTCGACGGCTCGATCGGCTGCATGGTCAATGGAGCCGGCCTTGCCATGGCGACGATGGACATCATCAAGCTCACTGGCGGTGAGCCGGCCAACTTTCTCGATGTCGGAGGAGGCGCCAGCCAGGGGGCAGTGCAGAACGCCTTTCGCATCATCATTTCCGACCCCTCCGTCAAAGCTGTCCTGATCAACATCTTCGGCGGTATCGCCCGTACCGACCGCATCGCGCGCGGTGTCGTCTCGGCTCTCGAGGAGCTCGGCAACGTCGAGTTGCCGGTGATCGTCAGGCTCGAAGGCACCAACGTCGAGGAGGGCCGGCAGGTCCTCGCCGACGCCGACTTCGACTTCCTGGTCGCGGAGCACATGGCCGATGCTGCACACAAGGCCGTGGCCGCGGTCGGAGGGCAGGACTGATGGCTGTCCTCGTAGATGGCGACACGTTGCTCCTTGTGCAGGGAATCACCGGCAAGGAGGGTCTATTCCACGCCCAGGGCTGCCGCGACTACGGCACCGCGGTGGTGGGCGGCGTCACACCCGGTAAGGGCGGCACCGAGGTCGAGGGCTTTGCGGTCTACGACTCGGTCGAGGAGTGCCGCCGGGTCACCGGGGCGAACACCACGATGATCTTCGTGCCGCCGCCGTTCGCGGCCGACGCGATCATGGAGGCGGCCGCCGCGGGGATCGAGCTGGTGGTCTGCATCACCGAAGGCATTCCGGTCAAGGACATGCTCAAGGTCAAGGCCTTCCTGCGCGACCATCCGACGCGACTCATCGGCCCGAATTGCCCCGGCGTCATCTCGCCGGGCCTGGCCAAGGTCGGCATCATGCCAGGCAACATCCACCAACAGGGCCCGGTCGGCGTCGTCAGCCGCTCAGGCACCCTGACCTATGAGGCGGTCTGGCAGCTTTCGAACCTGGGTCTCGGGCAGTCGACGTGCATCGGTATCGGCGGTGATCCGATCAGTGGCACCAGCTTCATCGACGCACTCAGCGCCTTTAACGAGGATGCGGACACCGAGGCGATTGTGATGATCGGCGAGATCGGTGGCAGCGCCGAGGAAGAGGCCGCCGCCTGGGTTCAGGAGAACTGCGAGAAGCCCGTCGTCGGATTCATCGCCGGGCGCACCGCGCCTCCTGGACGCCGTATGGGCCATGCCGGAGCGATCGTCGCCGGTGGCAAGGGAACCGCCGCGGAGAAAATAGCTGCGCTCGGCGCCGCAGGCATTCGGATCTCCGAGTCGCCCGCCGATCTCGGCGTCAAGATGGCCGAGGCCCTGGAGAAGTTGTGACATGAGTGAGACAACCCTCACCATCATCAAGCCCGACGCCGTCAGCGCCGGCAATGCCGGCAAGATCGTCGCGCATTTCGAAGGCGAGGGCTTCACGGTCCGCGCCATCAGGATGCTGCGCCTGTCCGAGGGCCAGGCGAAGGCCTTCTACGACGTCCACGCCGAGCGGCCGTTCTTCGGTGAACTGGTCGAGTTCATGACCAGCGGCGCTGCCATTCCGATCGCTCTGGAGCGTGATGACGCGGTACTCCACTTGCGCCAGGTAATGGGTGCCACCAACTCCGAAGAGGCGGCACAAGGCACCATCCGCAACCTCTACGGCACCGACGTCCAGTGCAACGCGATCCACGGCAGCGACTCCCCCGAGAACGCCGCCCTCGAGCTGGCCTTCTTCTTCTCGCGCACCGAGCTGCTGGCGGGGGCCGCGGTAGGTCATGGCGGTTGATGTGTCGCGGTTGTAGCGCGCTCATACCGCGGCCCCCGCCAGCGATGCTTCTCGTGGTCAGTCGGCGCGTGACCGGTCTAGCCGACGGGGCGCGACGTCGGCCACCACTGCGAGGACGATCACAAGGCCGGTGATCACTCGCTTCGAGGGCTCACTTGCTCCCAGTTGGGCGAGGCCGGTCTGAAGTATGGCGATGATCAGAACGCCGAAGAAGGTGCCGACCACCGAGCCGCGGCCGCCCATGAGGCTCGTGCCACCGATGACGACGGCGGCAATCGCCTGCAGCTCGATGCCGATGCCGGCGTTAGGGTCCGAGGACTCCAGGTAGGCGGTCTGAAAGAGACCGGCGATGCCAGCGAGAAGGCCGGCGACGGCGAAGACCGTCAGGCGCACTCGGCGGACGTCGATGCCGGAGAGCCGCGCCGCCTCCTCGTTGGCGCCCAGCGCCGTGAGGTGGCGGCCGTAGACGGTGCGGCGCAGCACGATCTCTCCGACAGCGACGAAGGCCACGGCGAGCAGGAACGAGGTCGAGATCCCGCCGAACACAGTCGGTCGCGCGAGACCGGCTACCACAGGTCCGAGGTAGCGCGTCTGCGAATCGGTGACGAGGTAGGCGCCGCCGCGGGCCACCTCTAGCATGCCCAGGGTCACGATGAAGGCGGGAACCCGCCAGCGCGTCACGATCCAACCGTTCACCAGACCGCATGCGAGGCCGGTTGTCATCGCGATGAGTGCCGCCAAGACGACCGGGACACCGCCATCGGCGACTAAGACTCCAAGCACGGCGGCCGCCAGCGACAGGACCGAGCCCACCGATAGATCGATGCCAGCCGCAACCAGCACCAGGGTCATGCCGACCGACACTGTAAGCAGTGCAGGCACCTGGTTGGCCACCGTGCGCAGGGTCAATGTAGAGAAGAAGTGCTCGGCCGTCAGGCCGAAGAGGGCCACCAGGGCGACCAGGACGGCGAGTAGAACCGCGTTGTTGCCGACGGCCAGGAGGCGGTGCGTGGCGCTAGAGGCTCGGCTCACGCACGCTTTGGGCGGTTACGAGATCGACCGGAGTCTGACGGTCTGCGGGCGCGGCCTCGCCGGCGAGAATCTGAAGCGCGGCCTCGATGCCGTACACCGCGAGCTGATCGGCGTGCTGATCGGCCGTCGCTAGGACCCGACCCTCGGCGAGCATGCGTCGGATCGCGGAGATGTTGTCGAAGCCGACGACCAGGATCTCGCCCTCGCGACCCGCCTGACGCACCGCGGCGACCGCTCCCAGCGCCATGTTGTCGTTGGCGCACAGCAGGGCGTCAAGCTCGGGATGGGAGGCGAGGATCCCAGCGGCGACCGTGTTGGCCCGTGCCTGCTCCCAGGCGCCGCTCTGAACCTCGACCACGTTCGCGCCAGCGACCGCCATTGCTTCCTCGAAGCCCCCGCGCCTCTCCTGCGAGTTGAAGGCCGTCGGGATCCCCTCGAGGATAGCAACGGGCGAGCCCGCGTCGAGCTCGGCGGCGAGAGCCTCGCCAACCTGTCGTGCACCGGCTCGATTGTCGGGGCCGACGAACGGGACCGAGATGCCGTTGTCCGCGAGCACTGCAGGATCGAGGCGGTTGTCGATGTTGACGACCACCAGTCCCTCGTCGATTGCCTTGCGCACCGCGGGTACGAGGGCCTTCGAGTCCGCGGGAGCCAACACCAGGGCGTCGACGCCGCGCGCGACCATCTGCTCGACGATCGCCACCTGCTGGGCCAGGTCGCTCTCGTCCTTGGTGCCGTTGACTATCAGCTGGTAGTCGGCCGCATGCCCTTGCTGGTGGGCGCGCGCCCCGTCCGCCATGGTGACGAAGAACTCGTTGGCGAGCGATTTCATGACCAGCGCAACGGTCGGCGGCTCTGCCGAGGCGGAAGAGCGAGCTGTGTCGGCACCCCCGCCCTCTGGAGCCGCGCAACCGGCCCAGGTCAGTCCGGCCACTGCGAAAACAAGGGCCGTTGCGCGCAGAAACGGCACTGGTTCCGCTAGGAGTTGACGTCGATGACGACCCGACCGCGGGTTTGACCGGCAAGGATCTTCGGGGCCAGCTCGATCACTCCGCTCATCGGCTCGACCGTCGTCATCTGCTGGATGACGTCCACCGACAGGAGCTCGGCTAGCCGTCGCCATGCCTCGCGCCGTCGCTCGATCGGCGCCATCACCGAGTCGACGCCGGCCAGCGTGACGTTGCGCAGGATGAACGGATAGACCGTCGCTGGGAGATCGACGCCGCCAGCCAGCCCGCAGGCGGCCACACAACCGTCGTAACGGGCTTGTGCGATCAGGTTCGCGAGTGTGTTCGAGCCGACCGAATCCACCGCGCCGGCCCACCGTTCTTTGCCCACCGCCCGGGGCTTGGCGCCGAGCTCCTCGCGATCGAGGATCTCGTCGGCCCCGAGCGCCTTCAGATAGTCGTGGGTCTCGGCACGACCGGTCGAAGCGATCACCCGGTAGCCCAACCTCGAGAGCAGCGCGACGGCGACCGAGCCTACGCCGCCCGCGGCGCCGGTCACCACCACGTCACCCGAGTCGGGTGCGACACCGTTGGATTCCAGTGCCATCACGCAGAGCATCGAGGTGTAGCCGGCCGTGCCGATGGCCATGGCGTCCTGGTTCGAGAAGGAGTCGGGCACTTTGACCAGCCAACTCGACTTCATGCGGGCTCTCTGGCTGTAACCACCCCAGTGAGACTCGCTGAGACCGAAGCCGTTGACCAGCACCCGATCGCCGGCGCCGAAATCCTCTGACGACGACTCCGCCACCTTGCCCGCGAGATCGATGCCGCACACCATGGGAAAGGAGCGCGCGATCGGTGCCGCGCCGGTCATCGCCAGGCCGTCCTTGTAGTTCAGCGTCGAGTAGTCGACGTCGATCAGGACGTCGTGGTCCGGTAGGTCGTCGGTGGTGAGATCGCGAATTGCGACCTCGAGCTCTTCGGCGGGCTTGTCGGCGACCACCGCCCTGAACGACTCAGCCATGGATCGGTCTCCTCTGTCGGTCTGCGCAGCTACCGCTGCGGGGGCGCTACGGTACTACAGAGGTGCTGCTCAGGCGCGGATGTAGCTCAGTGGCAGGGCGGTGGTGAACTTGATCTGCTCCATGGCGAAGCTCGAAGACACGTCAAGCAGGTCGACGCGCTCGATCAGCTTCTTGTAGACCTCGTCGTAGGCGGCAATGTCGGGCACCACGACGCGCAGCAGATAGTCGATGTCTCCGCTCATGCGGTAAAACCCCACCACCTCTGGAATCTCGGCGACCGCGTGCGAGAACTGGTCGAACCACTCCTGGCTGTGCTGGTTGGTGCGGATGGACGCAAAGACCGTGACCCCGACGTTGAGCTTCTCGGGATCGAGCAGGGCGACTCGGCGGCGGATGACACCGTCGCGCTCGAGCTTCTGGATGCGTCGCCAGCAGGGCGTGATGGTGAGCCCAACGCGGTCGCCGATCTGCTGGTGCGACAGGGTCGCGTCTTCCTGGAGGTGGCGGAGTATCGCTCGATCGATGTCGTCCATGGAAAACGATCCTACTAGTTCTGGAAGAAAGAAATTTTAGGCTCTATGGACTCGAATATATAGAAAAATTGAAAGAATTTTCCGGGTCCCGGGAAGTAGCCTTTCTGGGTGACTTCGAGGGTACCCGGACTTCTGCTCGCAAGCTCCGTCGCAGCCGTTGCAATGATGTTGGCACGCGTTTCGGTGGCCCCATTTACGCTGGACAGCGGTCAGCACCCGCTTGGGGCTTCGAGTATCGCGATTCTCCTAGGCCTCTTGCTGGGGAACCTCCTTCCCTTGCGGCCCGGCCTCAAACCGGGGATCGCCTTCTGCACCCGGGTGATCCTGCCACTCGGCATCGTGCTTCTCGGAGCGCGCCTCGCGTTCGCCGATCTGATGCGCGTCGGTGGATTGGGGCTGCTGCTGGCGCTGGTCGCGATCGGGACCTGCGCCGCGGTCGTGGCGGTACTCATCCGCGTGTTCTCACTGCCGGTGAAGCTCACCACGCTGGTCGGTGTCGGCACCGCGATCTGTGGCGGGTCGGCGATCGCAGCGGCGGCGCCCGCAATCGAGGCAGAGGACGAGGACATCGCCTGGAGCGTGGCGGCGGTGGCATTCCTGGGCCTGGTAATGATGTTCGCGCTGCCGCTCGTTGGCCATGGCCTGGAGGTCGACCCGACCGCGTTCGGAATGTGGGCGGGGCTGACCATCCATCAGACGCCGCAGGTGGTCGCCGCCGGCCTGGCCTACGGCGGCGAGGCTGGCGAGGTCGCGACACTGATCAAGTTGGTGCGCGTGGCGCTGCTCGCTCCGGCGGTCTTCGTCATCGGCCTGGTCTATGCCAGGTCGCGTCAGGCGCAACGGTCGAGCCGCGTGTCCTGGCTCCGCCTGATGCCGCCCTTCGTCTTCGGCTTTTTGGCGATGGCCGCTGCGCGCTCTTTCGGTCTGCTCGACTTTGGAGTTCAGCTGCCATGGAACGACGGAGCGACATCGCTGCTCGGCCTGGCGCGCCTCGGCGATGGAGTTGCGCTGACCGTGGCGATGGCGGCCATCGGGCTCGAGACCCGTCTGGCGGCCTTCCGTAACACGGGTCTGAAGCCACTCGCGGCTGGGGTGATTGCCTCGGTGGCCGTAGCCGGTGCCACCTATCTCGCGATTCTCGCCCTCGTCTGAGGCGTCGGTCGACGCCGAGCCGGCCCAGGGCCCTCGGATCGGCCTGCGATAGGGTGTTTGGAGTAGTCCGGTGCCAGAGCCGAGCCCCGATGTCGAAGCGTCACCAGTCCGAGCCTTCCCACTTCCCGACCGCGCCCATCGACCGTCGTGACTTCGTCGCCCTCGCCGCGGCCGGGGCCTCAGGCCTGGCTCTGGGGTGCGGAGGCAGCGGCGCCGACGTTGACATCGGCCGGCCCAGGGGCGTGAGCCTGGCAGACGTCGAGCCAGGCGAGGACCTGTTCCGCTACATCGAGCGCCAGGCCGGCGCCTTCGACCTCGACCTCTATCGGGGCCTTCTGGGGGCGGCAAACGAGTTTAAGGAGGGCGACGAAGCCGAGGGCGTCGCCGCCGAGACGGCGGACGATCGGGTGGCGGCCAGGCGGCTCCTTGCCGCCACCCGCCTGACAGACCTCGAGGCCCACCCGGTGTTCGAGGACGAGCTGTCGCGCTACATCGCCGGAGCGGTGGATCGGGGGGCCGCCGACCGAATGGCCGACTGGACCGTGGGCGAGCTCAGGGACTATCTGCTCGATCGCGACTCGGCTGAGATTCACCACATCCTGCCGGGGCTCGGCAGCGACGCTACCGCCTTGGTCACCAAGCTGATGACAAACGATGAGCTGGTGGCCGTGAGCCGTAAGCTCTTCCATCCGTTGCCGGGGTCGCAGCTCGGCGCCGAGGGCTATCTTGCGGCGCGCGTTCAGCCGAACTCGCCGACTGACGACCTCGACGACATTCGCTGGCAGGTCTTCGACGGCTGGTCCTATGCGGTCGGCGACATGCTGCTGGGGACCAACCCGGTGTCGAGCGAAGCCGACTCCGTAGCCGGCATCGAGGGCGCACTCCAGGAGATCATCGCGACCTTCGAGCTTGAAGACGTCTTGCCCCACTGTGTCCTCGCGCACATCGACGTCCAGGCGGCGGTCGAGGAGGCCTCTCCCGGCTCGACGGCACTGTGGTTTCAGAGCCTCGGCGGGGTCGAGGACGCGAACCGTACGTTCGATATCTCGGTCGAGAAGATGATCGGCCACGCGGCGACGCGCACAGGGAAGTACGGGTTGTACTTCGAGACCGGCCAGGGTGCCGACGGCACCAACGGGCACGGCAAGGGCTTCGACATGGTCATGCACGAGGCCCGCAAGTACGGCTTTGCCCGCGCGCTGCGTGCCGAGGTGGCAGCCGCGCAGGTCTCCGCCGATGGCGATTCGGCGCCGTGGGTGCACCTGAATGACGTCGCCGGCTTCATCGGCCCCGAGATCTTCCGCAGCCGCGAGCAGCTGGTGCGCTGCTGTCTCGAAGACACCCTGATGGGCAAGCTGCACGGCCTGACCGTCGGGCTCGACATCTGCTCGACGCTGCACATGTCGGTCGATCTCGACGATCTCGACTGGTGCATGGACCAGATCATGCCGGCCAACCCGGCATACCTGATGGCCCTGCCGACCAAGAACGACCCGATGCTCAGCTATCTGAGCACCGGCTTTCAGGACCACGTGCGTCTGCGTGAGAAGTTCGGCCTGCGGGTCAACGACCGGATGTGGGCGTTCTTTCAGGAGCTTGGCGTCATCGATGCCGACGGCCGTCCGACCGATCACTTCGGGGATCCGAGCTGGGTCTACCTGCAGTACCGGCGGCGTCAGGGAGACTCACGGGCCGACCAGGAGATTCTCGACGAGGGACGGACTGGCATCGAGGAGGTCCGCAATCGTGGTGTCTTCGTGGCGGAGGGGTACGGCGACGAGATCTGGCAGCTTGCACCCGAGACCGAAACCCGCCTGCGCCACCTCTACAGGGACTCCAAGAAGTGCATTTTCGCTGAGCTGCCCAGGGACTTTTCTGCTGGCATCGCAGGCGCCGTCGCCATTGCGACGAGGTCCGCCGATCGCCACGACTACATTCTCCACCCGCCGACGGGCGAGGAGCTTGGGTCCGAGTCGGAGGCGCGCGTGCGGGAGCTGGCGCGGGGCCGGGCCGGTCGCTACGACGCCCAGCTAGTTATCTCTGATGGCCTCAACGCCCTGTCGCTTACCGACGACGGCCACCTGGCGCCGTACCTCGATGGCGTGCGCGACGAACTCGCCCGTGCCGGCTTCGAGTCCGCGCCCGAGTCCCTGGTCGTGACCGGCGGTCGAGTGCGCGCCGGCTACCGGATCGGGGAGCTGCTGTACGGCGGGAGCGACGACTCTGACCGCCACCGGGCCATCCTGCACGTCATCGGCGAGCGTCCCGGATCTGGTCATCACGCCTTCTCCGTCTACATCACCGCGCCGGACGCGGCCACCTGGAGCCGCGCGGGCGACATCGACCACAACCTCACGAAAGTGGTCTCGGGAATTGCCGACACGGCGCTGGACCCGTCGCGAGCCGCGGTCGAGACGGTCGAGCTGCTCGCAGGGATGACAGGGAAATAGGCTGTGTCACCGAGCGCTGTCGTCCAAGAGCACCTTCGGCCCTACAACATGGGCGATGCGACGCGGCTTTTGGATCTCAGCTCGCGCCAACTTCGCGCCTGGGTGCGCGACGGGCTGCTGTCCTGTCCCGAGATGCGCGACCCGCACTTCTCGTTCGAAGACCTGGTTTTGTTGCGCGCGGCCAAAGCGCTGATGGATGCCCGGATCGCCCCCCGCAGAGTGCGGGCGACGTTGGGCAAGCTCAAGGCGGAGCTGCCGCCAGATCTGCGCCTGAGCTCACTACGTTTCGACGCCGAAGGGGGTCGAATCGTCGTGGGTGACGGCACCTGCCGCTGGCACGCCGACTCGGGCCAGACGCTCTTCGACTTCGATGCGGACCCTGCGGATAGCAGGGTTGTCGAAGAGGAGCAGGACTGCATACAGGCTGGACCTGCGGCGACCGACCTTTGGGGATCGAGTCCGCCAGAGTCGCGTGACACTGCCGCCGACAGGTACGCCCGGGGCGTCCAGCGCGAGGGGGCGCGTGCCGCCGAGGCGCGGTACGCATACCGGCAGGCCTTGGCGCTGGAAGACGAGGATTTCTCCTCGCACGTCAATCTCGGGCGGCTGCTGCACGAGATGGGCGATCTACGGGGAGCGGAGCGCCACTATCGCCGCGGGCTCGAGATCGCGCCTGACGACGCGACCGCTGCGCATAATCTCGGGGTCGTCCTCGAGGATCTGGGGCTCGAGTCCGACGCGCTCGAGGCCTACGAGCAGGCGGTCCGAGCCGAGCCCGACTTCGACGATCCCTTCCACAACGCGGCCCGCCTGTACGAGCAACGCGGAGACCAAGCGCGGGCGGTGGGCCTGCTCAAACGTCTGCGCGATCGGACCCGCTGATGCTGGACACCCCAACGAGGCCTCGCTAGACTAACCCGCGCTTTTTCGGTGGTGCGCCCGTAGCTGCACGGGGCACCGAGGGGCGACAAAAAGGAGAGAGACATCAGTAAGCCCGTTGCTAGACAGAGGACTCGTGTAAATCGCGAGATTCGTTCGAGCCCGATCCGCCTCATCGATGCCGATGGCACTCAGCTCGGCATCGTCCCTCTCGAAGACGCCCTCCGTAAAGCCGAAGAACGCTCTCTTGATCTCGTCGAGGTCGGGCCGGGTTCGGAGCCGCCCGTGTGTCGTGTGCTCGACTGGGGCAAGGTCCGCTTCGACCGCGAGAAGAAGGCGCGTGAGTCGCGCAAGAAGGCGATCGCAGTCGAGGTCAAGGAGGTCAAGTACCGCCCGACCATCGACAGCCACGATTTCGAGATCAAGACCAAGCGCGCGCGGCGCTTTCTGGAGAAGGGCAAGAAGGTCAAGGTCACGGTCTTCTTCCGCTATCGCCAGTTGCGCCGGCCCGAGCTGGGAACGAAAATTCTCGACAACGTCACCGAGTCGCTGGACGACATCGGCCATATCGAGACCCGCACCCGGCTCGAAGGCCGCCAGATGACGATGATCGTGGCGCCCTTGGCGAAAGCCGCCTCGTAACGGCCACTTCCGGCCCCGTTAGCCCAGCTGTGCTACCGGGGAGCCATGCGGATGGCACCGTCGAGTCGGATCACCTCGCCGTTGAGCATCGTGTTCTCAACGATCGCCTTGACCAGTTGACCGAACTCATCGGGCTGGCCGAGGCGCGGCGGGAACGGCACCTGCTGACCGAGCGAGATCCGTGCCGGCTCTGGCAGGCCCGCGAGTAGCGGCGTGTCGAAGATGCCGGGTGCGATCGTCACCACTCGGATCCCGATCGAGGCCAGATCGCGTGCGATCGGTAGTGTCATGCCTACGATGCCGCCCTTCGAGGCCGAGTAGGCCGCCTGGCCGATCTGCCCGTCGAATGCGGCGACCGAGGCAGTGTTGACGATCACCCCGCGCTCCTCTCCTGGACCGGCATCTCGCTCGCTAATGGCTTCAGCGGCGAGTCGGATGACGTTGAAAGTACCGAACAGGTTGATCCGTAGCACGCGCTCGAAGGCGTCCATCGGGTGGGGACCCTTCTTGCCGAAGGTCTTTTCGGCAGCGCCGATGCCGGCACAGTTGATGGCGCCGTCGAGACCGCCAAACTCCTCCTTGGCCATTACGATGGCGGCCGCGACGTCGTCTTCGGAGGTGACGTCGCCCTGCGAGAAACAGGTCTGGGGTCCGAGGTCGGTTGCGGCCTGCTGCCCGGCAGATGCGTTGATGTCGACCAGCAGGACATTGCCGCCCGCCTGTGCGAGCACACCGGCGGTCGCCAGCCCGAGGCCCGAGCCGCCGCCCGTAACCAGAAATGTCCGGTCCTTGATCTTCAAAGGGGGTCTCCTTGTCTTTTTCGGTTGAGCGCCCGATCATATGCGGACCGCTACCCGCGCGCAGCTGACCGATGCCCATCGCCTTCGACCACATCGCCATCGCCCTGGACGAGATTCCCGTGGGCCTGCCTTTCGTGGTCGGGGAGCTGGGAGGCCGCTATTGCGGCAGCGGCGATGAGGGATCGTTCCTGTGGCGGCAATACCGCTTCGTCGGCGGGGGAATCCTCGAGCTGCTCGAGCCCGCCGGGGAGCCCGGCGGGTTTCTGCACCGCTTCCTGACGGCCCGCGGTGGCGGTGTGCACCACGTCACCTTCAAGATCGATAATCTGGTGCGACGTTGTGAGCTTGCGGCCGAGCTCGGCTTCGAAGTCGTGGGCTTCGACGACACGGATGCGCGATGGCAGGAGGCGTTCCTGCATCCGCGCGGCGCCGGCGGGATCGTCGTTCAGCTGGTCAGCGGGCCCGGTGACGATTCGGAAAAGGCGCTCCAGGAGCCTCCGCCCAACGATCCGGATCCGGGTCCGCCCGTCGTATCGCTGGTTGGGCTGCGGATGGGCTGCCGCGACCTGGCGACGGCCCGCCGGTTGTGGTGCGAGCTTCTGGAGGGAGAGGCACGCCCGGGCGCCCATCCGCACGTACGGTGGAAGGGCTCTCCGATGCGAGTGTCCTTGATCGCGGGGCCCGTCGACGTGCCGCTGGCGGTCGAGGTCGAGTGTCTTCATCCCGTGCTCTTGCCACAGGGGCCGCATCCGGTTCTGCGAACCGAATTTGAGCCCGTGGATCCGCGTCACGAAGACGAGCCTCGCCACGATCTCGAGCCGGTCGAGGAGGACGACGGGGGCGACGTCTACTTGCTCGAAGAGCCCTGACTTCTCTGCTACCCTCACGCTTCGTTCGATGAGGATCCCGCTTCTTCTCTTCGGCCTGCTGCTCGGAATGGGGCTGGTGCTTGGGTACCTGTTGTTCATGGTGCCGGAGACCGACGTCGGCCACGGATTCACACACCCCGACTATCCGACCATGCAGCGCGGCGGCGACGGAGCGGTGCGCCACGAGGCGGTCTTAGCCGGCGGCAGGCTCTTGGGCACACTGATGATCCTCTTCATGGTGGGCCTACTCGCTTTCGGATCGAGTCAGGGTCGCAAGATCGGCGGGGAAGAGATCGTCATGATCTTGGGGACGGTCGTGTTCGTGACCTGCTTCCTGTTCACGGTCGCGACCTACCGCAGCTACGCCGCGCAGGGCGGCGGCGCGCTCGCGCTGTCGTTCCCGATCCCGACGGCCTGGATGCTATACGGAATCTGGGGAGCGCCGATCGTCTTCATGCTGCTCTACATGGTCCGTTTCGAGCCATGGATCATCAGCGACGCCGACATCGAGAAGTTCCTTGCCGAGACGGCAGCAGATCAGGAGCGCTAGGAAGTGGAGGAGTATCGCAACCCCATCGTCTTGGGCTTCGTGCTGGTGTACATGGCGCTGTGTGTCTGGGTCGGAATCTGGGCGCTTCGGCGTACCAAGTCCACCGAGGACTTCTTCATGGCCGGTCGCGATCTGGGGATTTTCGTCACCGGTCTGGCGGTCTTCTCTTCGACCCTGAGCGGTTTCGGCTTCGTCGGCGGTCCCGGGCTGGTCTACCGCATGGGGATGAGCTCGATTTGGATGGTGATCTGCGCCTCGATCGGCTACTGCATCTCGTTCTATCTGCTCGGTAAGCGCCTGCGCCTCTTCGCTGAGGTGCGCTCTCCGGTGTCTCTGCCCGATGCCGTCGCGGCGCGCTACAAGAGCGAGACCAGCCGCTTTCTGACCGCGATCGCGATTCTGCTCGGAGTCATGGGCTACCTGGCCACCCAGATCATGGCGATGGCGACAGTGTTGCAGGACATCCTCAATCGCACGATCGGCGGCGTGTCGATCGAGGTTTGTGTCGCGGCCTCGTGCGCTGTGCTGGTCTTCTACTGCGTGACCGGCGGCATCATCGCTTCGGTCTATACGGATCTCGTGCAGGGCGCGGTGATGATGGTGGCAGCGGTGCTGGTTTTCTTCGCCGCCATGATGGCGTTCGAGGGCGGTTTCGCCGGCATGTCGGAGACCATCATGGCCGACGACCCCGAGGCTATAGGACCCTGGGGCACTCTGGGCATGATCGGTGCTCTGTCGTGGTACTTCCTATTCGCTCTGGGTGGGGCCGGCCAGCCGCACATCATCACCAAGTTGATGATGAACAAGAAGATCAAGGACGCACGCAACATTCTGCCGATCTCGGCGGTCGCCTACGCTGTGTCGGCGCTGCTGTGGATCTCTATCGGCCTGGTTATGCGGGCGCTGGTCCTCGCCGGGGAGCACCCGGAACTGTCCAGCCCCGACGCCGCGGCACCTCAATTCCTTCAGAGCTACGCCCACCCGATCCTGGCTGGCGTGGTGTTTGCGGGGCTGTTCGCCGCCATCATGTCCACCGCCGATGGCTTCCTGAACGTCGGAGCAGCCGCCGTGGTGCACGACATCCCCAAGGCGACGCGCGGCCGATCGCTGAACAACGAACTGCTGTGGGCGCGCATCACGACCGTCATCATCGCCGTCATCGCGTCCCTCTTCGCGCTCTTCACGGGCGTCTGGCGGCCATCTCCCGACCTGGTAGCGCTGATGGGGGCCTTCGGCTGGGCGACCTTTGCCGCGGCGCTGGTCCCGACCGTCGCCATCGGCTTCAACTGGAAGCGCGCGACCGCGACGGCCGCCAACGTCGCCATCATCGCCAGCCTGGCGGTCAACTTCGGCATCAAGCTGTTCGACGTCCAGGTGCCCTACGGCGTCGACGGCGGCTTCATCGCGCTGTTGCTGTCGCTGATCCTCTTCTTCGGCATCTCTCTCGCCTCGGAGCCACCAGAGCTCGACCCGGACATCCGCCGGGTCATGGAAGCGTAGGGGTTTCGAGGTCGGCGAGGATCTGGTCGAGGCGGTGTCGATCGAGGAGCTTTCCGCGGAGGGCGACTCCGTCGATCGAGTTCAGCGCGTCGAGAGTGCCTGCGCCGGCGTCAGCCCCGCCTGTGCCAGCAGCCGCACCTCCGCATGGAGGTCGAATCCCGGGATGAGCCCACCGGCGCCGAGGTCGGTACCGGCTCCGATCGGCGCGCCCCGCGCGTGGAGCAGGCGGACGACCTCCACACCGACATCGACGAGCCCCTGGCGTAGCGCGATGATGCGAGCCGCATGCCGTGGGGTGTTTTGCTCTCACCACTGCTGATGATGACGACTCTGAGCTACGTTGCTTTCCGGGGTTCAGCGCCGCCACCGACGGATTGGGCAACGGTGCAGGCGGAGCGCAATGAGGGACGCGTGGCCCCCTCGGACCGAGGCGCTGCGCGCGTGTCCGAGCGTGGCGACTCGACGCGGGTGTATCTGCGAAACCGGCGATGGGGTGCCGATGGCGTCTTCGACCAGATCGTCATCCGCTCCGAGTGAGGAACGAGCCTACCGCTCTGCGAGCGGCAGGAAGAGAGAGATCCGGTCGTCGGTGCCGATTGCACGCGAGATGTGGCCCTGCCCATCGAGGTCTTCGGCGAGCAGAATGTGACCGGGGTGGAGGCGGATCTTGGAGCCGTCGCCGAGCTCGACTTCGCTCTCGCCCGCGAGCGTGATGACGAACTGGCGCCGCGGCGCGTTGTGGAAGTCGAGGTAGTACTCAGACGAGGTGCGGCGAAACTGAACGCTCGTCACCGGGATCGCCTCCGCGAGCTCGGTCGCGCTCTGGCCACGCCTCTGCAACGCCACCTCGTACTCCTCTGCATGGGTCTGTCCGTCGTCGCCGGTGAAGATCCGCGTGATCTGGATCGGCGTTCGCTCGCGCTGCGCGCGAGGCTGTGCTTCGACGAACGTCAGACTTCCCATGAGGATCAGCGTCGGGATCCAGCCCAAGGCAAGAAGGTATGGATAGCGCCTCTTCATTTCATCTCCTCGAGGTCCTCACGCCTCGCCACGTAGCCAGTCGTCGATCAATCGGCGGGCGATAGAAAGGGGTGGGGGAAGGCGGAGCTCGCGGTTGAGGATCTCGTCGCGGTGGGCCCAGCGGGCTTCTTCGAGCTCGTGGCCGTCGACGTAGACCTCGCCTCGGGTCGCGGTGCCGTGGAACCCGAGCATGAGCGAGGTTGGGAAGGGCCACGGTTGCGAGGAGTGGTAGGTGGCGGTGTCGACGCGGACGCCGGCCTCTTCGAAGACTTCCCGCTTGACCGCGTCCTCCAGGCTCTCACCCGGCTCGACGAAGCCGGCCAGTGCCGAGTAGACGCCGCGTGGCCAGCTCGGCTGGCGGCCGAGTAGACCCCAGTCGCCGTCGTGGATCAGCATGATGACCGCCGGGTCGGTGCGGGGGAAGATCTCGTTGCCGCAATCGGGCTCGCTGCAGCGTCGTAGATGGCCGCCGTGGACGCTGTCAGTCGGTGCTCCGCACACCCCGCAATGCAGATGGCGGCGGTGCCACGTGCCCATCGCGCGGGCATAGGCCAGGACGCCTCCTACCTCGGGCTCGACGATGGCGCCGAGCTGACGAAGGTCTTGAAACTCGACCGCGTTGCCGAGGTCGAGCTCGCCAATCGGGTCTTCGAGCGGGGAGACGTCGAGCGAGAAGAGAAGCCGGTCGCTGACCTCGCCGAGAAAAACGAGCGTGGCCTCTCCGTCTCCCAGGCCGGCGAGGCGCGAGCCTAGATCAGCCATCTCGAGCTGAGCGGGACCGGGGATGTCGTCTCTGACGACCAGGTTCTGGGTCCGCCAGACCAGGGTCACGCGCGCCTCGGCCGATCGGCGGGCCTGGGCCAGCCAGGCGTCGTCGAAGCGGCGATGTGAGGCGCGGTCGATGTCGGCGGAGGCGAAGACGTTGGGTGGGCGCATGAGATTCGCGGGATGGTATATACCACCTCGGAGAATGAACCGATGTCTGTTGACGAGCTGAACTCCACGATCGACCGAGACTCGCCGGCGCTCGGGGCGCTGCTCTCGGACCTGGGTCGGCGCGCGATCTACCCGCCTGACATCCCGTTTCAGGCGGCCCAGGCGCGCGGAGCAGCGTTCAACGCCACGATCGGCCAGATCACCGACGGCGCGGGCAACATCATGGCGCCCGCGAGCATGACGCGCCTCCTCGCGCTCGACCCGGAGGCTCGCAACCGTGCGCTGCTCTATTCGCCGATGGAGGGCAGTGCCGCCCTGCGCAGCGCCTGGCGCGAGCGCCAACGACCGCCGGGAGCGCCGCCCTCGAGCTTGCCGACGGTTCTGGCGGGACTGACGCACGGGCTGAGCATCGTCGCCGACCTCTTCGGCCAGCAGGGCCGCTCGATCGTGATTCCGGCCCCGTTCTGGAGCAACTACGGTCAGGCGTTCGGCCTGCGCCGCGGGGTTCAGCTGGTCCCGGCGCCGGTGTATCACCCGGACGGTACGCGACTGGAGGCGCTCGCGGACGCGCTGCGCTCGTTGCCGCCCGAGGAGCCCGCGCTAGCCCTGATCAATCTGCCGTCCAATCCGGTGGGCTACTCGCTGACGGTCCAGGAGCGGGCGGAAGTGATCGAGATACTCGAGCGAGCCGCTGATGAGCGCCCCCTGCTCGTGCTGTGCGACGACGCCTATGCCGGTCTCGTCTACGAGCAGGACATCCCGTCAGAGTCGCTGTTCTGGTCGTTGGCGGACCGGCATCCGCAGCTGGTCCCGGTAAAGGTCGACGGGTGCACCAAGGAGATCGTCTTCTTCGGCGGCCGGGTCGCGTTTCTCACCTTTCCCTTCAAGCCGGAGAGCCAGCTCGCTCTGGCGATGGAGAGCAAGGCCAAATGTCTGGTACGCGCGACCATCGGCTCCCCGGTCGGCACCAGCCAGGAGCTCGCCCTGGCCACGATCACGGCGCCCGCACTCGACGAGGAGATCGCCGAGATCCGCGCCACCCTCGCGTGCCGCTACCAGGCCCTGCGCGTGGCTCTAGACAGCGTCGATCGGGAGCTGCTGCGTCCGTTGCCGTTCAACTCCGGCTGCTTCGCGCTCATGGAGCTGCCCGACGGCATCGACCCCGAGTCCCTGCGCCAGGTGCTGCTACGCGACTACGACACCGGCGTCGTCGCTGCCCGCCCCAACTACATCCGTCTCGCCTACTGCTCGGTCGATGAGGGTGCCATCCCCGAGTTGGTGCGGCGAGTGGAGGAGGGTGCAAAGACTCTAGTTGCGGCGCGCTCGGCCTAGCCAGCTTCGTCGGGGTGGTGAGCGAAGGCGTACGATCGCCGCCCCGACTAGGAGACCGGGATGGAGTGCATTCCTGTCGCCCTCTCGGCGAGGGTACGCAGCTCATCGGCGATCGCCAGGCTGGCACGCACGGTCGTCGTCGCCAGCGCCTGCTGCTCCACGGTCGCGGCGTGGCGTTCCAGCAGCTCGTAGCCCATGCGGTGATGGTGGATCTCGTCGGGATGGATGATGTCCTCGTAGAGCCTGGCTGTCTCTGTATCGCCGATCGCGTGGCAGAAATCGATGAACTGGGCGTTGCGGATCTCGGCGATGGCTTCGCGCGCGAAGGGTCCGCCGGCCACGCGCTCGACGGTCGTACGCAGGCCGTTGAGGTATTGGTACAGCGGGCTGTAGCCGTCGGCCGTGGGGTCGTACTCGGACATGTCCTCGCCGAGCTCGCCGAGGCGCTTCAGGATGAGGTTGTAGTGCTTCATCTCGTCGCCGCACTGCTGGGCGAAGGCCATCTTGGCGTCGATCTCGTGGGTCGAGGGCATCCAGAAACCGGCTAGCTCCGAGGCCTCGATCTCGCTCTTGAGCGCGAGCTTCAGGAGCACGACGACGTCGACGTTGCCCTCGGACTCGGACTCCAGGGTCTGGTGCTGGCCGAGCCCGGCAAAGAGTTCGTCCATCTCAGCCCGAAGCTGCTTGACGAAATCGCGGCTGTCCAAGGGATTCCTCCTCCTGTCGCTGCGCGGTACGCTGGAACCGAGGCATCGCCATGCCGGAACTTCCATACACTCGAGTCAGATTCCCTAGCAGGCTCGGGGCCTGCGCGGCGAGCGCCCCCCGGAGGGACGACAAGCTAGTCCGGCCCGTGCTACCTGCGCGGGTTGGACTAGTGTAGCTCAGCGAACCCCGTCCGACTTCCGCGCGTGAGGGTGGAGCGCCGATGAAGTTCGGGGGGAGTACACTGCGCGCCATGGCGCCTCTACTGCCGCTCGCCGCCACACTGATCGCCCTCGCGACGAGCTCGCAGCAGGCGCAGTCGGGCGAGCAGTTCTCGGGGCGGTTGTTGGCCATCAGCGGCCGCGCCTCGATGATCCGGTATGTGCCCGGCGCCCTCGATCGGGCGGATCACGTGGCTCGGCGACTGGACCACATCGTGTTGGATCTCCAAAAGCGCATCGACGGGCCGTCTCCGCTGGCCGCCGTCGTCTTGGGCAGACGAGAATGGGAGGCGAGCGGGTTCGAGCTGCCCTATGAGATCCCGATCAAGGTCGGGAATGTGAGCGTGGTGGTGGCGCTCCCGGCATTGGGAGACGATCGATCGGTCGCTGCCTGGAAGCGATGGCTCGGTACCGAGCTGCCGGCGATTCCGGGTGTGCCCATGATCGGTACAGCCGAGCACGTTTCCTCGCTACTGATCTCCGATGTCTTCTTTCAGCGGGCGGTATGCGAGCTGGTGGTGTCGCAGACCCTCTTGGTGGGCCAGGAGCCCTGGATCACGGGAGTCATGGCCCACCTGGCCATGATCTCGCTCTACGATCGCTACGAGCCGAGCCGCGCCACGCAGGTGGAGACGATCTTCCATCGCCTACGGGGCCAGCTGCCACTGCTCATCAAGCTTGCCAACGACAAGCCCCACGGCGACGAGAGCTTCCTGCTGCGCGAGGCCCACCTGCACGATGGCGCCAGGCGGATCTTCGCCCACAGCGGGCAGAAGGCGCTGGCGAAGATCCTCAAGCGGGCGCGCCGGGACGGCGGGCCGCTGTCGCGGGCAGCGCTGGTGCATCTGCACCCCGTCGTCGAGGAGTGGCTGCAGGCCATGCCTGGCGAGGTCGGCCTTCGCTAATCGCGAGAGACTCGATGCCTGTCGTTCGTGAACCACTCGACCAGTTCGGCCGCCCGATCGACGATCTGCGGATCTCGATCATCGATCGCTGCAACTTCCGGTGCACCTTCTGCATGCCGAAGGACAACGAGTACAAGTTTCTTCCTCGCGAGGAGCTTCTGAGCTTCGAAGAGATCGAGCGCCTGGCACGGGTCTTCGTCGGGCTCGGTGTCACCAAGCTCCGCCTCACCGGAGGAGAGCCATTGTTGCGTGCCGAGGTCGAGAAGCTGATCGGAATGCTCGCCGGCATCGCGGGCGTCACCGACTTGGCGCTGACCACGAACGGGTATCTCCTCGCCGACAAGGCGCCCGCCCTTGCGGCGGCCGGCCTGCACCGTGTCACGGTCAGCCTCCAGTCGCTGCGCGACGAGGTGTTCGGTCGGCTCAACGGCCTCGGTTACAAGATTGCCGATGTCCTTGCCGGCATCGACGCGGCGGCCGAAGCCGGCTTGGGCCCCATCAAGATCAATGTGGTGGTCATGAAGGACACCAACGACGACGAGATCGGCGAGCTGGCCTCCTACTTCAAGGTTCGAGGCCATGTCGTGCGCTTCATCGAGTTCATGGACGTTGGCACGCTGAACCACTGGGATCCCGAGCAGGTGATCTCGGCACGCGAGATCCGCGATCGAGTCGCTCGCTCCTCTCCGATCGAGCAGGTGCCACGAGATCGGCCGGGTGAGGTCGCCGATCGCTTCCGCTACATCGACGACGGTGTCGAGGTCGGCACCATCGCGTCGGTGACCGAGCCCTTCTGTGGTGACTGCTCGCGGGCGAGACTCTCGGCGGACGGTCGGCTCTTCACCTGCCTGTTCGCCTCCGAAGGGCACGATTTCAAGGCCCTTCTGAGATCAGGGGGCTCCGACGACGAGCTTGCCGAGCGGGTGGCCGGAATTTGGGACCGGCGCTCCGATCGCTACTCGGAAGAGCGCAGCAACATGTTGGAAGCGGAGGCTCCGCTGCACACTCTGCGGCGAGTCGAGATGTTCAGGATCGGCGGCTAGACCCCCAACGCCACGCGATCACAGACGGTCGCCGCACGGTCGGAGTCGGATAAGATACGACCCGGCTCGAGGGGTCGAGTCGCCATCTAGGCGCCATTTTCGTAGTTGAGAGTCCGGTATCCGGCCTGTTGTAGCTATGCACAGAGAGAAGGAGTCCCCGCGGTCCGTGCTGGAGCGTGTTCACGGTGCCGTGGCGGCCGCCGAGGCGTATCTCGCCGGTGGTCAGGAGCCCGACGGGCACTGGTGTGCCGAGCTCGAGGGCGACACCATCCTCGAGTCCGAGTACGCCCTGACCCTCTACTTCCTGGGCGAGGGAGAGAGCGGGAAGTTCCAACGGCTGGCCAACTTTCTCCGCTCGCGGCGGGTCGCCGATGGCGGTTGGGGGAACTTCCCCGGCGGACCGCCCGAGGTGAGCGCATCGACGAAGGCCTACTTCGTTCTCAAGCTCGCCGGAGACGATCCACGCGCGCCGCACATGCGCGAGGCGCGCGAAACCATCCGTCGGCTCGGCGGTCTGCACGCCTGCAACTCCTACACCCGCCTTCTGCTCTCGGTCTTTGGCGTCTACGAGTGGGAAAACTCGCCCGCTGTGCCTCCCGAGATCGTGCTGCTGCCGCGCTGGTTCTACTTCAACATCTACGAGATGTCGTCGTGGTCGCGTGCGATCGTCGTGCCACTTTCCATTATCTGGGCGCACAAGCCCGAGTGCCCGGTGCCCGACGACTGCCGGCTCGAAGAGCTTCGGGTCGCCAGTGGGGCTGAGAAGCAGTCGGTCGCTATGGCTGCCGCGGTGAGCCCGACGACGGCTCTCGAGCGCTTCTGGACGTCGTTTTTCCGTGCGGTGGACGCCGGACTCAAAGACGTCGAGGAGTTCGGGCTTCTGCCGTTGCGCGAGCAGTCGCTGAAGAAGGCGGAAGCCTGGATCGTCCAGCGCCTCAAGCGCGGCGGCGGGCTCGGCGCCATCTTTCCTTCGATCATGAACACGATCTTGGCCTTCATATGCCAGGGCCGCGATCGCCACGATCCACTGGTCCGGTCGCAGATCGCCGAGCTCGAGAAGCTGGAGCTGGCCGACGGCGACGAGCTGAAGCTGCAGCCCTGCTTCTCGCCGGTGTGGGACACGGCGTTGGCGATGAACGCCATGCTCGAAGCCGGGCGGCCCGGCGACGACCCGGCGCTACAGAGCGCGGCCGGATGGCTGTTGGACAAAGAGGTGAAGCTTCCCGGCGACTGGCAACTGAAGGTTCCCGGCACGCCTCCGGGCGGCTGGTTCTTCGAGTATGCCAACGAGTTTTACCCCGACTGCGACGATACCGCCGAGGTGATGGCAGTGCTGAACCGCATTCGTCTCGACGATCCCGGGGCTGAAGCACGGCGCGTGGCGGCGCTCGATCGGGCCTTGGCTTGGCAGCTCTCGATGCAGAGCCGCAACGGTGGCTGGGGTGCCTTCGACAAGGATTGCGACCGCAAGCTCCTGGAGCTCGTGCCCTTCGCCGATCACAACGCGATGCTCGACCCCGCGACCGTAGACGTGACAGGCCGGACTGTGGAGGCGCTGCTGGATCTTGGACTGCGCGCCGACGAAGAGCCCATCAGGCGTGCCGTCGACTTCCTGTGGAGGGAGCAGGAGATGGAGGGCTGCTGGTACGGCCGCTGGGGCGCCAACTACATCTATGGCACCTGGCTGGCACTGACCGCGCTCGATCGCTGCGGCGAAGACATGGCCCAGCCGCGGGTGCGCCGTGCCGTCGAGTGGCTGCTCGAGAGCCAGAACGACGACGGTGGGTGGGGAGAGAGCCTGTGGTCCTACCACGACACCGAGCACAAGGGTCGTGGCGAGACGACCGCGTCGCAGACGTCTTGGGCTCTGCTCGGGCTGCTCGCGGCCGGTGCGCACAACCACCCGGAGGCCGCCGAGGGAGTGCACCGCGGCATCTCTTACCTGCTGTCGACGCAGGGCGAGAACGGCACCTGGGTCGACGACCAATGGACAGGCACCGGCTTCCCGGGCGTCTTTTACCTTCGCTACCACCTGTACGCCTGCTACTTCCCGCTTCAGGCTCTCGCCACCTTCGGCCGGACCCCGGAGTTAGAATGTGACGCCGCCGCAGCCGCGTAGGCGCAGGCGCTTTTCGATAAGACGGAGAAACGGATGCGACACCCGCTCCACATGACCACCGACATGATGCGCCATGGCTTCTCGAACGCCATGAAGGGGAACAAGCGTTACCCGTACGTGCTCATGCTCGAACCTCTCTACACTTGCAACCTGGCGTGTCTCGGTTGCTCGATCGAGCGCCACACCGGCAAGCTCAAGGACCGAATGACCGTCGAGGACTGCCTGCGTGCAGTCGAGGAGAGCGGGGCGCCGACGGTGTCGATCTGTGGCGGTGAGCCCACGATCTATCCCGAGCTGGTCGAGCTCCTCAACGGCATCATCGAGCGCAAGCGCCACATCTATCTCTGCACCAACGCTCTGCTGCTCAACGAGACCCTGTTTGGCAAGGTCGAGCCCAACAAGCGCTTGACTGTCAACGTACACCTCGACGGGCTGCGCGAGACCCACGACTACGTGTGTGCCAAGGATGGGGTCTTCGACAAAGCGATCGAGATGATCCGCGAGTCGAAAAGGCTCGGCTTCCACACCACCACCAACACCACGATCTTCAAAGAGACCAAGATCGACGAGGTCGAGGAGCTGTGCCGGCTGCTGTCGGAGATCCCCGTCGACGGCATGCTGATCTCGCCCGGCTATCAGTACGAGTCGGTCGATCGCGACATCTTCCTCACCCGCAAGGACACCGAGTCGAAGTTCGAGCGCGTGATCGAGATCGCGGGCGACTACAAGATCTCCTCGACGCCGATGTTTCTTGAGTTCGCCGCTGGCAAGCGCAACTACGACTGCTCTCCCTGGAGCACGGTGACGCGCACCCCGCTAGGCTGGAAGGGGCCGTGCTACTTGATCGGCAAGCAGTACTACGAGACCTGGGAGGAGTTCTGGAGCGAGATCGACTGGGACTACTGGGAGTCTCGCCAGGACACCCTGTGCCAGAACTGCTCGATGCACTCCGGCTTCGAAGCCTCGGTGGTGCGCAATCTGCACAAGTCCCCTAAGGACATGATGCGGATGGCCGCCTGGCAGCTCTTCGCCTAGGCGAGACGACGCAGCTTCGAGATGACCGTCCTGGTCACCGGCGGTACGGGGTTCGTCGGTGCTCATCTCGTGCGTGCGCTGCTGGAGCGTGGCGACAGGGTTCGCTGCCTGGTGCGGCGGGAGAGTCGGCGCGACAACCTCGACCACCTCGACGTGGCGCTGGCGGAAGGGGATCTGCGCGACACGGACTCACTTCGGCGCGCGGTCGCGGGGTGTGAGTCGCTCTACCATTGCGCCGCCGACTACCGGCTATGGGTGCGGGATCCAGCCGAGCTATACGACGCCAATGTCGAAGGGACCCGGCGACTCCTGACCGCGGCTCGTGAGGCGGGCGTCGAGAAGGTGGTCTACACGTCGAGCGTCGGCGCCTTGGGCCTCGAGCCCGACGGCTCGCCGGCGAATGAGGACACACCGGTGTCGCTCGAGAAGATGATCGGGCACTACAAACGATCGAAGTTTCTCGCCGAACGGGTGGTGGAGGAGGCCTGTGACGAGGGGCTGGCGGTGGTCATCGTCAATCCGTCGACGCCGGTGGGCGATCTCGACATCAAGCCAACTCCGACCGGCCAGATCATCCTCGACTTTCTCAACGGTCGCATGCCGGCCTACGTCGACACGGGCCTGAATCTCGTCGACGTGCGGGACGTCGCGGCCGGGCACCTGCTCGCTGAGCAGAAGGGGCGGGTCGGCGAGAAGTACATCCTCGGCAATCGCAACCTGAGCCTGCGCGAGATCCTCGAGGTTTTGTCCCGGCTGACGGGGGCAGCGGCGCCGCGGTTTCGCGTGCCGCACTGGGTTCCGGCGCTCTTCGCGGCGGGGTCCGCAGCGGTGGCACGGCTAGCGGGCACCGAGCCTCGGGTATCGCCCGAGAGCGTGCGCATGTCGCGCCACAAGATGTATTTCGATTCCTCGAAGGCGCTGCGCGAGCTCGGCCTTCCGCAAACGTCCGTAGAGGAGGCGTTGGAAAGGGCGGTCGAGTGGTTTCGCGCGGTCGGGAGGGTCGAGGCTCAATGAGCCCGAAGCCCGGCCTGTGCGTGGTCGCCGCGCAGCCCGAGGAGATCGCGACGCTGCTGGATCGCTACGGCTCGAGCCCGATCGACACCGACGGTCCACGCGCGTGGCAGATACGAGCTCAGGAGACAACGGTCACCGTGGCGCTGGTGGGGGAGGGTCGGCGCCTGGCACGATCAGGGATGGAGGCGATCGTTGGTTGGCAGCCCGAACGGATTCTCGTCGTCGGGGTCGCAGGAGCGCTCACCGACGACCTCTCCGTGGGTCAGGCGCTGGCGATTACGGCGGTGCGCGAAGCCGGCGGCCGGCGACACGAGCTCGGCGCCCCGAGCGAGAGTGTTCGCTCTCACTTGAGCGGCTCGGCGGAGCTGGTGACGGTCGACGAGCTGATCGTCGACCCGCAACGACGCCGGGAGCTGGCCAGCCTGGTGGATTGCCCCAGGCTGGCCGTGGACATGGAGACCTTCGAGCTCGTGGACGTTGCGAGATCGGCTGGCATTCCGATCGACGTGGTGCGTGTCATCAGCGATCGCGCCGACGCGGAGCTGCCGGCGTTCTTGAGCCGTTGCCGCCGGCCAGACGGCAGTATCGACCGGGTTCGCGTGGTCCTGGCCGCCAGCGCCCGGCCCGGCTCCTGGCGGGCGCTCGCCGAACTCGGTCGTACGGTCAGCGAGGCCTCTGTGACGTTCGCCGACGTCGTCGTCGCGGCCGTGCCTGGTTGACTTGCAGCGCCACAATCTCGCACACTGTCCGGCGCATGTCCCGCCTCACTTCTAGCGCGCTCCCGAGCGCGGACGAGGCCCTCGATCGCGATCGCAAGGCCGAGCACATCCGGCTCGGGCTGGACTGCAGGATGCAGCTCGAGGCGCACTACTTCGAGCAGTATGCGTTCCCTCACGCGGCGCTGCCCGAAATTAACTTCGCTGAGATCGACACCTCGGTCGAGTTTCTCGGCAAGCGCCTGCAGGCGCCGCTCCTGATCTCTTGTATGACCGGAGGCACTGACAGCGCGGCTGCGATCAACCGCAACCTCGCCGCCGCGGCGGAGAAGGCCGGCGTCGCACTTGGAGTTGGATCGCAGCGCAGGGCGCTCGAAGATCCCGAAACCGCGGCGAGCTTCGAGGTGCGTTCCTCCGCCCCCACGGCGGCACTGTTGGCCAACCTCGGTGCAGTGCAGCTGAACTACGGTTGCGGCATCGACGAGTGCCGCAGGGTGGTCGAGATGATCGGTGCCGACGCGTTGGTGCTGCATCTCAACCCGCTACAAGAGGCGATCCAGCCCGAGGGCCAGGTCGACTTCTCGAACCTGCTGCCGAAGATGGCCGCCATTGTCTCGGAGATCGAGGTGCCGGTGATCGCCAAGGAGATCGGCTGCGGCATCTCTGCCGCTACCGGTCGCGAGCTGGCGAGGATCGGCATCGAGATCGTCGACACCGCCGGGCTCGGCGGCACGTGTGGGGCCCGTATCGAGGGGGCGCGCGCCGACGATCTCGAGCTCGGCGAGCTGTTCGCCGACTGGGGCATCCCGACCCCCGACTCGATCCGCGAGCTGTCTGGCGTTGCCGGGCTCCGAGTCATCGGTAGCGGCGGACTGCGAAATGGCATCGACGGGGCGAAGGCGATCGCTTTGGGCTCGTCCCTGTTCGGTATGGCGTACCCGTTTCTCGCCGCCGCGACGGTTTCGGCTGAGGTGGTGGTGGAGAGGATCGAGCGCGTTGTACACGAGTTGAAGATCTGCATGTTCTGTCTCGGTTGCCGTGATCTCGAAAGTCTGCGAGCGGTCGAGCTTGTGCGGAGGCCTCGCACTTCATGACTGAAACGAAAGCGGCACCGGAAGACTGGGTGCAGGAGATCGCGGCGGGCCGCCGGGGCTTTCACCAGCTACCGGCGGACCTCACTGCGGTGGAGGCGGCAGACCTACGTCGCCGGGCCTTGGAGGAACAGTCGGGTAGAAGTCTCGAGCACATCGGCCATTTCAGCTTCGATGCCTCCCGCGCCTCGACGCGCAACTGCGAGAACCTGATCGGAGTGGCCCAGATCCCAATGGGCATCGTCGGGCCGGTGCGAGTGCGCGGCGAAGTGCTCGACGACGAGGTCTTCGTGCCCATGGCCACCACCGAAGGTGCGCTGCTCGCCAGCGTGAACCGGGGTTGTTCCGCGATTCGCCGCGCAGGCGGCGCCGTGGTCCACGTCGAGGACGTCGGGATGACCCGGGCGCCGGTATTCCGTACGTCTGGGATCGAACAGACCAATCACTTCCTCGACTGGGTCGGCGCCAATTTTGAGAGGATCCGCAAAGTGGCGGAGGGGACCAGCCGCTTCCTGAGGCTAGTGGAGATCCGGCCGCGCTCGCTCGGCACGACCGTCTTCTTACGTTTCCGCTTCGAGACCGGGGATGCGATGGGCATGAACATGGCCACCATCGCGTGCGATCGCGTGGTCCGCGAGCTGATCGACCCGGAGACGGGCGTCGAGTGCGTCGCCCTGTCGGGCAACTACTGCGTCGATAAGAAGCCGGCGGCCGTAAACTTCCTCGAGGGGCGCGGCAAACGGATCTTCGCCGAGGTTCTACTCGAGGGCGATCCGCTGACGAAGACGCTCAAGTCGAACGCGCCGGCGCTGGTAGAGCTGCAGTACCGCAAGAATCTGATGGGCTCGATCGCCGCCGGCTCGATGGGCTACAACGGCCAGGCCGCGAACGTGCTGGCGGGGATCTTCGCGGCCACCGGCCAGGACCTGGCCCATGTAGTCGAGGGCTCGATGACGATCACCGGCATCGAGCCGAAGGGCGAGGGCGTGCTGTTCTCGGTCTACATGCCCGACGTGCCCCTGGCCGCGATCGGTGGTGGCACGGGGCTCGAAACCCAGAACGAAGCGCTGGCCCTGATGGGCATTGAACCCGACGCCTCTCGACCCGGGCAGGCGGCGATGCGCCTGGCCGAGATCGTGGGTGCGGTGGTCCTGGCCGGCGAGGTCTCGCTGATGTCGGCGCTCACCTCGCAGGACCTGGCGGGGGCACACGAGCGGCTGGGACGGGGCGAGCCCAAGAGTTGATCCCGACCCGGGTCTCGTCGCCGGGCAAGCTCATCCTGGTCGGCGATCACGCTGCCGTCTACCGTCGGCCGGCCGTCGTCGCCGCTCTCGGTGCGAGGCTCGAAGCGCGTTTCAGCGAGGCGGGCTCCGGCGTCGAGCTGATACTGCGCGACCTCGGTGAGCACGTCCACGTGGACCTTGACGAGCTCGAGGACTACACGATGGCTGCTCGACGGCACTGGCAGGAGTTCGACAAAGACCCCAGCCCCACTAGTTTCCGCCGACTGCGAGGGGAGGATCCGGCTCATCTGGCGAAGGTTGCCGTGGGGGAAGCCCTCGCCTTTGCCGGCGCGCGAGACGCGTGCCTACTCGTAGAGGTTTCATCCGAGCTGCCGGTGGGATCGGGCTTCGGCAGCTCCGCGGCACTCTCGGCCACGCTGGTGGTCGGGACCCTCGCCGCCCTCGAGGTCGATGCCGACGCGTCGCGCTTAGAGGCGCTCGTGACCGAGGCGGAGCGCCGCCAGCACGGGCACCCTTCCGGCGTCGACGCGGCGGTGGTGCTGCGGGGGGGTGTGCAGTGGATTGAGTACCCGACGGTCGGGGCGTTGCGGGCGGTCGCCCTACGAGAGGGCACGCTGCTGAGCTGCCTGCGCGTGGTCGATACCGGAACGCCAGAAGTGGCCACGGGCGAGGTAGTGGCCGCGGTGAGCCGTCGATCTTCCGAGCAGCCGCGGGTCTTCGATTCCGCACTGCGAAACATCCAAGACGCGGCAAAGGCCTTCCGCAGCGCGCTCGAGGCGAACGACGGTGACCTGTTGGCCCGTGCGATCTACTCGGCCGAACGCGCACTCGAGGAGCTCGGGGTCGTTCCGGCCGTCGTTGTGGATTTGGTGCGGCGCATCGAGGCCGCCGGAGGGGCGGCCAAGATCTCTGGCGCCGGCGCGTCGCATGGCGATCGGGCGGGCGGCCTGGTGGTCTATCATCCCCGCCCTGAGGAAGTGGCGGACTGGGACTTTCTGCCATCGGCCTGGTGGGTGCACGCGACGCTCGGGGCACCATCGGTGCGAAGGGAGGCGAGTCAGTGAAGGCAAGCTTTCAAGCACCGTCGAACATTGCGTTCGTCAAGTACTGGGGCGCCAGGGACCTCGATCTGGCGATTCCGAATCACCCGTCGATCTCGATGACGCTCGAGAAATGCCGATCGTTGTGTACGGTCGAGACCCAGCCGTACGACGGCAGTGCAGACCAGGTCTGGCTGGTCGACGAGTCGGGCCAGCGCACCGATCCGGGGGAGTCGTTCACTCGTCGGGTGATCGCACATCTCGATCGCCTGCGTAACCACTTCGGCGCCCAGGTCCGGTTCACGGTCGGCACCCGCAACACCTTCCCGAGCGCCGCGGGCATCGCCTCTTCAGCCTCGGGATTCACGGCGTTGACTCTCGCCACACTCGGGGCGCTGGAGCGCGAGGTGAGCGCCGACGAGCTTTCGCTGTGGGCACGGCGCAGCGGCTCCGGCTCAGCCGCACGGTCGACCATGGGCGGCTATGTCGAATGGCCGCGCGGCGAGAGCGAGGAGTCGTGCCATGCGTTCGAGCTGGCGCCGGCCGATCACTGGGATCTACGCGACGTCATTACGATCGTCCAAACTGCCCCCAAACGGGTGTCGTCGCTGGACGGTCATGTTGCCGCGCCGACCAGCCCGCACTACGAGCGCCGGCTGGCGCTGGTCCCGAGGCGCCTGGACCAGGTACGTGCAGCGATTCACGACCGCGATCTCGTGGCCCTGGGTCCGGTGATCGAGGAAGAGTTCATCGAGATGCACCTGGTGGCGATGTCGTCGTGCCCGCCGGTCTTCTATTGGAGCCCGGCGACGCTCGCGGTTCTCGCGCGGGTGCGCGAGCTGCGGGAGGATGGCCTGTGCGGCTTCGCGACCATGGATGCGGGCGCCAACGTGCACGTGTTCTGCGAGCCCGTCGAAGAGCCGCAGATCGCCACGGCGCTGGGCGAGACCGCCGGTGTCGACTCGGTGCTGCGCGACGGGGTGGGCCCGGGCCCTTCGGCGTTGGCCGAGCCGCTGATCTGAGAGGGCGTGGAAAGTGGATCTCGTCGTCGTCAAGCTCGGTGGCAGCCTGATCACCAACAAGCTCCAGCAGTCGTCGGCGCGGATGCGCGTGGTCGAGAGGTTGTGTCGCGAGATCGCCCTCGCCAAGCCCTTCATGACCGAAGGGCTCTTGGTGTCGCACGGCAGTGGCTCTTTCGGACACGTCGCGGCGGCGCGCTACCGGCTGGAAGAGGGCGTCACGGAGATGTCTCAGTTGCCGGGCGTGTCGGTCACCCAGGATCAGGCCCATCGTCTGCACCGGATCGTAGCGGGATCCCTGTCGCAGGCTGGGATCGCGGCTTACTCTCTTGCAGCGTCGAGCTTCGCCGTCGCCGACCAGGGGCGATTGGTATCCGTCAGCAGCGAGCCGTTTCGACTGGCGCTCGAGGCCGGGCTGGTCCCCGTCACCTTCGGGGATGTCGTGCTGGACCGTTCGCGTGGCGCGTCCATCTGCTCCACCGAGACTGTGGTGGGCAGCCTGATCGCCCCGCTTGAGGCGGCCGGCTGGGCGGTGGGGCGGATCCTGTGGATGGGCTCGACCGAGGGAGTGCTGGACCCTCGTGGCCGCACGATCAAGGAAGTGAGCTCCACCAACGCCGGCGAGGCGCTCGACACCGCCGGCGAGGCGGAGGGCGAGGACGTCACCGGGGGGATGCGTCACCGGCTCGAGACCGCTCTCGAGCTTGCTCGGCTGGGCATCGAGTCCTGGATTCTCAACGGCAGGGAGGGCGGCATCCTCGAGCGCGCCCTGCGCGGCGAGAAGGTTGTGGGCACCCGAGTCCGAAGGGCCTAGCCGGACCACCCGGCGTTTACGCTACTGGTACTGTCAAGGCTTCCCGATGGCCGCTGATCTCGACGACCTCCTGGTCAAAACGAGTCGGACGTTCGCGCTTTCGATTCCGCCGCTGCCGGAGCCGACGCGTCGCGAGGTAACGATCGCGTATCTGTTGTTTCGCGTCGCCGATACCTTCGAAGACGCCTCCCACTGGTCGCGCTCCCAACGTGTGGCGGGCTTGGAGTGCTTCGTCGACCTGCTCGAGTCGGGCGACCGCGACGCGGCCGCCGCTGCGGCCCGAGAGTGGGTCGCGCAGGGCCCCTCCGAGCACGAGGGCTATGTGGAGCTGATGGCTGAGGTGCCTGAGGTCCTGCGCGCCTTCGCCGCGCTCTCAGGCCCCGCGCAGGAGATCATCCGGCGCCACGTCGTCCGCACCTCCGTGGGCATGGCTGAGATCGTCGAGCGTACGGCGGACGATGGCGTGCTGGCCCTCGATGACGTAGACGATCTCAAGCACTACTGCTATCTCGTGGCGGGGATCGTTGGCGAGCTTCTGACCGAGCTCTTTCTGCTCGACCGCCCTCGGCTCGATCCGGTGGCCGGCTATCTCACCGAGCGTGCAGCGACCTTCGGCGAGGCGCTGCAGCTCGTGAACATCCTCAAGGACTCGGCCGACGATGCCCGCGAGGGGCGCAGCTACCTGCCGTTGCGCGCCGACCGGCTGGAGGTCTTCGGTATCGCGCGTGGTGATCTTGGTGCGAGCTGCCAGTACGTGCGTGCACTCGAGGAGGCGGGTGCTGAGCGTGGGCTGATCGCCTTCACGGCCCTGCCGGTGCTTTTGGCTTGCGCCACCCTGGATCGAGTCGAGGATCAGGGGCCGGGTGCCAAGCTCTCCCGTCCCGAGGTCGCGCGGATCGTGCAGGAGATGAACCTTGCGCTCGACGAAGAGCGTTCCGCCGTCCCGGCCTGAGCGGCCGCAACCATCTTGGAGGAGACATGAATTCGAGCCCCCGCCCCGAATACCTCTATATCGGCCACTCGACCGTGCAGTGCACGCTACCGAGCGGCGAAGTCATCCTGATCGATCCGTGGGTGGAGCAGAACCCGGCCTGTCCAGACGAGCTCAAGCAGTTCGAGCGCATCGACGCGATGCTCGTCACCCACGGCCACTTCGATCACATCGGCGACGCCGTCGCGCTAGCGAAGAAGCATCAACCTCGCCAGGTCGTGGCCTGCTACGAGGTGGCCGCGTGGCTGGAGAGTCAGGGTGTCGAGAATACGATCGGGATGAACCTCGGTGGCAGCGTCGAGGTCCTTGGCACCAAGGTGTCGATGGTGCGCGCGGACCACACCTCGGGGATCGTGACCGGTGATGGCCAGTTCCTCTACGGCGGCGTGTCGGCGGGCTATGTGGTGCGGCTGGAGGGTGGCTACACCTTCTATCACGCGGGCGATACCGCGCTTTTCTCCGACATGGAGCTAATTGCCGAGCTCTACCGGCCCGAGCTCGCGTTCCTGCCGATCGGCGACCTCTTCACCATGGATCCCGAGCAGGCAGCGCTGGCTTGTCGGCTGCTGGGGGTGTCCAAGGTGATCCCGGTCCACTACGGAACGTTTCCTGTCCTCACGGGAACTCCTGAGCAGCTCAGCGAATCGCTGAAGGACCGCGGCATCAACACCGAGGTCGTCACCCTGAACCCCGGTGAGTCGTACTAGCCCGATGTGCGCTCGCTATAGCCGTCGGGAGCTGGTCGTCGCAGGTGGGGCGGCGGGCCTTCTCGGAACCGTGCGGGTCGGCGCGCAGGCCCCAGCTGTACGCAGGCAAGGCGCCCGCCCGGTCGTCATCGCCTCGACGAATGGCCACGCAGTCACCAACGGCGGTTCGCGCACCTGCGTCGAGGAGGCGTTCGAGTGCATCGCACGCGGCGACGACGTGCTCGACGCTCTGGTCGCGGGCGTCGGTATCGTCGAGCTCGATCCCAGTGATTCGAGCGTAGGCTTCGGTGGGCTCCCCAACGCCGACGGGGTGGTACAGCTCGATGCCTGTTGCATGCACGGTCCGCGCAAGCGGGCCGGGGGTGTGGCGGCTCTCGAGGGCGTGCGCACGCCGGCTGCAGTGGCCCAGACGGTCGCCGACACCACCGATCACCATCTGCTCGTCGGGCCGGGCGCGCAGCGCTTCGCCCGCCAGATGGGCTTCGAGATCGAGGACGACCTCAACACCGACCGATCGCGCGCGCTGTGGCTGGAGTGGAAACGACGCATCGACCCGCAGCACTATCTCGACCCAGCTGAGCGCGAAGCCGCCGGCGTCGAGGCGCGCCGCGAGATGGTCGCGGAGGGTCGGGTCGACGAGGAGCACGTTTACGGCACCATCAACTGCAACGGTGTCAACGCTCGCGGCGACGTGTGCGGGGTGACGACCACCAGCGGCCTGGCCTGGAAGATCCCCGGTCGGGTCGGCGACTCGCCCATCCTGGGGGCGGGTCTCTACGTCGACGGAGACGTAGGCGCCGCCGGTTCGACCGGCCGCGGCGAGGCCAACCTCTACTCGTTGGCCAGTTTCCTGATCGTCGAGGAGATGCGCCGAGGCGCCAAGCCGTTGGATGCGGGCATGAGCGCGCTGCGTCGGGTCAGCGAGGCGACGATCGAGAAGCGCCTGCTGACCGAGGACGCCAGGCCCGCTTTCAACCTGAAGTTCTACGTCGTAGATCGAGCTGGAGAGTACGCCGGAGTTGCCATGTGGTCGGGCGAGAAGCAGACCTTCGCGGTGTGCACCGAGGGCGGTGCCGAGATTCGTGAGTGCGAGTCGCTTCATGGTCTTCGCCCCGTGGAAGAGGGATAATCCCGCCGTGGCGACTTCGACCGTCGAGGACTACCTCAAGTGCATCCTGACCGAGCAACAAGGCCGGCCAGAGGCGCTGGTGACGATGGGGCGCATCGGCTCCGCGCTCGGTGTCGCGCCCGGAACGGTCACCGCCATGGTCAAGACGCTGTCGGACAGCGGCCTGTTGGAGTACGAGCCGTACTCGGGGGTACGCCTCTCCGAGGCCGGGGAAAAGCTCGCTGCGCACGTGCTGCGCCGGCACCGTCTGATCGAGCTGTTCCTGGTCGAGATCCTCGGCCTGGATTGGAGCGAGGTTCATGCGGAGGCAGAGCTTCTGGAGCACGCCGTATCGGAGCGGCTTATCGACCGCATCGACGAGATGCTCGGGCGCCCCGCCGTCGATCCCCACGGCGACCCGATCCCGACGCGTGAGGGTCGGATCGACGGAGCGAGCTTTCCGTCGCTGCTCGTCTGCCGTCTCGATCGAGAGCAGCGAGTCGTACGGGTGGGCGATCAGAGCTCCGACTTTCTGCGATTCCTCGAGCATCGCGGCCTCGTGCCGGGTAGCCGGGTGGTCGTCGAGGCTCGAATCGAGGCTGCCGACAGCGTCGAGATCTCGATTCTCGACGGCGATCGGGTGAGTCTGGGCTTCCGCGCTGCGTCAAAGGTCTTCGTCGAGGTGGCTTCCTAGCGTGGAGTCGGGCCGAATCGGGCGCCAAGGACAAGCCGCAGGCGGGTGAGCGCATTCAGTCGTGGTGCGTGCGCCGCATCGGGGTCGTCGTCGATGCGGTCCAGTAGCGCCGTGCTTGCCGTCGCGACGAAGTGAGCCACGCGTGCGGCGGGTGCCGGGAGCCCGGCGCGGGACCCGGGCTCTGCACGCTGGACGGCGTGGCTTAGAAGCGCCCGGATCGAAATGCTCTCCGCGGCGATCACGCTACCGAGCTTCTGATCGCTTGCATCCAGACCCAGATCCGGGCGGGTATGGAAGAGACTCTCCCGCCAGCCCAGTAGGGAATGCAGCCGGACGGCTGCCTCGGCCAGGGCTTCCATGCCCGACGGTAGCGGCGAGGTGGTCAGGGCGGCCAGCACCGTCGTCGCCAGGCGGACAGCCTCTACCGACAGCTCGGCGCCTGTCAGTGGCCGGCCCCGCGCGATTCGTGTCCGGGCGAACGCGGCGAGCTCGTCCAGCGGCTCGCGCGGCCAGGGCGACTCGCGCTCGCAGTCCGCCAGCACGATGAACACCGGTTGGCCCGCAGGCTCGCCATCGAAAGCCTGTTCGAGAGCGAACTGCCAACGGTTGATCTGGGCCAGGCGCTCGCCCTCGAGGGTGGCATCGGAGGTGAAGTCCAGCATCGTCCTGGCGTAGGCCACGAGCGCTTGAGCCCTGATGCGGTGCGTGGCGGACAGAACCGCCAACGCCGGGGCGAACTCGCCGAGGAGCTGCCGCGCGATCTCGGCACAGACGACCCGTGCCCGTCCAGCGTCGAAGTCCGCCTTTGGCGGAGTCAGGTCGTAGAAGGAGGAGTGGACGCTTCTACCCTCACCACTACTTCGCGAGCCCGGTGTGTCCCCCGAACCGCCGAGCAACGAGACGAGGCCATCCGGCCGACTGTCCCCGGATCGGCGGTTAGGTCGAGATCCGCCACCGCCGGCGTCGTCGCTCATGCGAGAAGGGTCAACAGTCGCTGCTGCGCTTCACCGCCGCTGATCTCGGCCCGGTCTGCCAGCAGTACGACGTCGATCTCGCTGCGCACACCGAACTCGCCTGGCAGGTAGATGCCGGGCTCGATGGAGAATCCGGTCATGGCACGTAGGCGGCGCTCGTCATGGGTCTCGAGATCGTCCATGTTGGCGCCCTGGCCGTGGTCGCTGATGCCGATCGAATGGCCCGTGCGGTGGATGTAGGACGCTCCGTAGCCTTCGGACTCGATGATGCCTCGGGCCGCGTTGTCGACTTCATAGCCGCGGATGTCGTGCGATGGATAGCGGCTGTCGACGAGCTGGAAGGCCGCATCACGGGCTCGGGCGACGATGTCGAAGATCTCCTGATGCCGCTCGGCCGGCGATGCCGCGCAGACTGCGCACCAGGTGATGTCGCCGTAGATGCTTCGCGGATGGAGCTCCTTGGCCCACAGGTCGATGAGCAGGAAGTCTCCTTGCTGGATCGGTGAGCTACCCTCGGCTTGGGTGGCGAAGTGCGGGTCCGCGCTGTGCTCGTTCACGCCCACTATCGGGTGGCCTTCGGAATGGAGGCCGCGACGCTCGAAGCTCTCGAGGATGAAGCTCTGTATCTGGTACTCGTTGATGGAGGCGCCGGTGCGGAGCGTGTCGGCTACCCGATCGAAGGCGGCCAGGACGATCTCGTGCAACGCCGTCGAGGCCCGTTGGTGGCTAGCCAGCTGGTCGTCGTCCCAGACCGCTGCGAACTGTTGGATGAGTTCGGCGGAGGAGGCGAGCTCGACACCGCAGGCGCGCAGCAGATCGGCGGTGCCGGCGTCGAGCCTGGAAACGGTAGGTAGCTGGTTGTCCGGGCTGTACTGGCAAGCGAGCGTGTTGCAGCTGGAGACGAGCTCGTGGAACTGGGCGCGATGCTCGCGCCAGGTCAGGTAGGCACTCGTCGAGCCGGGCAACGCGTCGAGCATCGCCGGCTCGAGCCGGTGTACGAGCTTGCGCGGCTCGCCGTGGGCAGGCACCAGGTAGTAGCACCGACGCGTGACCAGGTGCTCGCCGATCAGACCGAGCAGCTCGAGGCTGACCGGGTCATTTTGCTGAAAGACGCAGAACAGCCAACCATCGAGCTCGGCGTCGGCGAGCGCCTGCTGAACCGCCTCGATGTCGTCGGCGATCATCAGGGCTCCCGGTCTACTGAAACGACTTGCCGCCGATGACGGCGACGACGATCCAGATGATGGCGATGGGTGCGGCGACCGCGATGAAGAAGCGCCACACCTTAAAGAGCGGGAACGGTCCGTGACCCTCTTCGAGCTCGGCCTTGGCGATCCTCTGATCGAGAAACCAGCCGCTGAAGATGGCGATGAGCAGACCGCCAAGCGGCAAGATCCAGTTCGAGGCGAGGTAGTCGAGGGTGTTGAAGAAGCCCCCGACCAGCATGTTCGACAGAAACGGGCTGGCGCCCAGGCTCAGCGCGCAGGGCACGCCGGTGAGAAAGATCACCATGCCGAGTCGCACGGTCGACTTGGACCGCGACCAGCCGCGTACGTCGATGAAGTAGGAGACCACGACCTCGAGCAGCGAGATAGTCGAGGTCAGAGCGGCGAACGCCACCAGTAGGTAGAAGGTAGGTGCGAGCACGGCGCCGAACGGCAGCTCATAAAACATCCGCGGCAACGTCGTGAAGAGGATCGTCGCGCTCTTCGAGAACGTGCCAGCCCGCTCCGCGACGGGCACACCGAAGATGATCGTGAACATGATCACGCAGGCCGACATGCCGATGAGGGTGTCGAAGAGACACACGGTGGCGGCCGCGCGCGGGATCGATTGCTTGCGCGAGACGTAGGAGCCGTAGGTGATCATCGCGCCCATGCCCAAGGACAGCGTAAAGAACGAGTGGCCGACAGCCTCGAGCACCTGCGACGCCGACACCGGGCCGACGTGGAAGAGAAAGGCGATCGCCTCACCGAAGCCCGGCGCGAAAAAGGAGTTGACGAGCAACAGGATGAGCAGGGCGGCGAGGATCGGCATCAGGGTCTTTGTCACTCGCTCGATGCCGCTCTTGATGCCGAAGTACACGACCGACGTCGTCGCGATCATGAACAGTGCGTGAAACCCGATCTGTAGCGGAGCGTTGGCGAGAAAGGCGCCGAACGAATCCCCGAGCCCCTGCGCGGTCTCTTCGGTGAAGCCGCCGATCGACCACGACAGGCACTTGCCGAAGTAGTAAACGGTCCAGCCGGCGATCACCGAGTAGTAGGAAAAGATGACAAACCCGCCCAGCAGGCCGAGCCAGCCAACCACCGACCAAGCCTTGCCGCCGCGCACGTTTTTGCCAAGCTGAAGGAAAGCCCCGACCGGGCTGAGCCGGGTCTGGCGGCCGATCAGGAGCTCGGCGAACATGATTGGCGCCCCGATCAACAGCACCGCGATCAGATAGATGAGGACGAAAGAGCCGCCCCCGTTCTCGTAGGTGATGTAGGGAAACTTCCAGATATTGCCGACGCCGATGGCCGACCCCGCGGCCGCGAGGATGAAGCCCATGCGGCCAAAGGTCTGGCGTTGGGTGGATTCGGACATCAACGCACCTCTCGTGTCAGCCACTCTGCACGGTAGCGGCGAAGCGCCGGATCGTCCGGGTAGAACTCTCCCGCCGCCCAAGGGTAGCCGCTTTGTGCGCGGAAGGGCAGCGGCTCGAGTTGGTGGCCCTGCCAGGTGTTTCGGTCCGCGTCCTTGTCCCAACCGTGGCTCTCGAGAAAGACCGAACGCGTCCAGCCCGGTGCGGGCGGCGGCAGGGCCGAGGCGTCGAAGACCAGCGACAGCTCATCGCCGGGAGCGAGGATCACCAGCCGGTCGTCCGGCTCCGTGAGCAGTTCGCGCACGTTGCCGTAGCGGGTATAGCTGCCTGGAAGCCCGAGCCAGGGGCTGTTGGGTGCCGCGCGGTCGTAGTCGTAGATGTGGGGACCGTTGGGGGTCAGGCGTTGGGGTCGCGAGAAGCCACGAAAGTGCAGGTCCGCGCTCGCTGGCGCGAGAGTCGCCACCTCGCGAATACGGTCGTCGGCCGGCGAGGTGCTCCAGGCGATGCGGTCCCAGTGGAGCCACTTCGAGCTGACGATTCGCAGCTCGCTGACGCCTGCCGGCAGCGCCGGGGTGTCGACCACCATCGTCTTGGGCTTGCCGGCAGGATGGCCCATCTTCGGCATCAACACCTGCCACTCGTCGCCGACTCGCATCTCGAGCCGGGTGAGGACAGGCTTGGTCGCGCGCTGATCGAGGGCCAAGTTGAGGCTGGCGTCGGCGGGGAAGATCCAGCCCTCGAGGAGCAGGCGCACACGGCTTGCGGGCGCTTCGCCGAGGCCGAAGCGGAAGCTCCAGGGCTCGGGTGTTGCGCCTTGGTACGGCCCGCTCGGGTAGCCGTCGGCGTAGACCTCATCGCGAGCCGCCACCCGTGCCGTGACGTCGCGCCCCGACCCGTCACGAGCCCAGGCGAGAGGTCGCACGGCCGCGGTAGCCAGGATGCGATCTTCGACCGTCTCGCCAGGGATAACACGCAGGTTCGAGGCCGTCTGCAGAGTGACCGGGTGATCGACGATGTGTAGGCGCGTGAGGTCGAAGAACGCGGCTTCCCAAAGCTCCTCGGTAATGTGAAGGCGGTAGTGGCCCTCGGAGTCCGCCCACGCGCCCTCGACCTTGATCAGCTCATCGATGTCGGCGCCAGCCCAGACTCCCTCGCCGACCGGCATGCCAAGTGGCGCTCCCCATAGGAGGTCGGTGACGAAATGAACGCCGTCAGGATCCTCGGTGTAGAGGAACGGGCAGCTGCCCTTCAGTACCTGTTCTTCGACGATCCGCTCGGAGCCGCAGACCTGGAGACGGTTCTGCGGCACGCCGTTGGTCCAAGTGACCTTCATGACCTCTGGACAACCGATGTTGCCGAGGCCGAAGTGCGTCGTCGGTTCGGTGGCCTCCCGGAACTGGGTGGCCGGTCCGGCCAGGATCTCGATCGCCGAGCCCATGCCATAGCGGTTGTTCTTCTGATTTTCGATGTTGAGCCCGGTGAGCTCGACCTCCAGCCAGCCGTTGCGATGACCACCGACATTGTCGAGGCGGTGCAGACCCGCTGGACCTCCGGCGACGAGATCGAGGTCGCCGTCGCCGTCGAGATCACCGGTCGCGATGCCCGTGATCGCAGGGAGCTCGCCGAGGACGCTGGTCTCGACGAAGACACCGGGGGCCGGCTGGGTGAGGAGCACGAAGCCCGAGCCACCTCCCAGTGCGAGGTCGAGTCGACCGTCGTTGTCGGCGTCAAGCGCCAGCATCGAGCCGAAGTCACCGTCGCGCGGCGCGGTGACGCGCAGCGGTAGATCGCCTTGCACCTCCCAGGGCGCGAAGCCCAGCTCGCCTCGGCGTAGCAGGGTCAGGACTGCTCCGGCGAGGGCGAGCTCGGGTTGGCCGTCGTTGTCGAAGTCCGCGCTCAGTGCGGTTGCAGCCGCCGGCCCCTGAACGGCCAGTAGCTCCGCCGTGCGATCGCCGAAGCGGCCCTGGCGTAGATTGTCGAGAAAGACGACACCCGCTGGGCCCACGCCTACCAGGTCGACGTCTCCGTCTCGATCGAGGTCGGTGGCGAGAAGATCGGACAGCGGTCGATCGAGGCCTTGCGGCATCACCCGCTGGCCGATGTCTTCGAGCGGCCCTTCGAGGGTGTTGCGGAGCAGGCCCAATGCTGACCCGTCAGAGGTGACGAAGGCCAGGTCGAGGTCGCCCTCGATGTCGTAGTCGAGAGGTGCCAGGGCCACAAAGTCGACCCCGTCCAGGCCCAGCACCCCTTGCCAGGAGTGCCACTCGCCGGCTGCGTTGCGCTTCCAGGCGGCGAAGCCGCCGCCCCAGGCGAGAAGCTCCAGGTCGCCGTCGTTGTCAAGGTCGACAGGGCGAAGGCGCTCGAGCGCGGGCGCAGGCGTGGTCCCCGATACGGCCAGGTCGTCGGCGGAGAGTCGAATCTCCAAATGCGGCTGCGTCCCCGACACCAGGCGCGCGAGGTCGACGCCGCCGTCGCGATCGAGGTCGACCAGCGCGACAGCGGTGGTAGCCGCGTCATCTACGTGTGAGACCGTGAGATGAATTGGCACGGGACTGCCGAAGCTGGTGGCTGGCTCCTCGTCGGAGAAGCCGGCGATCGGGATCCCTTGGATGTCGGTGAAGATCTCGGCCAGGCTCGAGGTGTAGAGCGGCGTTCCGCGAAACAGGTTGTCGAGGATCCGCGAGGGTCGGTTGGCGGCGGCAAGGTCGTTCTCCTCCAACGCGTCGAGGAGCGTCGCGAGGGTCGCCTCGGACGGATCCGGGGCCTGCCAGACGAGCTCGCGGATGCGTAGGTAAGCGGAGGTAGCGCCGGCTCGATCGCCGGATTCGACCGCGATCTGGCCAGCCTTCAGCAGCACGAAGAGGTTCTCTGGCACCAGCTCGCGTAGCCTCCCGATGGCCTGGCGCGCCGCCGCTTCGGCCTGGTCGCCGCGCATCGCCGAAGCGTGGCGATAGAGGGCGTAGAGACTCTCGAGGTTGGTGGGCGCGGCCGCGTGTGCCGCCTCGAGTGCCGGAAGAGCCTCGTCCCGCCGGCCACTCCACAGCAGGATCGCCGCCTTGGCGGCAAGTAGATCTCCACGCCCGGGGGCCCGCGCCAGAGCTTCCGCGATCGCCTGGTCAGCTTCGTCGAAGCGCTGCTGGCGCAGTAGCGCGATGGCGAGGTTTGCATGTCCAAGGGGATCCTCGGGGTGAACTTCGATCAGGCTGCGGTACGACATTTCCGCCTCGATCGGCCGCTCGTTCTCGAGATGGGCGACCCCCTGGTGGCGAAGCTCGAGGGCTTCGGGTGGGGGCGTTGCCGAGGCCGCCGCCGCCCAGACTGCACTGGCCACTACGGCCCAGGCAGGAGCGGCCACGGCGGGGCAGAGGCGGCGGGCCATGGGGGTGATTCTGGCATACGATCACCGCCTGTCATGGCAGCCTCCGAAGCTGACGAGTCGCCGCGGCGTGACGCAGACGTGCCGGGCGAGAACCGTCTCTACCTGATCGATGGCTACAACGTCATCTTCCGGGCGTTCTACGCCCTGCCGCCGCTGTCGACGTCGAAGGGCGAGCCGACCAATGCCGTGTTGGGTTTCGTCAACATGCTTCGCAAGCTGCTGCGCGAGCAGGATCCCTCACTGGTCGGTGTGGCCTGGGACGTGTCGTCGAAGACCTTCCGCAAGGAAAAGTTCGAGGACTACAAGGCCAACCGGCGGCCGATGCCGGACGACCTACGGGCTCAGCTGCCGTGGATCCGCAGGTCCCTCGATGCGTTCCGCATTCCGATCCTCGAGATGGAGCGCTACGAGGCCGACGACGTACTCGGCACCCTGGCCGCGAAGGCGTCAGCTGAGGGCTACGACGTGGTGCTGGTGAGCGCCGACAAGGATCTGATGCAGCTGGTGGGTGAGCGCACGTTCATGCTGCACACGACTCGGGACAAGCTCTACGACGCGGCCCTGGTAGAGGAGGACTTCGGCGTTCCTCCGGAGCAGGTGGTCGAGGTGCTGGCGCTGATGGGCGACGCTGTCGACAACGTACCCGGTGTGCCTGGGATCGGCGAGAAGGGAGCCAAGAAGCTGATTCGGGAGCACGGTTCGGTCGAGGCACTGATCGAGATCGCGTCCGAGTTGAAGTTCAAGAAGCACCGCGAGGGCCTGACCGAGCACGCCGACGAGGCCCGGCTGTCGAAGGAACTGGTCACGATCAAGACCGATCTCGACGTCGACTTCGATCCCAAGCAGCTGCTTTACGAGCCGCCGGATGCCAGCGCACTGGCCGAGCTTTATCGCGAGCTGGAGTTTTTCCCGCTGCTCAAGGAGCTCGAGGCCGAAGCTGGGATCTCGCTCGGGCCCGAGCTCGCACCGGCGACGGACGTCCAAAGCGCCTCCGAGTGGACCGAGGCCATCGCTCGGTTCGGCAATCGCATCGCGGTGGCGGTGATCGGCTCACCTGTGATCGGCCTGGCCGTCTGCTCCCTCTCCGCGGACGACGAGCAGGTCGTCTACGCAGACTTCCGCACCACCGGGCTCTCGGAGGCCGCCGTCGATGCGGTGCGCGGCTGGCTTACCGCTGAAGGCCGCACCGTGGTCGGACACGACCTGAAGGAAGTGCTGCGATTCGCTGGGCATCGCGGCCGGGTCGCGGCGCGGCTGGCCGACACTATGCTGCTCGCCTACCTGCTGCGCTCCACGATCCGGGACTTCGCCTTCGAGGAGGTCTGCATGGAGCGGCTGCACGTACAGCCGCTCAAGGCCAAGGATGCGGGTTGGTCCAAGGGCGCTGAGCCGCTACCTGGCGATTCGAGTTTGCTGGCCTTCGCCGCGGAACGGGCGGCGCTTGCGGCCGCCCTCTACGAGCAGCTCGAGGAGGAGATGTCGCACGTTGGGCCGGCGTCTGCAGCGCTCGGCGTGTACGACGAGATCGAGGCGCCACTCGTTCCTGTGCTCGTCGGCATGGAGGAAAGCGGCATCGAGGTCGACGTGGCCTTTCTCGAGACCATGTCAGGCGAGCTGGCGACCGACGTCGCCGCGCTCGAGACCGAGATCTACGAGATTGCGGGCGAGCAGTTCAATATCGGCTCGCCGCAACAGCTCGGCGCGATCATGTTCGAGAAGCTCGACTACCCGGTCCTGCGGCGTACTCGCAAGACCAAGAGCTACGCCACCGGAGCCGACGTCTTGGAGGAGCTCGAGGCGCGCGGCTTCGACCTGCCGGAGCGGGTCCTGCGCTACCGCGAATGGACCAAGCTCAAGTCGACCTACGTTGACGCTTTGCCGACCCTGGTCGCCGAGGACGGCCGCATCCACACGCGCTACGAGCAGGCCGTCGCCGCCACCGGCCGGCTGTCGTCCGTCAACCCGAACCTTCAGAACATCCCGATCCGGACCGAGGCCGGGCGCCGGATCCGTAGGGCCTTCTGCGCTTCCGAGGGAGCGCTGCTGCTGGTCGCGGACTACAGCCAGATCGAGCTAAGGGTGTTGGCCCACATCGCGCAGGAAGAAGCACTCGTCGATGCCTTCCGCCGCGGCGAGGACATCCACAGCTCGACTGCTGCTCTGGTGTTCGGCGGCTCGCCCGATCTGGTCACTCCCGATCAGCGCCGTGCGGCGAAGGTGATCAACTTCGGCATCATCTACGGTATGAGCGCCTTCGGCCTGGCGCGCAACCTCGGCATCGAGCAGAAGGAAGCCAAGAGCTTCATCGAGGCCTACTTCGATCGCTTTCCCGCAGTGCGCACGTATACCGAGGAAACCATCCACAGTGCCGAGCAAGAGGGCCGGGTCGACACTCTCTATGGGCGGGCACGCTGGCTGCCCGACATCCAGTCGAAGAACTGGAATCTGCGCGAGAACGCCAAGCGGATGGCGATCAACGCGCGCATTCAGGGCACGGCTGCCGACCTTCTGAAACGGGCGATGGTGGCCGTCGACGGGCGTCTACGCACAGAGTTTCCCTCGTCGGTGCTGCTCCTGACCGTGCATGACGAGTTGGTGGTCGAGGTCCCGGACTCCGACATCGGCGCTGTGACCGACCTCGTGACCTCGGAGATGGAGGGCGTCGAGAGCCTCGACGTTCCCTTGGTCGTTGAGGCCGGCAGCGGCCCGACTTGGTTCGAGGCCAAGGCCTGAGCCCAGTCGGTTTCTTCCGCCTGCAAGAACACGGCACGACCGTCGCACGCGAGGTGCGCGCGGGCCTGGTGACCTTTCTCACCATGGCCTACATTCTGTTCGTCAATCCGCAGATCCTCAGCGAGACGGGGATGCCAGCCCGCGACGTAGCTGTGGCCACCGCGCTTGCCGCGGCGCTGGGCTCGGCAGTGATGGGCCTGTGGGCGCGCTACCCGTTCGCGCTCGCGCCTGGCATGGGACTCAACGCCTACTTCGCCTTCGGCGTCGTCGGAGCCTTGGGGATCAGCTGGCAGGTCGGGCTCACGGCCGTGTTTTTGGAGGGCGTGCTGTTCGTCTTGCTCGCGGGCGCCGGCGTTCGGCGGGCGGTTCTTAACGCGGTGCCGATGTCGGTGAAGCGCGCGGCCATGGTCGGGATCGGGCTCTTTCTCGCCTTCGTCGGCTTGCGCAACGGCGGCTGGGTGGTCGACGATCCGGCGACTCTCGTTGCCCTCGGCGACCCGTCGTCGGTGGAGGCACTTACGGCGATCGGGTGCCTCCTGGTAATGGTCGCGCTGACCCTGCGTAAGGTGCCAGGGGCGATCCTCGTCGGTGTCGTCCTCGGCTCCGGTGTCCTGTGGGCCGGTGGTCAGGCGCCGCTTCCAGAAGCACTGTGGAGCCTGCAGGTCTTCCCCCAGGAGACGTTGCTGGCTCTCGACCTGTCGGCGGTGTGGACGCGCGACCTGCTCGGCGCGATCCTGGCGCT
>JAYZDP010000002.1:0-4367 GCA_036337765.1 Acidobacteriota bacterium
CGAGATCGGCCGGCTGCGTGGCGGTACCGGGCGTTTCCGTGGGCTTCGGCTGGTACACCCTCATCTCCGCGGTGCGTCGCTGAGTGCCGACGACCTGAACGACCTGGCCCTCCTGCGCCTGGACCTGGTGGGTGTGCTCCAGGCCGAGGAAGACGGCCTTGCCGGCGCCATCGAGGTGGCAACGCTCGATCCTGCCGTCATAGCCGCCGAGGCGGGCGAGGAGAGCGGGGAGCGTGAGCTGTTCGTGCGTACCTCGGCGCGCCGCGTTCAGGAGCTGGACCTCAACTTCGACCTGACGATCAGAGCTCTCGAAACGGAGTTGGCCAGGCGAACGCGCCGCGGTATCGGTGCCGCGAAGGGCGATCGCGTGCTGGTGCTTGGCGTCGCACCCGACGAGACCACCTTTGCCGAAGCCCTGGAGCTGGTGCGCTCGACCGATGCGGTCGTCGCCGGCGAGTTGCGCCAGCGTCGCCGTCGCCTGCACCCTCGAACCGTGGTGGGGAAGGGCAAGCTCACCGAGATCGTTCTAGAGGCGATGCGGCGGGACTCCGAGGTCGTCGTTTTCGACGTCGATCTCAAACCCGCGCAGGCGCGGGGCTTCGAGGATGCGACCGGGCTGAGGACCGTCGACCGCACCCAGCTCATACTGGATGTATTCGCTCAGCGTGCCCGCAGTCGCGACGGCAAGCTCCAGGTCGAACTCGCTCAGTTGCAGTACTCGCTACCGAGGCTGACCGAGAAGGATGCGGGACTGTCGCGCCTCACCGGGGGAATAGGCGGGCGGGGTCCCGGCGAAACTGTGCTCGAGATCAGCCGGCGTCGTATCCGCGATCGCGTTCGCAAGCTGTCGAGAGAGATCGACAGGCTGTCGCAGCAGCGCGACTTGCGCCGCTCGAGGCGTCGCCGTGGGCGAGTCCCAGCTCTTTCGTTGATCGGCTACACCAACGCCGGTAAGTCCAGCCTGCTCAATGCGCTCACCGACAGCGAGGTGGTGGCGGCCGACAAGCTCTTCATGACGTTGGATCCAACAAGTCGTCGGCTGCGTTTCCCGCGCGAGGGAGAAGTCGTCATTACCGACACAGTCGGCTTCATCGCGGATTTGCCGCCGGACCTCGTGACTGCGTTTCGAGCCACGCTGGAAGAGCTCGCGGACGCCGATCTCTTGCTGCACGTGGCGGACGCCGCGGACCCGGAGCTGGGCCGAAAGCTGGGCGCGGTCAACGCGCTGCTCGAGACGCTGGAGCTGGCCGAGATTCCTCGGCTCCTGATCCTGAACAAGGCCGACCTCGTCGATCCGGCCGGTCTGGCGTATCTGGCACAGCACCACGAGGGGCTCGCTGTCAGTGCGACGCGCGGCGACGGTCTGCCGGTGCTGATTCGAACGGCCGAGGCGCGGCTGGGTGGAGGCCGTCCCTTCGTACGCGACTATGGCACGGGCCCGGTGGAAGCCGCTGCCAGTCTAGAATAGGGCCGTGCGACGTATCGGCTCTGTCTTCTCGGCGATGCTGTTCGTGGCTGCAACGTCCAGTGGCACCGACGTTGCGCCCGGCTTCGACGGCGAGGGCTGGGAGAACGACTCCCAGGGCCTCTACGGAGCACTACGGACGATCGACGAGGGCGACGACCGTCCGATGGTCGTCTATTTCTACACCGACTGGTGCGGCTACTGTAGGCAGTTCGAAAAGGAGCTTCTAGGTACGGTACCCGTGAAGCGGTACCTGGGCGAGATCCTCGCGGTGCGGATCAATCCCGAGAACGGTGATCAGGAGCAGAAGATCGGGCAGTACTACGGAGTCGGGGGCTTCCCGGCGTTCTTCGTGCAAGGTGCCAAGTCGCGTTCGATGACAAAGGTCGAGCGGATGCGAGTCGAAAACGGTCAGCCGCGTTTACTGACGCCGCAGGAGTTCATCGAGACGGTGGGCCTGGCCGCCGCGAAGTAGGGCCACAGGCGTGCGTATCCCCATCGTCGGCGCGGCTGAGCTCACGACGCTCGGTGACGAGGCCAGGATCCTCGATGCACGCTCGCGTTCCGCGTGGGAGAAGGGGCACCTTCTCGGTTCCGTTAATGCGGATCTGGAGATCGAGCTCTCCAATCCCGGCGATCCGATCGACGGCGGCCGTCACCCGCTGCCCGAGATGGCGAGGTGGTGCAGCCAGCTCGGCGAGTGGGGGATCGGGCGAGATAGTGCGGTCGTGATCTACGACGCATCGGGGGGTGCGATGGCTGCGTGCCGGTGCTGGTGGATGCTGCGGGCAGTCGGCCACGAGCAGGTAGCTGTCCTCGACGGTGGTCTGGAGGCCGCTACCGAAGCGGGGCTCGGAACCACGACGGAGACAGTAGAGACCGCGGCCCTCGGCGCTTACCCGATCCCGGCGGCTGGAGGCTGGGAGGCAGTCATCGTGAGTGCTGATGAGCTCGACGCAGCGCGTGCAAATCCCGAGACCTGTGTGATCGATGTGCGGGCCGCGGGCCGATATCGCGGCGATTCGGATCCCTACGATCCGAATCCTGGTCACATTCCCGGCGCTCTGAACTTTCCTTACGACGGCAATCTGGACGAACAGGGACTTTGGTTGCCGGCGACTGCCCTTCGCGAGCGCTACCAGCAGCTGCTCGACGGCCGGCGCCTCGAGGACACCGTCGTCTACTGCGGCTCCGGCGTGACCGCATGTCACACCCTGCTCGCATTGGAGGCGGCGGGGCTCGAAGGTGCGAAGTTGTACGTTGGCAGCTGGAGCGAGTGGGGCCGCTCGAGCCGGTCGAAGGCGTCGGTCGTCTTGCAGCAAGGTTCGGCGTGAGCCGGTCACCTCGCCGGTCCTAGCTCGACGGCGCCATCCTTCACACCAAGAATTCAGTCACGGTCATTCGGGGCTCGCGCTCCTGGAAAGAAAACGGCCGGCCCCTTTTGGGGGCCGGCCGGCATCATTTCTGAGCAGAGTGAGTGAGCACGTACCGTCCGCGGCGCGCGCGCAGCTCACATACGCCGTCCGCGGCGCCGAAAGCATCAGATGTAGTGGCGTGATTCCATCGCCGCTACATCATGCCCCCCATGCCGTCCATGCCGCCCGGCGGCATCGCAGGCATGTCGTCCTTCTTCTCCTTGATCTCGGAGATCAGGGCCTCGGTGGTGAGCATCAACCCAGCGATCGAAGCGGCGTTCAGCAGTGCCGTCTTCGTGACCTTTGCCGGATCGATGACGCCGGCCTTGACTAGGTCCTCGGTGACGTCGGTGGCCGCGTTATAGCCAATGGCACCCTCGAGGGCCATGACGTCGCGTACCACGACCGATCCTTCCTGGCCGGCGTTCTCGGCGATCTGCCGAGACGGCTCCTGAAGAGCGCGCTTGACGATCGCGATACCCACGCCGACGTCTCCGTCGGTCTCGACGGCCCCGACGGCGTCGATGGCACGCAACAGCGCGACGCCGCCTCCGGGCACGATGCCCTCCTCGACGGCCGCCTTGGTGGCGTTCATCGCGTCTTCGACGCGCGCCTTCTTCTCCTTCATTTCGATCTCGGTGGCAGCGCCCACCCGGATCACGGCGACACCGCCGACGAGCTTCGCGAGGCGCTCCTGGAGCTTCTCGCGATCGTAGTCGGAGGTCGACTCCTCGATCTGGTTGCGGATCTGCTTCACGCGTCCGGCGATCGCCTCACGGCGCGAGTCGTCGGCCTGCTCGGTGACGATGGTGGTGTCGTCCTTGTTCATGACGATCTTCTTCGCCTCGCCGAGATCCTCCCAACGCACGTTCTCGAGCTTGATGCCGAGATCCTCGGTGATCACGCGACCGCCGGTGAGCGTCGCGATGTCATCGAGCATGGCCTTGCGACGATCGCCGAAACCCGGGGCCTTGACGGCGCCGATGTTGAGCGTGCCGCGGAGCTTGTTGACGACGAGCGTGGCCAGGGCCTCGCCCTCGACGTCTTCGGCGATGATGAGAAGCGGCTTGCCCTGCTTGGCAACCTGCTCGAGGATGGGCAGGAGGTCCTTCATGGACGACACCTTCTTCTCGTGGAGCAGGATCTTGGCGTCCTCGAGGACCGCCTCCATGCGTTCGGCGTCGCTGACGAAGTACGGCGACAGGTAGCCACGGTCGAACTGCATACCCTCGACCACTTCCATGTCGGTCTCGAGCCCGCGTGCCTCTTCGACCGTGATGACGCCGTCCTTGCCTACCTTCTCCATCGCGTCGGCAATGATGCCGCCGATCTCTTCGTCGTTGTTCGCGGAGATCGTACCGACGTTGGCGATCTCCTCGTTGCTCTCGACGGGCTTGGACTGCGCATCGATGGACTCGGCGGCGGCGCGAGACGCGAGCTCGATGCCGCGCTTGACCTCCATCGGGTTGGCGCCAGCGGTCACGTTC
>JAYZDP010000003.1:0-10313 GCA_036337765.1 Acidobacteriota bacterium
CGAGCCTGGGAATCCTGTCCCCTCTTATCGGCTTTCTGCTGGTCGGGCTTGGACTCGTGCCAGCTACCCTGCTGACACTCGTGCTCGCTCTCGTCGCCCTTTACCTGACGCGGGCACCGGGCGGGGTCAAAGGGCGTCGACATGCGCTGCAGGCCCTCGGGATCGGCGCTGTGCTTGCCGTCGTCGGGTTCGTCGCGGCGCGCGGCGGCAGAAACGTGCCGCCAATCCACGACATCACCACGAATCTCGACGATCCGCCGCAGTTCGTCGCGGCGCTCACCCATCCTGACAACGCGTCGCGGGATCTGACCTACCCCCACGGCGGCAGCGATGTCCCGCAGCTGCAGCGCGAGGGCTATGGCGACCTCGAACCCATTCATCTGGACGGCTCGGCCGAGACCAGCTTCGCGGCGGCGGTAGCTGCAGCGAACGAGCTCGGGTGGGAGGTGGTCGATGAAGATCCCGCGACCGGGCGCATCGAAGCCACCGAGACGACAACGATCTTCTCGTTCGTCGACGACGTCGTCATTCGCGTTCGAGCCGACGGCCCAGGATCGGTCGTCGATCTGCGCTCCACCTCCCGCGTCGGGCAGAGCGATCTAGGCGCCAACGCCGCTCGAATTCGAGCCTTCCGCGACAAGATTACCGGCGATTGATTCCGCACGTCAGACGGCCAACAGGACGCCCTCCGCCGGTTCGCCGTGGATCTGGCCGAATGCGAACAGATACCAGGCGAGCTGGATCTCGTAGCGCTCACGGCTGGCATCGACGTCGGCGTCGGTCTTGTAGTCGACGATTACCCAGAGACCCTCCTCGCGGAACGCCAGGTCGACCGTCCCCTCCAGCAAGCGGCCATCTGACAACGCGACGAGAAACGGAGCTTCGCGAAGGCACGAACCGAGCTGCGCCGCCCGCCGCGCCCGTTCGAAAACCGGATGGGCCAGGGCCGCAACCACGGCATCGGCCGCAGCGCCGCGCTCGTCGTCCGGAGCGTCGATCATCACGGCGTGCATCGCCGCCATCGCCGCCACCTCGCCGCCGTCGGCATCGAGGTCGAGATCGCGCAACAAAGTGTGGACCAGGGTCCCGAATCGGACTCCCGACGGCCGGCTCGGCGTCCGGGCCGTACGTTCGTGCGACACCACCGAGTCCAAAACCGCGGGCCCCTCCTCCAGTTCGGTGACCACCAGCACGTCGTGCTCCGGCACCTTCCCCGCCTCAATCCGCTCGAGGCGTCGCGCACGCCAGGCCTCGAAACGCTCGATCCCACGGTCAACCTCGCCGGCGTCGTCCTCGCTCAGAATCTCGACCTGGCGGATGCCGAAGTTCTCCTCGGCATCCCGCCGCAGCACTCGGGGATCCCACCACACCACCTCGTGCGTGGCCTCTTCGCCCAGGGTGTGCAGGCCCGGCCGCACCGAGTCCTCGACCCGTCCGTCGAACTCGGGCGGGCGCTCGACAACGCTCGCCTCGCCGAAGGCCGGGCAGCCCGCAGCCATCGACGAGCTACGCCACTGCGCCGAGGCCGGATACACGGCTCGGTGCAGAGGTTCGAGCCACCCCGGGAGCGGCTCGTCGCCAAGCGTCGGTACCACCAGAAGATCCCGCGCCCGTGTCGCCGCAACGTAGGCAAGCCGCACACCTTCGGCGCGATCTCGCTCCCGCTCCCGCTCCGAGTTCGCCACCAGCTCGGCGGGCGCGCAGTCCAGAAGCCGCATCGCACAAAGGCCGCGACGCGCGTCGACATGCTTGTCGGGCCTCTCCCTCGCCAGCTGCGCCGTCATGTCGGCCAAAACGACCACCGGGAACTCCAGACCCTTCGCGGCGTGAACCGTCATCAGTCGTACGCCCTCCGCCCCCTCCTCGACCACGGGCGCCTGTGTGCTGGCCGGCTGGTCGGCCTCGTCGGCGAGCCGCTGCACGAAGCCGCGGAACGAGAACCCGCCACCGAGCTCGTAGGAGCGAGCCAGGTCGCACACCCGCTGAACGTTGGCGAGCACCTGATTGCCGGCCGGCCGCAGCGCCAGCGCCGCGTGGGCGCGAGTGATCTCGAGCAGCTGCTGCAGCGTCTGCACGATCGGGCGCCAGTTGCGACGCCGGTGCAGGCGCGCGAGCACACCTAGCGCCTCCACCACAGAGCCGAAGCGCTTTATCTCGTCCGGACCGAGCTCGTCGGCGCCTGATGCGAACGGATGCAGCCGATACTTCTGTGAGAACAGAAAGAGCGTCTCGTCGTCGACCGAGAAAAGCGCTCCGCGCAGGGTCGCGAAGACCGCCAACTCGTCATCGGGCCACTCGATCGCCACCAGCGCCGAGCGCAGTGTCTCGACCTCCTCGCGCTGGTGGAAGGTGCGCGCGCCGACGAGCACGTGCGGAATCCCGCGCGTTTCGAGACCGCGAGTGTAGGTTCGGGTCACATCGCTCGAAAACGCCATGTAGCGACGAAAGAGGATGCATACATCACTCGGTTCCACGTCACGAGCCTCGCGGGTCTGCGGATCCTGCACCTGCCATCCGCTGGTATGAACCAGCCAGTCGATGAAGGCAACGACGTCGGTGGGCTGTGATTCGTCGATCTTGCGCCGCCAGATCTTTCCCCAGTAGCCATACGGGTCGGACACCGGCAGCGCCACCACGCAAGGCTGGCAGGTCGGAGCCTTACGCGCGGGCGCCAACGGGATGTACTCAGGCTTCCCCCTTTCCATGTCCTCCTGCATCGAGACCGAAAACGCGTTGTTGATTGCGTTTTGGATCGGCTCGGTGGCGCGAAAGCTCTGACGCAGCTGAACCAGTCCGACGCCATGATCGACCAGACCCGCCTTGATCTCCTGGTAGTGCACCACGTCAGCGCGGCGGAAACGGTAGATCGACTGCTTCGGGTCACCGACCAGAAAGAGCTTGCCCGCGGCGGGTCTGGCGTCCCGCCAATCCCCCTGGGCGGGATCGTCGGCGGCCAGAAGCAGGAGGATCTCGGTTTGCAGCGGGTCGGTGTCCTGGAACTCGTCGACGAACAGGTGCGTGAACTGCCCGCCGAAGAACTCACGCACACTCCGGTGATCGCGCAGCAGATCGCGCGCACACAGCAGCAGATCCACGAAGTCGATCTCCCCGCTGCGCCGCTTCAAGGCGTTGTAGCGCTCGAGCAGCCCTCCCAGGTCATGACGCAGGCATGCCGCGAGATCCGCGTCGGCCAGATCGCGAAACTCTTCGAGCGCCTCGATCAACCGATCGCGCCGCTCGATCACCTGGGAGCGCGAGACCCCCTCGGCGAAGGCTCCGTAGCCCTTGCGACGATCGCGACGCAGCTCAGGCACGAGCCTCACCAGACGCGCCTCGAGCTCGTCGTGATCGAGCTCCGCCACTGCCTCGACCCGCTCAGTCCAGTCGACCAGGGCCTCGGCCGGCTCCAGGGCCTGCCGCAGAGTGTCGCGCGGATCGGGGCAGCGCCGGCTGATTGCGGCAAGCTCGGTCACTTCGGCCAACAGGTCGGCGATACGGGCCTCACGATCGAACTCGGGTCGCTCCCACCGGGCGCCGAAGTCTCGCCACTCTGCCAGCTCCCACCCCGCCCGTCGCAACTGGTCCAAGGGCGTGAACCCGGGGCGCGGCGGCCGCGAAGCCAGCCGACTGAGTGCGCGCCTCACTCCCTCTGGCGTCTCCTCGAGGCTTTCCTGGATCCAGGTCTGGAAGGCGCGCTCGAAAACGCGCGGCGCCTCCTCCTCCGACAGCCCACGGAACGCCGGGTCGACCCCCGCCTCGACTGGCCGCTCCCTGACCAACTCGGCGCAGAAGGAGTGGATGGTCCCGATGTGCGCTTCCTCGAGGTGGCCCAGAGCGTCCTCGAGATGACCACGCTCGGCGTCCCGTCCATCGCTTTCGGTCGCCAGGCGCGCCGCATCGAGCTCTTGGCGCAGCCGCAGCTTGAGCTCCCCTGCGGCCTTGCGGGTGAAGGTCACAGCGACCAGGCCGCCCATTCCCTTCGTGGCACGGCCCTGAGCGATGATCGCCACGAAGCGTCGAACGAGCTCGGTCGTCTTACCGGTCCCGGCCGCCGCCTCGACCAGCAGACTCTCGTCCAACGACGCCCGAACCCGGTTGCGCGCCTCCTGGTCGACCAGCGGCCTTTCCCTTCCGCTGTCGCTCACGCGCGTCCCCTCAGACCGACGAGCGCGACCAGTGGTTCTTGTCGCTTGCGGGCCACCCGCAGCTCCTCGTAGGGTCCGCACACCGTCCGGTAGTCGCACCAGCGACAGGCGTCCTCTCGCGGCGCCGCCGGGAAGAAGCCGTGCAGGACCGAGTGCTCCACAAGATCGACGACGGCGCGGACCGCCGCCCGGCTGTCAGCGGTGAGCTGCACCTCGATCTCGCGATACCCACCCCGCTGCGTACAGTAGAACAGCCGTCCCGACTCCACCCGCTCCCCCTCCTTCGCCAACTTCTCCTCGGCCGCGAGCGCGTAGAGAACCGGCTGAAGGATCTCCCCGCCCTTGATGACGAGGGCCTTCTCCTTGGGTGCTCGACCGGTCTTGTGATCGGTAACGCGCATCGCCTGACGGCGCCAGTTCCGTTCCACCATGTCGATCGACCCACGCAGCCTCAGCCCGCCGAGCACCACCGCCTCTTGCGGGCTACTGGCGGAATCGCGGGTGTCGTCGGGCGGCAGTCCGAAGGCGAGTTCGGCGTGCATGGGCACCCAGTCGCTGTCGTCGACCAGGCGTCGGATCCAGCCACGAAGATCGGTGCGTAGGCTCTCGATCTCACTGGCCCACACGCTCGGCAGTGCCGGAGCCAGCTCCTCGGCGTAGCGATCGGAGACCTCGTCAAGCGAGCGGTCGAGCGCCTCGAGGAGATCGCCGACGAAATCGAGGTGCAGCGGCAGGAGCCCCGCTTGCTTGATGCGCTCGAAGAAGACGAACTGGGTCTCGTGAAACAGCGAGCCCCGAGTCAACGGGTCGAGGCGCTCCGGTGACGCCAGGTCCTCACGCGGCCGCAGCCGGTGGATTGCGTACAGCAGAAACCGGTACGGACACACCGCGTAGCTCTGGAGCGCGGTCGGAGAGTAGCTGCGACGCTCCGGCAGCTGAGCGCGGAGGACCTTGAGTGTCGACTCCTCCGGCGCGACCAGACCGTCGACCGACGTCCAGTTCTCGAGCCAACGACGTGCGCGGGTACGTAGGGATCGGACCAGATGCTCGTTGTTCTCGAGCAGGTAGCGTGCCTTGCCCTTGCCGTCGGTGGCGTTCGGGTGCAGCAGCGGCGCCAACACCGCGAGGTCGAACTCGGCCTCGTCGATCGCGGTGTCGGCATCGGTCGGCGCCGGCCAGCCGAGCCGGGCCGGTGCGGCCGTCTCGAGCGACTGCAAGGCCGGCATGCGCCCGGTAGCGGCCCGAAGCAGGTCCAGCGCGTAGAACGAGGGCACCCGTGCCCTACCCGCGACCTGATCGAGACGCGGGTACGAGGCGACGAGTCGCTCAGCCGCAGCCGACAGAGCGCGACGCAGCAGCGCCCGTTCCTCCCGGAAGCGATCCTCCTGGGTGTCGAGATCGCCACCGAGCCTCTGCCGATCGACGTCCAGCAGCAGAGGGTCCTCGAAAGGCTTGGCCGGAAAGAGCCCTTCGGCCAGTCCCGCCAGAAAGACCGAATCGAAGGAGCGGCCGTTCGCTTCGGGAATAGTGGCGACGAAGACCCTGCCGTAGCGTCGCGAAGGCGGCTCGTCCTGCAGAAACGACAGTCGGTCTCGTAGCACCTCCTGGACCTGACCCAGGGTCACGGGTCCGACCTCCGACATCGGTCGTAGCTCGGCGAGCAGGCCCAGTACCCGCTCGGGCTCGCGCAAAATCCTCGCCGCAAGACGCTCGAGCTCCCCGATCCAGACGCCCCAGGTCGCCGAATCTGGGAGCGCCGCGAGATGCTCGATGACCGGCAGCGCGAAGCGCCGCAGACTCGCCAATCGCACCAGATCGCGCTCCAGGCGTCGGCGCTGCGCATCCTCTTCGTCGCCGACCTCGCGCAGGCGCAGCTCCATCTCACGCTCGAGTCCGCCGAGCCGGCGCCGCCAGCGATCTTCACCACCGATCACCGCCGCATCGAGAATCAGCCGCTCCCACAGCGCCGGCGTGGGCAGGCTCGGTCCCTCGGCCTCGGGAGTCAGATCTGAAGGCGGCTCGACGACGAGGGTCTTGAGCACCAGCTGATCGTCTGCCGGCTCCACCCACGGCACCTCACGCCGTGGCGGTGCGCCTTTCTCGTCCAGCGGCGGCGTCTCACCGAGCGACAGGTACTCGGCGAAACGGGTGGCCGAGAGCCCCTCGGCAGCGCAGGCCAAAAGCGCCAGAAAGGCCCTACCCCCCGTGTCGGGTCGGCGAGTCCCACGCGTGAAATACGCAGGCACGCCACCGCGGCGCAGAGCGTCCTCGAGCAACGGCATATAGGTGCGCGGGTGCCTCAGGAGGATCGTCATCCGGTCGAAGGACACACCCTGTTGCGCGCGGGCCAGGATGCGGCGGGTGATCTCGACGCACTCGCGGTCCTCGCCTGGCGCGGAGAAAAGCTCGAGGGTTCCGTCGCGCTCCGCCGTCTGTTCCGGCGCCTCGAGCTGGAAGAGAAAGCCCCGCGCCCGCACCAGATCGGTCACGCCGGTTGCGTCGCGGCCCGATTCGGCCTCCTCAACTTCGCCTCGAACGACTCTTCTCAGACGCTCGAGCGGCTGCCCGGTGCCGGCCGGGATTGTCGCCAGACACGAGGGCGCCCGCTCCACGAGCTCCCCCAGCAGCTCCTGCTCGAGGCCAGAGCGCGGTTCGATGTCCAAGAGCAGGAGCGGCAGCCCCACCAACCGACCTCCGTGCTCGCGCACCTGGGCGATGGCCGCCTCGAGCACGCGACGGCGATCCACCAGCTCCCACTGCTCCAGGGCGCCTTCGAAGCGACGCTGGATCTCGGCGAGGTCCTTCCCCGCCGGCCCGAGCCGTGACAGAGCCTCCCGATCAACTCCTTCGAGACGCAGCTCGTCGAGAGTCCGAGCCACCGCGCGTGCCAGACCAGGCATCTCGGCAACCGGAACGAAGTAGCCCAGCTGGCGATCGCGTAGCGCCGCGTGCACGCAGCTCGACGCCAGCGCCACGGTACTGAGGCCGAACAGTGAGCGCAGCCCCGATTCGGCCAGCGACGCACTGGCGAGCTCATGCGCCAGCTGATGCAGGGTCGAGCGGTGCCGACCCAGAGTCGGGCCCAGCACCGGCAGCCCTCGACGGAGGACGTCGTCTGCCGCGCCACGGGCAGGCGCGAGGATCAACAACTCCGACCGATCGCTCTCCTCGTCCAGCCAGGCGAGGGCCTGCGAGACGCGTTCCTCTCCGCTTGCCGAGACGAAAATGCGCGCCACTAGGATTCCGCCCCACCACGCGGCGCCGCAGACTTGCGGACCACGCGCTTGAGCGGCGACATCCGGATCTCGTCGACCACCGCGGTAGGCGGCTGCGCAACGACGGCGGCGACCGCGTCAGCCACCGAGGCCGGATCGAGCGCGTTGTCCGCGCCAGGGCCTGGTTCGAAGTCGAGGTCGTCGAAAAAGGGCGTGCGCGTCATCGCAGGGCTGACGAAGCTGACCCGCACCCCGCGTGACGAGACCTCCTCACGCAAGGCCTGTGCAAAGCCGCGCAGCGCGAATTTCGAGGCGCAGTACACCGCTCCCTTCTGCGTCCCGCGGTGGGCCGCCTCCGAGCCGATGAAGACCACGAGCCCGCCCCGTTTGCGCTTCATCCGGGGCACGAACGCCCGGCAGAGGTAGGCATGCGACAGGAAGTCGAGCTCCACGAGACTGCGGATTGCGTCGTAGGAGAATTCCTCCAGCGACCCGAAGTCGCCACGGCCAGCACACAGCACCACGACCGCGGCGTCGGCGTGTTCGGTGGCGAGCTTCTCGGCCTGGGTGGGGAGACTGTCCAAGTCGCCGAGATCGAGGGAGACATGTCGGAACGCCGAAGATTGTTCGAGCTCGGCGTGCCCGCGACGGCTCACTCCGACGACTTCGAGACCGTCGGCAATCAGCCGCGCGCAGACAGCTGCACCGATCCCGGAGCTCGCCCCGGTCACAACCGCCTTACGTACCGCGTCGTCGCTCATGGTGTCTCGCCGCTGAAGCATGGCTGCAGCAGCGACTCCGGCACGTGCTCGAGCAGCGCGCGGGTACAGATCGCACGCATCTCGTCGCCCAGCTCGGGACGCAACGAGGACACGCCGTCCTGGTCTTCGAGCGGCGCCGCCAGGAACGGCTCCTCCGGATACATGCGCAGGAGCTTCTTCATGAAGGGCGACGGACGCCGAAACAGGCCCAAGCTGACCGAGTGGACACTCGACAACGGCAATCGTTCGAAGACCTCGGCAAAGAACCGGCGATAGTGGTCCGCATACCCCTGATGGTAGATCAGGGGATCGAAGCGAATCCCGATCGGCCAGCCGCGCTCAGCCAGCCGTGCCATGGCCCCGAGCCGCGCCCCGGGCGACGGAGCTCCGTGCTCGAGAGCGTCCGCGACTTCGGGCGGCGACAGGCTCCATGCCGCGACGCAGTTCGGCAGGGGGTCGGATTCGAGCAGGGCGTCGACGGCGACGCTCTTGCTACGCAGCTCGAGGCACGCCTCGGGGTGCTCGGCGAAGAACGGCAGCAGGGTGCGAACGAACCCCGTCACGCCCTCGAACGCGAGGCTGTCGCAGTCGTAGCCCGAGAAGAACGCCGACGGACCAGCGGCGCCTTCCAGGGTTCGCTCGATGGCGTCGGTGAAGTCCGCGAAGTTGACGAACACCACGTAGTGGGCCGACGCGAACATGCCCTGTAGGAAGCAGTACCGGCAGTCGTAAAGGCAGTTGAGCATGTGCGAGAAGTAGAAGTTCTCGCGATCGGGGAAGCCGTAGCCCGCCGGCGCAGCAAGTACGTGTCGCGAGACCTTCTCCGCCAGCACCAGAGCCGGCGCGGCCTTCTGCACCCGAAAGCTCTGGTCGTGAGAGTTGAAAACGTCGCCATAGCGCTCGATCTCGATCAACCGCGCCCCGGGCAGTCGGGCGAGAATCTCGCGCGCTCGTGCATGGTCACGCACCGCCCGCTCGACATAGACGGTGCGGATCAAACCGGCCCGTCCGTCGACGCGCCCAACACGATCGGCAACGCCGACACGAAGGCCTCGAGTCGGGCCAGGATCTCGGTCCGCGATGCCGAGGCCGCTATCGTCGACAGCGCGTCCTCCAGCGACGCGACGAAGTCCTCTTCGGCAACCAGCGCCTGCCAGCGTCGTTGGAGCGAGGCTAGCTGGCGTCGTTGCGTGACGCTGAACCTCCACGACGACAACCTGCTCTCCAGCAGGTCACCGCTCAGAGGCGCCCCCACAGGTGCCCCAGCCAGACAGGCGACCAGTGAACGTAGCGGCTCGATCGTCTGCGCCATCAGCTCGACGATCCGCGCCTCGTCGAGCTCGTTCCACAATTCTCCGGGCCCATCGGAGGCCACCTTGAGGACCTGCACGATCTCGGCCGCGCCAAAGCGCCGTGCAGTGTCGACGAAGCCGGCGGCCTCCATCTCGTAGGCCGCATCCTCGGCGTACTCTCGCTCCACGTCAGCCACTGAGATGACGGCCGTCGAGTCCATGGACTCCACCAGCGACCGCGGCGGATACCGGCGCCTTCCGGTAGCTGCATCGCGCACCTCGTGCCCCAGGGCTACGGTCCCGATCGGCAGGGTTGCGTGCCCCGCGATGCCGACGTTGACCCACGGATCGGCGCGCGTCGCCCCGGTGCGGCCCGCGAGGTAGCCGACGCCGCCGGCCGAGGCGACCGTCCCGACTCCGGTCACCACCAGCGCGATGCCCTCACCCGCGAACACCGGGTAGGCGGTGGCCGCCGGGTCTCGACGCAGCCCGAAGGCGTCGAGCAGCGGGCGGGCTTCACAGGACATGGCCACGGCGATGTGCGTCGTCATCGCGGGCCTCGACACGGCGAAGTGCCCTCGGTGAGGCGGCGCCGGCGCAGCTCCAGCTCCGCGACCTCCTCGACCCGGTTTCTCTTACGCACGCCCGCAAGATAGATGTCGAGCTTCTCCAGCGCAACGTCGCGGGCAGCCTGCCAGTCGATGGGGTCCAGCTCGCCCGACGCCAATATCTTCTCCAGTGCGGCGATCCGGAAGCGATCCATGCCCTCGAACTGGCGCGAGAGCTGGTCGTCGTGGCCGCCATACTTGACGATCAGAGGTTCGTCGACGAGCACCACCTCGTAGCGGGCGCAGACGCGCAGCCACAGATCGTAGTCCTCACAGGCCGGCAGGGTTTCGT
>JAYZDP010000004.1:0-6671 GCA_036337765.1 Acidobacteriota bacterium
AGATTCGAGCTCTCGCGCTCGGCGGAGTTTCGTGACTCGCGACTGACGGGTTGGCTGGATGCGAAGGCCGACAACGACTTCATCGTCAAGACGGTCGTGGACGAGCTCGAGCCGGGGACGCGCTATCACTACCGCCTCGTCTATGGCGCCGGCCGGGAGTCTGTTCGCAAAGGGCCGGTTCGCACCTTTCGCACTCTCGACGGCGCCCAGCGCGCCACGGCAGTGCGCTTTGTCGTCGCCTCCTGTATGAACTACACCCCGTTTCAGGTGCTCTACGAAGGCGAGGATCGCCACCTGGGCTATCCGGCTCTCGCCTCCATCCTGGCTCGCGATCCTGCCTTTGTCGTCTTCACCGGCGACAGCGTCTACTACGACTCGCCGAACATGACCGAGAACACTCCCGAGCCCTATCGCCGGGAGCCTGCCAAGACCGCGGTCGAGCTGAGGGCGAAGTGGCACGAACAGCTCGCACAGCCGCGCTTTGTGGATCTCTTCGCCCGAGTTCCTACGTACTGGGAGAAGGACGACCACGACTATCGCTACAACGACGCTGACAACACCGGCGAGCGCGAGCCGCGGCCCGAACTCGGACGGCGGATCTTCCGGGAGCAGGTACCGGTCGTCGACCCGTTGGACTCGGACGCGGTCACCTACCGCACCCATCGCGTCAACCGGCACCTGCAGATCTGGCTCACCGAGAATCGGGACTATCGGAGCCGGCACATGATGGAGCCTGGGCCGGGGAAGTCGATCTGGGGCCACGAGCAGCGCCAATGGCTGCAGCGCACGCTGCTCGAGAGCGACGCTGATTTCAAGATCGTGATCTCGTCGACCCCGATGATCGGGCCTGACGATCTCTACCAAGCCGGTCCGCAGGAGCCGCCACACGACCGCTTCAAGCGCGACAACCATTCCAATGAGAGGGGCTTCCGCTGGGAGCGGGACGACTTCTTCGCCTGGCTGCTCGAGGCAGGTATAGACGACGTTCTCTTCGTCAACGGTGACCGGCACTGGCAGTACCATTCGCGGAGTCCCGAGGGATTCGAAGAGCTCTCGTGCGGAGCGTTGCACGACGAGAACTCGCGTCTTGGCCGGTTGCCGGGCGATCCGCAGTCCAACGACCCGGATGCGGAGATCGAGCAGCTCTATCTCCAACAGGAGAGGTCGGGAGGTTTTCTGGAGATCGGCGTGGCACGCGCCGAGGTCGGATCGCCGCCGCGTTTGGAGATCACCTTCTACGACGAGCACGGTGAGGTGCTCCACAACTCGTACCGGACGGCCGCGGATGTTTCGGGGTAGCCCGCTTCGGTGCTCGGTCGCGCTGGCGCTGGCGGCCGGGCTCGTCACGAGCGCCGAAACCGCCGCTAGCGATGACCGGGAGGATCTGCTGGCGATGCATCAGGCGTGGGTCGCGGCGCAGGTTGGTGAACCACTCCGACTTCCTCGTGGCGTGAACTCGATCCGGTGAATCGACTCGACTTCTGGATCGCAGGCGAGTACGCGACCGAGTTCGAGCTCGCAGGCAAGGACTGCAACTGGTCCACCAGGATCGGCAAGGTCGCCTACTAGGAGGTATTGGCGACCTGACGCTTCCGATAGGCCGTCTAGGGGTGAGCGTCGAGGAAGCTGAGCAGCGCCGCCGTGTACTTCGGGTTGAAGTGGGCAGAGGCGTGAGTGTCGCCGGCCAGAACGACCAGCTCGAAGTCCGCCAGCTCGCGCTTCGTACGATGCGACCGAGCGTTCGGCCGGTCGTACTCGCCGACGATCGCCAGTACCGGTACCTCGACGGCAGATAGCTCGATATCTCGCTGCGCTGCGTTCCAAGGGGGTTGTTCTCACAACGCCTCGAGCGCAGCGCGATCGAAGCCCGGGTACTCTGCCCCAGACGACGATCAGTCGCGAGGTGAGCGGGGGCACTGGGCCAGTCTCCCACCCTCGCGAGCCACCTGCGAGGGCGTTTCAGGCAACTACTTCCAAGTGTTGGGGGTCGAGGCCGCGATCGGCCACGCGCTCACTCCCGAGGACGATCTAGCCCCGGGCGCCCACCCGGTGGTGGTCCTCGGCATCGCCGAGCACGTTCGCGAACAGGACCTCGAGAACAGGGATCCACAGGCGGAGCTCGTGCTCGTTCCGACCTCGGAAGTGTTGCTCTTTCCGTCGTTCGATCGCTGGGCATCCTCGACCTTGAGCGCGCTGAAGGCGAGCCTGGAGGAACTTCATGAGAGTGTCTTCCCTTACGTGATGAGGGGGAGGAGGTTTTGCTGAGACTGCGACCGAGGAGTATCAGAGATCCACGTTGGCGGCTGTAGACTCGTGCTTCATCGCTACGGTTCGTTCGCTGAGGGAGGATCGATGAGGCTGCTGTTATGTGCCTTGCCGGCGCTGCTGTTTGCAGCGGGAGGGTTGGCGCAGGATCGGGGCGCGCTGATCGAGCCAGTGACGGATGCCGAGGTGCTCGATCCGCCGGCGAAGGACTGGCTGATGTTCCGCGGCAATCTGGCCAACTGGGGCTACAGCGGGCTGGACAAGATCACGCGCGACAACGTCAACCAGCTCGATCTCGCCTGGTCTTTCACGATGGAGAGCGGCCCCGTGGAGGCCACGCCGGTGGTGCGAGACGGGGTCATCTTCGTGCCCAACCCAGGAGACGTGATCCATGCGCTCGACGCCGCGACCGGGGACCTGATCTGGGAGTACCGGCGCGAGTGGCCCGAGGACTTCACCGGCGGGGGGCAGGGCATGACGATCGCCGCGATCGTGCGCTCGATCGCGCTGTACGGGGACTCGATCTACACCACCACGGCCGACGCCAAGCTGGTGCGGCTGAACGCATCGACCGGTGAGGTGGTGTGGGAGAGCTCGACCGACAACTACAACTTCACCACCCACACCACGGGGCCGATCATCGTCAAGGGCATGGTGGTGAGCGGCCGCAACTGCAGCGCGGCTCTGGCGGGTGGGTGCTACATCATGGCCCACGACGCCGACGACGGCCGGGAGCTGTGGCGCTTCTACCTGATTCCGCGGCCGGGCGAGCCGGGTTCGGAGACCTGGGGTGAGATCCCGTTCGAGAAGCGCCTGCACGTAGGTGCCTGGCACACCGGTGCCTACGATCCCGACACGGACCTCATCATCTGGGGGACCTCGGTGCCGGCACCCTCCCCGGAGGTGTTGCGCGGCAGCGGCGACGGGCACCTCTTGTACTCGAACTCGACGGTCGCTCTCGACCCGGATACCGGTGAGCTGGTGTGGTACTTCCAGCATCTGCCGCGCGACAACTGGGATCTCGACCATCCTTACGAGCGGCTGTTGGTCGACGTGGAGATCGAGCCCGATCCGGAGGCGGCGTGGGTGATCAACCCCGACGTGGCCTACGGCGAGAAACGCAAAGTCGTGACCGGGATTCCAGGCAAGACCGGGTTGGTGTGGACGCTCGATCGCGAGACCGGGGAGTTTCTGTGGGCGCGACCGACCGTCCACCAGAACGTGATCGCCGAGATCGATCCGGAGACGGGTGGGGTGGTGGTCAACGAGTCGACGATCCCGCGCAGCCTCGAGGACGACTACGGCACCGTCTGTCCCAGCGCCGGTGGCGGCAAGAATTGGCCTGCTTCCTCCTACAGCCCACGCACGCAGACCATGTACCTGCCGCTGCAGAACACCTGCATGGAGCCGGAGATCACGACTGACGATCCGCAGCCGCAGGACCTCTATGCGATCTCCTTCAATCTGAAACTGACGCCCGACGTCACCAATGTCGGTCGACTCGAGGCGGTGTCGGCGCGGACCGCGCACACGGTCTGGGGGGTCGACGAACCGGCCGGGATCATGTCCACACTCGCCACGGCCGGTGATCTTGTCTTCGTGGCGTACTCGAACCGCCGGCTGAAGGCGCACGACGCGGAGACCGGCGAGGTGCTTTGGGAGGCGATCGTCAACGGGCCCGTGTCGGGCTATCCCATCAGTTACGAGACCGGTGGCGAGCAGTACGTGGCGGTCCCGGTCGGCGGAGGCGATCTCTTGAGCGGCACCTGGAACCGCTACGCCGGTCTGCAGGTCCGTTCGGGCTCGAATACGCTCTACGCCTTTCGTCTGTCGGCAACGGCGAGCGAGCCTGGCGCCGCAACGGCAGCCCGAGGGAGATCGGACCTGCGGCGCACGCCGGCGCCCGAAGTGGCGACGCTCGCAGAGGACTCCCTCGGCGCCGACCGCGACCCACTCCCGCGGGGCACGGCCTGCGTGAGTTTCTCGGCGGCGCAAGCGGAGCGCGGCGCCGCTGTCTACGAGGAGCGCTGTGCCGAGTGTCACGGCACGACCCTGCGCGGCGGTAACCACGGCTCGCCGCTCAGCGGCCGCTTCTTCCAGATCCGCTGGGCGGATCAGCGAGCGTCGGCGCTGCACGCCACTGTTCGCGAGACCATGCCGCCGGGCGGCGAGGGTAGCCTCGGCGGGCGTGCGACCAGCCGTCTTCTCGCGTACATCTTCCAGACCGTCGGCATCGAGTCCGGTGCCGAGCCGATGAGCGCCAACGCCGAGGCGCTGCGCGAGCTCCGGATCTGCAGCGGGGACTGACAGTGGGACATCGATCAGCGTGTGTTCCGGCACAGAGCAAGACCTGGCCCGAGGGCCTACATTGGGAGTGAGACACCGCCTATGAAGGACATCGCCGTGTACGACTGGGTCACGTACAACGCCAACGTCGCACCTGACAAGACCGCCATCCACGACCTCGACAACGATCTGATCGTCACCTACGGCGATCTCGAGGATCGCGTCGGGCGGTTCGCTGCCTTTCTGCGCGATGACATCGGGGTCGAGAAGGGCGATCGAATCGCGGTGCTGTCTCTCAACAGCCCCGAGATGCTCGAGCAGCAGTTCGCCTGCATGCGCCTGGGGGCGGTCTTCGTGCCGCTGAACTTTAGGCTTGCGATCCCAGAGCTCGAGTACATCGTCGGCGACTGCTCGCCGAAGGTTCTGTTCACCGATCCGGGCCTCGAGGCGACCTCGACGTCCGTTGCCGAGGCGACCGGCGTCGAGCACGTCATCACCGCGAACAGTGACCGTTCCGACTGCAGCTACGAGCAGGCGATCGACGGCCGCGAGCCGGTCACCGAGATCGTCGAGCTGACGCTCGATGACCTGTGGTGCATCATGTACACCTCCGGTACGACGGGTCGGCCCAAGGGCGCGATGATCACGCACTCGATGTGTCTGTTCAACGCCATCAACCTGGGGGCGCCGGCGAAGATCGACGCGCGCTGCGTGCAGTTCACCTTCATGCCGCTGTTTCACACCGGCGGGCTGAACGTCTTCACCAACCCGGCGCTTCACTGCGGTGGCACGGTGCTGCTGAACCGTGCGTTCGATCCGGGAGATGTGCTCGAGAAGATCTCCGACCCGGAGCTGGGAGTGACCCACTTTCTCGGCGTGCCGGCGATGTTCCAGTTCATGGCACAGCATCCTCTCTTCGAGACCGCCGACTTCAGCCGCATCATCTCCGCCTTCGTCGGCGCGGCGCCGGTGGCCATCTCGACGCTCGAGACCTGGCTCGGCAAGGGGGTGGCGATGCAGCAGGGCTATGGCATGACCGAGACCGGCCCGTCATGTCTCGGCCTCGCCGTTGAGGATGCGGCGCGCAAGATCGGCTCGGCGGGCAAACCCGTGCTGCACACCGAGCTCAAGGTGCTCGACGACGATGGCGCCGCGGTCGCCCCGGGGAAGGTCGGAGTGCTGTGGGTCAAGGGCCCGACCGTAACCCCAGGGTACTGGAACAAGCCCGAGGCCAACGCGACCTCGTTCGTCGATGGCTGGCTCGATACCGGCGACGCGGTCACCGTCGACGAGGAGGGCTTCTACTACATCGTCGACCGCACCAAGGACATGTATATCTCCGGTGGCGAGAACGTCTACCCGGCCGAGGTCGAGAACATCCTCTACCAGATCCCCGAGATCCTCGAGGCTGCCGTGATCGGTGTCGCCGACGAGAGGTGGGGCGAGGTCGGGCGCGCGATTGTAGTGCTCAAGCCCGATCAGCAAGCCGAGGAGGCAGAGATCATCTCGCACTGCGCCGCGAACCTGGCCAAGTTCAAAGTGCCGGTCTCGGTGGTCTTCACCGACGTTCTGCCGCGCAACGCCACCGGCAAGGTGCTCAAGCCCAACCTGCGGGAGTCCCACGGTGCGCCTTAGCTTCGCCGCGCTCCTCGCGGTCGTCCTGGCGGCCCTCGCCTTCCCGCTCGAGAGTTTGGGCCAGGAGACCGAGCCCCTGATCGAACCCGTGACTACGGCCGAGGTGTTGGACCCACCGGCCGAGGACTAGTTGATGTTCCGCGGCAATCTGTCGAACTGGGGTTGCAGCGGCCTCGACAAGATCACGCGCGACAACGTTTCGAAGCTCGTTATTCACGCTGGGCGTGCCGCTAAGACGGCCCAGGTGAAGGCTATGTAGCGTGCGGTCTTGCCGACCGCCACAAAGAAGATGACTCGACCCCAGCCGAGGCGAGCAAGCCCGGCGGCGAGAACCAGCAGGTCGCCGACGGCCGGCAACCATGACAAGAGCAGCACCACGGGGCCCCAGCGCTCGAGCCGGGCCTGCGCTTGCCGGAGTCTTTCCGGATCGGCCTTGTGCAGCCGTGCCGCCCATCGATGCTCCATCACCCAGCGACGGGTCGTCT
>JAYZDP010000005.1:0-15059 GCA_036337765.1 Acidobacteriota bacterium
GAGGCCGAGTCGAGTGCGTACGCCGATCACCCACTCTCGATCGGCCACGCTCAGACCATCTCGCAGCCCTATATCGTGGCCTTGATGTCCGAACTGCTCGAGCTCGACGGGTCGGAGACTGTGCTCGAGATTGGGACAGGATCGGGCTATCAGGCGGCGGTGCTGGCCGAGCTGGCCGCACGGGTTTTCTCGATCGAGATCGTCGACGCCCTGGCTGCCGGCTCGCGCGCGCTTCTTGGCAGTCTGGGCTACGCCAACATCCAGATTCGTGCGGGTGACGGCTACCATGGGTGGCCCGAGCACGCGCCGTTCGACGCGATCATCCTCACCGCGGCACCGCCCGAAGTGCCGGCGCCGCTCTTCGATCAACTCGCCGAAGGGGGCAGGTTGGTGGCACCTGTCGGCGAGGATCGCCAAGACCTCGTTCGCTACCGCAAGGTCGACGGCCGAATCGAGAGCGAGGACGTGATTCCGGTGCGCTTCGTGCCGATGACCGGTGAGGCGCAGAGGCGGTAGAGTCGCCCGCATGAGATCGGTAGCTATGACCGTCCTCGCCATTGCGGCGCTTCTGGCGCTCGGCTGTGGCGGCGAGACGGCAGTCGAGTCAGACACGCCCGCCGCGACCGGGCCCCTCTCGGTCTACACCGTCAACTACCCGCTGGCTTACTTCGCCGAGCGCGTCGGCGGCGAGATGGCTGAGGTGCACTTCCCGGCACCCGCCGGCATCGATCCGGCCCACTGGTCGCCGAGCGCCGAAGAGATCGGCGGCTACCAGCAGGCAGATCTGGTGCTGCTCAATGGCGCCGGCTACGCCGAGTGGACCGAGACCGCCGCCCTGCCACGCGCCCGGCTGATCGACACCTCCTACGACTTCGAGCGTCCCTTCATCATGCGCGACCAGGCCGTCACTCACAGCCACGGTCCGATGGGGGAGCACTCCCACAGGGAGATGGCCTCGACCGTGTGGCTCGACCCGACCAACGCCGCGTCACAGGCCTCCTTCATCGCCAAGACCTTCGCGGCCGTGAGGCCGGATCACGCCGCCGCCTTCGAACAGCGTCGTGCCGCCCTCGTCGCTGACCTCGAGGCGATCGACGCCGACTTCGCGTCGATTCTCGAATCGCGCATCGACACCGAGGTGCTGGCCTCGCACCCCCTCTACGATTACTTCGCCCGTCGCTACCGCCTCGATCTCACCGCGGTGACCTGGGAGCCGCACGAGGCCCCGACCGCGGAGATGTGGGCGTACCTCGACGAGCTTCACGACGAGACCGGAGCCACCTGGATGATCTGGGACGGCGAGCCCCTCGCCGAGACCCGGTCCGGGCTCGACGAGCGTGGCCTGAAGGTCGTGGTGCTCGACCCTCTGAGCAACCGCCCAGAGTCCGGCGACTTCCTCACTGTTCTGCGCGGCAACGTGGAGAGTCTGCGGAGCGCCCTGGCCGAGTAGAAGAGCCTTGGCCTTCCGACTCCTCGCGGCCGCCCTTTCTCGGGTCGCGGTACTGGTTGTGCTGGGAAGGCTCGCGCCACTCGAGTAGCACCGTTGACTCTCGCAAGACGAAACTCAAGCGCTGATCCGCAGCGCTGCTGAGCGAAGCGAAGCACGCGCGGCCATCTGCTTCATCGGCCGACCGACGAAGGAGGGAGAATGGTGGAGCAGATGGGATTTGAACCCACGACCCCCACGTTGCGAACGTGGTGCTCTCCCGACTGAGCTACTGCCCCACGCGGGATCCGGATTGTAGCCTAAGCCGAGCCGCGTGAGCGGCTTCTACTCGAAGCTCAGAGGGACCGGTTCGGCGCCCGATCGCCACAGCGCTTCCGATCCGGAGTCGTAGTCGGAGCGCTCGAACGAAGCGGTCCATCCGGCGCTGGGACCATCGGCGCCGAACAGCGACCAGGGAAGAAACACGCTGCCGATCCAGGCCTCTAACTTGTCCTGATGCGGCTTGCCCGGAACGAACATCGCACCCTCTCCGAGGACGATCGCAGCCGACTCGAGGCTGGTGGTTTCGTCTGCCGAGAGTGCCGTGCTGTCGCTGCCCGACACCCGCGCCGCCCGCAGCTGGCCGAGCCCGGAGAGGATCACGTGCACCGTCTTGGCGTCCGGCGACGTGAGGGTGACTCGAACCTGATCTTCACCGTCCAGTGCTGCGGCCGGGTCGGTCACCGACGCGGCGAGGCGCGTGTCCTCGCACTCGAAGCTGGTCCACACGCCCCTACCGTCGAAGCCGACGCGGAGCCGTGTGCTCAGGGCGAGTCCGGCCTCCTTGGCGAACGGCAGGCTCTTCGCCCTTAGATTCGATGCCAGGGGATCGATCTGGCCATCGCTGCGCTTTACTACTAGCGGGCTCGGCTGCGCCGCTGCGACCGAGCAAACGATCAAGGCACTCAAGACGAACACGAGCGGTCTGGTCAGCATCCAGCCATTCCCCTTTCGAGAGATTCGGATTCTAGCTGGCCGTTCGACTCTTCTCTCATCAATACACTGCAAGCCGTGAAGAGACTCGCCGTACCGAGCTGGCTCGTTGCCGTCGTGTCAGCGGCCGCTACCGTGGGAGTGGTGTTCGGGCTTCAGGCTGCGCGCAGCCTGTTGGTACCGCTGCTGCTGGCGTTGTTTCTGGCCATCCTCGCGTCGACGCCGGTGCGCTGGCTGCGAAGCGTGCACGTTCCTGAATGGATTGCGGTGGCACTGGTGGTGCTAGGGATCTTCGGAGTCGTCTTGCTGGTTGCGGGGCTGGTCGGCACCTCGATCGCGGAGCTCACGCGCCGCATACCGCAGTACCAGGACCGCCTGCGTAGTGACTTTGCCAGCGTCGAGCAACGCCTGACGGAGGCGGGCATGTCGAGCGGCGAGATTCTCGACATGGTCGATCCGTCGGCTGCGCTCGGCCTCGCTGGAAACGTGCTCACGGGAGTGACCGGTGTCTTCGGCGGCGGCTTCCTGATCTTCTTCGCGCTGGTCTTCATGTTGCTGGAGGCTTCCCGCTTCCCCGACAAGCTGTACTACGCCTTTCGGGGCTCCGAGGAGACCCTTGCCCACTTCGGTCGGCTCAGCTGGGTGCTCAATCGCTATCTCGGGCTCAAGACTCTGACGAGTGCTCTGACCGGGGTGGCGATCTTCCTCTTTCTCAGCATCATCGGTCTCGACTTTGCCCTGCTGTGGGCGACGGTCGCGTTTCTCTTCAACTACATCCCAAACATCGGCTCGGTGATCGCCTCGGTGCCTGCAGTCCTGATCGCCTACCTGCAACTGGGACCCGCAACGGCGATCGGGGTTGCCGTCGGCTATCTGGCGGTCAACGTCAGTGTCGGCAACCTTCTCGAGCCGCGCGTCATGGGCGAGGGGATGGGCTTGTCCACGCTCGTCGTGTTTCTCTCTCTGCTGTTCTGGGGCTTTGTCTTCGGACCGGTCGGTATGCTGCTGTCGGTGCCATTGACCATGAGCGTCAAGCTGGCGCTCGAGAGTGCAGATGCCACCCGTGACTGGGCGACGCTGTTGGCGGCCAAAGCGCCGTCATCGACCGGCGCGTCGGGCACGCGGGGAGACGGCCCGACACCCCCGTAGTACTATCGAAAGCTCCGTCACATCGGGGGCTACAAGCGCGAAGACACCTGTGACGGACAACGACCCAAGCGAACACTCGGAGGAACCCATGACTGAGAAAGTGAAATCGATGGAGCGCGCGAAAGAAGCGCTCAGCGGTGGTGTGGAGAAGACCAAGGCTGGCCTCGAAACGGCCAAGGGCAAGATCGTGGACGTGTCCGGCGGCGTTAAGACGCAGGCCGACAAGGCCGGTGCCTTCGCCAAGGACCGCGCTGGGGTGGCCGCGGAAGGCCTGCGTGACGGTTACGGCAGGGCGCGCAAGGATCTCGACAAGCTGGCTGAGGACGTCACGGTCTACGTGCGCGACAACCCCGGCAGGGCCGTTGTGATGGCGGGCGCGCTGGGGTTCTTCCTCGGCTTTCTCATCCGTGGCGAGCGCCGACGCTGACGTCTGAGCAGCGCAGCTTTTCGGAAGAGTTTCTCGACGCGCTCCTGCCGGAGGAGTTCGAGTGGGAAAGGCTTGCGTCGAGCTATCCGCTGACGGCTCTTCTCGTGGCGGGCGCTGCAGGATTCTGGCTCGGGCGAAAGAGCGGCGCAATGATCCTCGCCGCCGTATCGGAGTCGGCGACCGAGCGGGTGACGGGACTCGTGGACCAGGTCCTCGGCGAGGACGAGGTTTAGACCAGACTTCGCCCGTCACGGGCGTTTCGTGCGCGAGTGCGCGAGTGCGGAAGCTCCTCCACATCACCGATATCCACTTCGGTCCGAACCACCTGCCCGACCGCGCCGCGGGGCTCGCCGCGCTGGTGAGCGAGCGCGAGCCCGACCACGTGGTGGTGTCCGGCGACCTCACGCGGCGTGCCAAGCCGAGTCAGTTTCGCGCGGCGAGGCGCTGGCTCGATAGTCTCCGGCGCCCGGTCTTCGCGGTTCCCGGCAACCACGATGTGCCGATGTACCGATTCTGGGAGCGCCTGCTGGTGCCCTTCGGTGCCTGGGACAAGCACTGGGGCGGTGAGCGCGAGCCGTCTATCGCCGACAGCGAGCTGCACATGGTGGGGGTGAACTCCGCTACCAACTGGGCGATCGTGGGCGGCCGGCTGGGTGGTGCGACGCGCGACCGTTGCCGAGCTCGCTTCGCGTCGGCGGCTGCGGGCGCCTATCGCGTGGCCGTCATTCACCACAATCTGATCCGCCCGCCCGGGCTCGATGATCTTCCCTACGTGCCTTCCGGAACCGACGACACTCTCGAACTTTTGGCCGCCTCGGGCGTGGACCTAGTGCTCGGTGGGCACGCTCATCAGTCGTTTCGCGGTCGCAATCGCCATCCGGGGCGGGTAGGCCGAGCGCCGACCCTGATGCTCTACGCCGGTACAGCGTCCTCGAGTCGCGGTCGGGGAGCGGAGCGCGGCCAGAACACGTGCCACTGGATTGAGATCGGTGAGGACGGAGCCGACGTCGGCTTCTGTCGGTGGTCCGATGAGGTGCGTGGCTTCGTCGAGGACTCCCGCCGTCACTTCGGGCGGTGCAGCGCTGGGAGCTTTGAAGATGAGTAAAGAGTGGCCGATCGCCGAGGTTGTCTCGACTGAGATGGAGGCGCGGATGATCGAGGGGTTTCTCGAGAGCCGTGGGGTGGAGTGCCAGATCGAGTCGCTCCGCTTTCACCAAGAGCCGGTCAACCTGGGTCGGCTGAGCGAGGTGCGGGTTCGCGTAAGGACGGAGGATCTCGAGCGGGCCCGGGCACTACTGGAGGAGCTGCGCCGGTCACCACCGATGCTGGAGGAAGGCGCGGAGGGAGGCGACGGTAAATGACCTCCTCGACGCTTGGCGAGATCGAGGTCGAAGAGCTGCCCAACGGAGCCACCGTGGGGCTGGTGCGCTGCCCTCAGGCCCCGATCGTCTCGACGGTCGTGTGGTACCGGGTCGGTACGGCTGCCGAGGGTCCCGAGGAGGGAGGCGTCGCCCACTTTCTCGAGCACATGATGTTCAAGGGATCAGCGGCCTACGGCCCCGGAGACGTCGACCGCATCACCCAGGCGCTCGGCGGAGCCAACAACGCCTTCACCAGCCACGACTCCACCGCCTACTACTTCCAGTTCGCTGCCGACTGCTGGACCCGCGCGCTGGACATCGAGGCGGACCGCATGGGTGGGCTGATCCTCGGCAGCGACGAGGTGGACCACGAGCGAGGGGTCGTCTTGGAAGAGATCTCGATGTACGAGAGTGATCCCTGGGATGCGTTGGAACGGCGCGTCCAGGAGCGCGTGTACGGCACTCATCCGTATGGTCGACCCGTACTGGGCACGGAGGCGTCGCTGCGCGCGATCGGCTCGTCCGAGCTGCGCTCGTTCCACGACCGTCACTACTGCCCGTCGCGCGCGACGATCGTCGTCGCCGGCGACCTGGGAGTCGACGCCGCTGAGCGCGTGCGTGACGCGTTCAGCGACCTACCCCGGGGCGACGAGTGGAATCGCCCCACGGGCCGCCGCCCCACGCCCGCCGCCGACCGGCGGATCACCCGCCAACACGGCGACGTGGCCCGGCTGTTGTGGGCGGTGCCCTGTCCGGCTTGGCACGACCCGGACCACGCTTCGCTGCGGCTTACGGTTCAGGCCCTGACAGAGGGGAAGAGCAGCCGGTTGCACCGGGCTCTCGTCGAGGAGGAGCAGCTATGCGCCTGGGTGGCCGGCGAGTTGAGCGCCAATCTCGATCCGGGCACGCTCAGTATCGCGGCCGAGTTGGTTCCGGGCGCTTCGCCGCAGGCGGTCGAGGCGCGCCTCTACGAGATCGTCGCCGCAGTCGGCACCGCGGGCTTCGCCGACGAGGAGGTGGAGAGAGCGCGAAGGACCTTCGAGGCGGACTGGGTGTTCGGGCACGAGCGCATCCAGCAGCGCGCCCTCTCCGTCGCCGCGGCGCTCGCCCATGGGGATCTGGCCTTTCTTTTTCGCTATCGCGACGCGGTGGTTGCGACGGACGGGCGCCAGTTGAGCCTGATGGCGGCCGAGTACCTGAATCCTGCTCGCGGAGTGGTGGGCTGGTCTCTGCCAGAGGGCGTTCGGGCGTGACCGTGCAGCGTAACTCGCAGATCCGGGTTCGAGTGCGCCAGGTCGATGGCTCGCCGGTCGCGTCGCTGCGGCTCTGGTTGTGGGGGGGAAGCCGGTGCGAGAGCGTTGCTGGCCTGTCTTGGGTGACCGGTCGGATGCTGACGGAGGGGACGCGGGGCCGTGGCTGGCGCGAGATCGCCGAGGAGTGCGAGGCGCTCGGAGCGTTGCTCGGCTCCTTTGGTGGCATCGAGAGCCATGGCATCGCGATCGACTGTCTGGCACGCGACTGGCGCTTCGGGATCGGTCTGCTCGAAGAGCTGGCGTTCGACTCGAGCTTTCCCGAGGCTCGATGTCGTTGGGTGTGCACCCAAGGTATCGCCGAGCTCGACAGTCTCGACGATCAACCCGACGCGTGTACCGCATGGGCTTTCAACGAACAGCTCTACCAGCCGCACGCGTGTGCCCGGCCGCGCCCCGGCACGCGCGACAGCCTGGCGAGCATCTCGGGGGCCGACTGTGAGGCTCACCACCGGAGCCGCATGGGGCGCGGCGGCGTGCTGGTCGTCGCCGGAGATGTGAATGAGGACGAGGTGCGTCATGCGGTCGGCGACCGTTTCCGATTGACTCCCACGGTGGCGTCCGCCGAAGAGACCTTCGTGGAGTGGCGAGGCACGGGTAGGGACCGGCAGGAGATCTCGACTCCGGCGGTGGACCAGGCCCATCTCTTCGCCGGGCACGTCACGGTGGCGATGGATCATCCCGATCTCCCGCACCTCGAGGTGGCCTCGATCGTGCTGGGCTCCGGCGCCGGTCTTTCAGGGCGGATTCCGGCGCGGGTGCGGGAGCAGGAAGGCTTGGCCTACTCCGCCTCGGCGACGCTGGTGCTGGGGGCGGGCCTCGATCCGGGCCGCTGCGTCGCCCACGTCGGCACGTCTGCCGAAACCGTAGAGCGGGCCGAGCTGTGTGTGCGCGAAGAGATGCAGCGCCTTGTGGAAGATGGGATGAGTGATACCGAGTTCGAAGAGGCGCGCGCATACGTGCTGCGGCGCGAGCCGTTTCGGCGCGAAACAGCTCGCCAGTGGGCGGGTCTCATCGCCCAGGGCGAGCTGTACGGACAGCAGTTGGAAGATCCGGAATGGGTGGCTGAGCGATATCGCTCTCTCGATCGGTGCGCGGTCGAGCAGGCCCTGCGCCACCATTTGCGACCGGATGATCTGAAGATCATGGTCGGTCTACCGGGGGGCGCGGCCCCCGCCTGCTAGTTTGGTGAGGTCGTGGCAAGGGTGACTGAGGGGCAGTCCGGGTCTGGGCAGGGTCGGATCTGGGTCGTGCGATCGGACGCCAGTCGACAGCCGTTTCTGCGCGGAGTCGTGACTCGCGACCTGGTCCGCCGCGGGCTTCCCTTCGAGGACGCGTACTCGTTGGCTCGCGCGGTGCGCGCACGGATCCGCGGGCGCGCGGAGATCGAGACTACCGAGCTGCGCGAGCTGATCCAGGAAGAGCTTGCTGTCGCCCTAGGGGATAAGGGTGTGGTCGGGCTCAATCCGCCTGGGCGGCCCTCGCCGCTGCCGACGGTCACCTACGACGGCGCCGATGCGCAGCCGTTCTCTCGCGGCCTCCTGGCTCGGAGCCTGCTGGCGGCGGGCGTCGATGGGGACAGCGCTTACCGACTCGCCACGGATGCCCAGACCGCACTACTCGCGGAAGACGTCGAGGTGGTCCATCACGAGGAGCTGGCGCTTCGACTCGGCGCCCTACTCGAGGTGTCGGCAGGCAAGGCGGCCGCTCGCCGCTATCGCACCATGCGACGGATCGGACGCCTGGACAAACCGTTGGTGGCCTACGTGTCCGGATCGACGGGGTCCGGCAAGTCGACGCTGGCACTCGAGCTGGCGCCGCTGCTCGGGGTGTACCAGATCAGTGCGACCGACACGATTCGCCAGGTGATGCGGATGGTCTTCGCCCCGGCGATCCTTCCCGGCATCCATCGCTCGAGCTTCGAAGCGGCGGGCTCGGTTGGCAAGTCCGGCGACCCGAAGGCCGAATCGGTGGTCAGGGCCTTCGAAGATCAGGCCGTGCGGGTGCTCGTGGGAGTTCGGGCGGTGGTCGATCGCGCCATCGCCGAGAGCGTCAGCGTCGTCATCGAGGGCGTTCATCTTCTGCCCCCGTTCGTACCGTTCAGCGATCTGGAGGGCGACGCGTATCAGGTCATGATCATGCTGGCGACGTTCGATGAGGAGGTTCACCGCTCACGTTTCCTGCGTCGGGGTGCGATCGGTAGTCGTTTGGGCGAGCGTTACCTTCGTCACTTCGCTTCGATCCGCGCTGTCCAGAAGCGCCTCCTCGAGCGTGCCGGAGACAACGATGTCAGCGTCCTCGTTACAGAGCACGCCGATGATCTCGTGGTCAGCTCGTTGGAGCTGGTAGCGGAACAGCTGGTGGACAGCGCTCCCTGGGTCGCAGAGCCCCCCGGAGAGCCGCGGCGGACGCCGATGCTCTGTCTGCTCATTGATGGCCTGGCAGATCGGCCGGTGCGCGCCCTCGGCGATCGAACTCCGTTGGCGGCTGCCGACACGCCGACGCTCGATCGACTGGCGCGCGAGGGCGTCTGTGGCCTGGCGGACCCGCTGGAGCGGGAGGTCGTGCCTGACACCGCGTCGGGAACTCTGGCGCTCTTTGGCCAGCCCGCCGGCGCACTGGGGCGCGGTCCGGTGGAGGCGCTCGGTGTCGGCCTCAAGATACGCCGTGGAGATGTAGCGCTACGCGGGAACTTCGCGACTCTCGACGAGCATCAGCGAATCGTCGACCGACGTGCCGGGCGGATCCGTGAGGGAACGGCGGAGCTGGCGGCCGCACTTGACGGCATGCGCCTCAGCCTCGATGGAGTGACGGTGAAGGTCCGCGTTCGAGCCGCGACCGAGCACAGGTTGTCGATTCTGTTGCGTGGCGAGGATCTGTCCTCCGCGATTCTCGGTAGCGATCCGGGTGATGGCGCTCAGCTGGCGAGGCCGTTGGTGCCGTCGGCGCTCGACCCCGATGACGCGGCTGCGGCGCGTACCGCCGACGTCTTGAAGCGGTTCGAGCTGGCGGCGAGAGAGCGGCTCGCTGCGCACCCGGTGAATGAGGGACGGCGGCGAGAGGGGCTGGCAGTGGCAAACGCGATTCTCACGCGCGGTGCGGGGCGGCTGCATCGCCTCGGGCCGATCTCGGTTGGTGGCCAACCGCTGTCGACCACATGTGTGGGAGGCGACTACACGGTCCTGGGCGTGGCGGCCGCTCTGGGCGCTCGAGTTGTGTCAGGCGCGGGTATGACCGCAAACCTCGACTCGGATCTGCACGCCAAGTTCGATGTCGTCTTCGAAGAGCTCAAAGAGCGGGATCTGGTCGTGGTGCATTTCAAGGGCGCCGACATTGCTTCCCACGACCTGCGCCCGGACCTCAAGGTTTCCTATCTCGAGCGGCTCGACCGCGAGCTGGCTCGGTTTCTCGAGCGTCGGAGCTCAGACCTGCGCGTCGCGGTCGCGGCGGACCACGCCACGTTGTCGGAGCTCGGCCGCCATGGTGCCGATCCGGTCCCCGTTCTGGTGTGGGGACATGACGTAGCGGCTGACGGGGTGGTGTCGTTTGACGAGGCCTCGGTCGCGTCCGGTAGGTTGCGCCGTTTCGCCCTGCGTCAGTTGCTCGAGCGCGGCTACGGGCCGTTGAGCTGAAGGTTCCACTGAGCCTGTGGAAGAGTCTGCGGAAAAGTCTGAGGAAAAGCGGCGGGGAAAGCTCCGGCGGGCGCCACTGGAGCCCCGTTGGAGCGTTTTGAACAGATGCCTGTGAACTCCTCTCAAGATTTTGACGGAAAACAACTTATGAGCCTTCGGGTGGGCTCGATCGGTGCCCGTTCGACAGTCGCACGGCTTATTTTCCGCAAGCGCCGATTCTTGAAGAAGAGATTCGCCGCCTGAGTTTCGTTCCGAGGTCCCTCCGCCGGCGGTGCCTCGAGGGGCCGAATTCCCTGTGATACTTTCTGCGCTCTTCGGAGCCCCCATGGCCACAGCCCGAGCCCTGGAACGGACGCCCTTACACGAGTGTCACGCTGCGTTGGGAGCGCGTCTGGTGGAGTTTGCCGGCTGGGCGATGCCTGTTCAGTATTCGAGCGGCATCGAAGAACACTTGGTCGTCCGCCGGGCAGCGGGCCTGTTCGACGTCTCTCATATGGGCGAGATCGTGGTGAGCGGGGCCGGCGCCTCGGCGTGGCTCGAGTGGCTGACGCCGAGCCGCCTGTCGAGCCTACGACCGGGCGAGGCGCGCTACACGGCACTGCTCACGACTGATGGCACCTACATCGACGACCTCCTGGTCTACCGCTTCGAGCACCACTATTGGCTGGTCGTGAACGCGGCCAACACCCAGGCGGTACTTGCCTGGCTGCAGCAGCAGCTAGTTGCCGGGGTCGAGGTGCGTGACGCCTCACGTGAGATTGCGCTGGTGGCGTTGCAAGGGCCCGGTGCCGAAGAGATCCTACGCTCGCTACAGCTGGATGTCTCGAGGCTGGCGCCGTTCGCCTTCGTGGAGGCCGAACTGTGCGGCAGCGACGTAACCGTGTCACGTACTGGATACACGGGTGAGGACGGCTTCGAGATCTATCTGGCGTGGGAGAGTGCGGCTCGGGTCTGGAACGGGTTGCTCGATGGCGGAGCGAACGCAGGCCTCGCGCCCTGCGGACTCGGTGCGCGCGACACCCTTCGGCTCGAGGCGGCCCTCGCTCTCTACGGCCACGAGATCGACCGCTCGGTCACCCCGTTCGAGTCGCGGTTGGGGTGGACCGTAGATCTGAAGGGCGCAGATTTCGTCGGCCGAGAGGTTCTGCTCGCGCTCCGAGAGCGTGGCTTCGGGAGCCGGCTGATCGGGCTCGAGCTCGGCGGCCGGAGGATCGCGCGCCAGGGAGCGCCGGTCTTCGCCGGCGACGCCGAGGTCGGGTCGGTCACTAGCGGATCCTGGAGTCCCAGCCTCGAGAAGCCGATTGCCCTGGCCCGCGTCTCGCATAGGCACTCGGCGGCGGGTGGCGCGCTCGAGGTGGGAGTGAGAAACCGGCGTGAAGCAGCGCGGGTGGTGCGGCTTCCGTTCTACAAGCGTCGAGGCGAAGAGGCCGCCTCAGAAGGCGGAGCTACCGCCTAGGAAGGAGAGCAGCGAGTTGGCGAACTATCCGGCAGATTGGCGGTATTCGGAAGAGCATGAGTGGGTGCAGGTGGTCGCCTCGGAAGGCGCAGATGAACAAGACGTTGCCGTCATCGGCATCACAGACTTCGCTCAGGCCGAACTCGGCGACGTGGTGTTCGTCGAGCTTCCCGAGCTAGGAGAGAGCTTCAGTGCGAACGACGAGATCGGCACCATCGAATCGGTGAAGGCGGTTGGCGAGATCTACACCCCGGTCTCTGGGGAGGTGGTGGAGATCAATAGCTCGCTTGAAGACAAGCCCGAGCAGGTAAACGAGGATCCCCACGGGGACGGTTGGCTGCTGCGTCTGAAGATGAGCGACGCCGATGAGCTAGGCTCTCTGATGGAGGCTGCGGCATACGAGGAGTTCGTTGGGTCGGAGGAATAAGGGCCCGGGTCAGTCCGTTGAGAAGGAGAGCGACAGGGCATGAGACGGTTCGAGCTGGTTCTCGTCGCCTTCTTTCTGGCAACCTGGGTGGTCGATTTTCTGGCGCTGATCGGCCTGGTGAGCTTGGCGGGGAGCCTGGAGCTAGGCCTCTACCCGCTGTACTCGGTGGCAGCGGCGAGTGGCTGGCTGGGCGGAAACATCTACGTACCGCGGGCGCGCAGTCTGCCCAAGTCGTTGAAGCGCCGGTTCTTCCTGGTCTACTTCGTTGGGCCTTTGGGACTCTTCTACCTGCTGCGGACCATGGCTCCGGTGCAGGTCCAGGAGTACGGCCCCTTCGTGCCGCTTTACGGACTCGGCGTCTTTACGGTGTTCTTCGCCGTGCCCATGGTGCTGAAGTCTCCTTCCCCCGATCGACTCCGTAACGGCAAGCTTGGGCGCGGCGACGACGATCCGCCGGTGGTCTCTTGACTGCCGGCGACGTCGCGGCGCGCATCGAGGAGGATCTTCGGAGTCGGGGGTCCGTGTTGGTCGCGTTTTCGGGCGGGGTCGACTCTGGTGTGGTCGCTGCGTTGGCACGGCGCGCCGTGGGCGAGCGAGCGCTGGCCGTGACCGCCGCGGCAGAGACCCTCGCCGGTCGAGAGCTCGATCGGGCGCGCTCCCTGGCGTGCGAGATCGGCATTGAGCACGAGGTCCTGACCTACAGCGAGCTCGACAATGCCGAGTTCGTGGCCAACCCTAGCTTTCGCTGCTACGTGTGTCAGGGCATGCGCATGGACGCCATGATCGAGCTAGGGGCGGGACGTGGTTTCGCGACCATCTGCGACGGTACCAACGCGTCCGACCCTGGACCTGATCGTCCTGGGCTCGCCGCGATCCGAGAGCGGGGTGTCACGAGCCCGCTGCTCGAGCACGGCGTCGACAAGTCGGCGACTCGCGAGATCGCCAGGCACCTGGGCCTTTCGGTGTGGGATCGGCCGGCGAATGCGTGCCTGTCGTCGCGGATTCCCCACGGTCAATCGGTGACTGCCACCAAACTGAGACGTGTGGAGGCCGCCGAAGAACTGCTGCTGGAGCGGGGCTTTCGAGTCGTGCGTGTCCGTCATGATTCGGGTCGGGCCCGCGTCGAAGTGGGGTTCGGAGAGCTCGCTGCCGCCCACTCGGTGTGGCCCGAACTGGCGGGCGCGATCGTCGATCTCGGCTTCTCTAGCGCCGTTCTGGATTCTCGTGGCTACCGTAGCGGCGGCGCCAACGCGCCGGGGTAGCCGTGCGGGAGGATGGGCTGCGAGAGCTGCTGGCCGCCGTTGCTGAGGGCGAGCTGTCCCTCGACGCGGCATGCGAGCGTCTGCGCGAGCTGCCGTACGCGGATCTGGGCTCGGCGAAGCTCGACCTGCATCGTGAGCTGAGAAGCGGTGCGCCGGAGGCGATCTTTGCGCGGGGCAAGAGCGATCGCGACCTGGCGGCCATCGTCGCCCGCATGATCGACGATGCCGGCCGAGTGTTGGTGACACGTGTTACGCCAGAGCAGGCCACGCTGTTGTCGGCGCGGCATCAGGGCGCCGACTACGACGACGTGGCGCGGGTGTGGTCGGTCGGACGGTTCGATGCAGGCGACTGGTGTCTCGGCCTGCTCTCGGCCGGAACGGCGGATCTCCCTGTTGCCGAGGAGGCCGCGGTTTGCGGCGCCTGGCTGGGTGCAAAGGTGGACCGGCACTACGACGTCGGCATCGCGGGTGTGCACCGGCTGCTCGATCGTCTCGCCGAGATCCGCCGGGCAAGTGTTCTCATCGTTGCCGCGGGAATGGACGGTGCCTTGCCGACTCTGGTCGCGGGTCTCGTGGCTGCGCCGGTCATCGCGGTGCCCACCAGCGTTGGCTATGGGGCGAGCTTCGACGGTCTCGCCGCGCTCTTGACGATGCTCAACGCTTGCTCGCCCGGCGTCGCGGTGGTCAATATCGACAACGGCTACGGCGCCGCCTCCCTTGCTCATCGGATTCAGGGCTGCTAGGTAGCAGCCCTGAATCCGATGTTGTTTTTGGCGCCGTGGCGCGTCGTTGCGGGCGCAGCCTCCGCCCTTCGCCCTTAGGGTGCTCGTGTCAGGAGCATGGCGTCGCCGTAGGAGTAGAAGCGGTAGCGCTCGCGGATCGCCTCGCTGTAGGCGTCCAGAACGCGGTCGGTACCGGCGAAGGCGCTGACGAGCATCAGCAGCGTCGAGCGAGGGAGGTGAAAATTGGTCAGCAGGACGTCCACTACCCGGAACTCGAAGCCCGGGTAGATGAAGAGATCGGTGCGTCCTTCGCAGGCTCGGAGTGGGCCGCCTTCGCGTAGAACCGATTCGAGAGTGCGAACCACGGTCGTACCGACGGCGACGATGCGACGGCCTGTCGATCGGGCCGCCTCGATGGCGTTTGCCGCCGCCCCATCGATGCGGTAGCGCTCGGCGTCCATGACGTGCGCCGCTACCTCGTCGACGCTGACCGGGCGGAAGGTGCCGATGCCGACGTGCAGGGTGATCTCGACGATCTCGACGCCAGCGGCGCGCAGCGCCTCGAGGTCCTCGTCGCCGAAGTGCAGGCCCGCCGTCGGCGCCGCGATCGCTCCGGGCTCCGACGCGTAGACGGTCTGGTAGCGCTCGCGGTCGTGGGTGTTGTCGGCGCGGTGGATATAGGGAGGCAGAGGGACGTGTCCCAGGCGCGGCAGGAACTCTTCGGCCGGGCGTGTGAGATCGAGCGTGGCGCGACCGTCCACGGGATCTTCGGCGAGCGACCCTTCAAGGCCGGGTTCCAGCACCAGGCGCTCACCCTTGCGCAGCCGGCGAGCCGGTTTGAGCAGCGCCTGCCAGGTTCTTTCGCCGACCTTTTCGACCAGCAGGATCTCAACG
>JAYZDP010000006.1:0-15464 GCA_036337765.1 Acidobacteriota bacterium
GCATCTCGCCGCGATCGGCCATCCGATCCTCGGCGACCGGCTCTACCTTGGCGGCGACGAGGTCTTTCTGGCCGGGCTTAGAGGTGACCTGACGGCCGAGCAGACGCGCGCGCTCGGCGCGCGGCGGCTGGCTCTGCACTCGTGGCGCCTTTCGTTGCGCCATCCTGTGAGCGGCCAGCGCCTCGAGCTCGAGGCGCCGCCCGGACCCGACTTCGGTCCTAGCCCATGAGGACCATGGCGTCGAGCGTCGGCTGGGCGACTCCGCCCGCGGCCGCAGGTGCGAGGTGGTCCAGCCGCCGATGACGTCGCCGCTGCCCTGTGTCAGAGCGCCAACGGCGGCACGACGGAATGTGTGAGTAAGCGGTGACGTGGGTTTTCCTCCGTTGGTTTGCTGAGGCCCGCCGGGAGCCGAACGGCATCCGCATCGTGGCCATCGCAGCTACTACGGAGCGCTTCCCGGATCGGATGAGGCGTCTGTAGGATGGCGTCATGCGCCGATCATTTGTGGTTCTCCTGGTGGGTATTTCGTGGCTGTGCGCACCGAGTAGCCCGGTGTGTGGGGAGCTGCTTGCGGGTGTCGGCGCGGGCGACATCACGCCGCCCGTCGGCACACCTTCGGCCGGCTACGGCGACCGGCTCGGCGCCGGGATGGAGGAGGTCCACGATCGGCTCCAGGCCACGGCACTCGTCATCGACAACGGGGAGTCGCGGATCGCGCTGGTCGGTGTCGACCATCTCGGTTATGACCACGCCATGGTCGGCGCGGTGGTGGCGGGAGTGCGCGACCGCACCGGCGACGGTGTGCCCGAGATCTTCTTGGGCTCGTCGCACACGCATGCTGGCGGCGGTGCCTTTCTCGACATCCCGGGCCTCGGCGAGATTCTGGCCGGGAAATTCGACCCCGTGGCGTGGCAGCTCTACGTCGACGGCGCGGTCGATGCGGTCGTGGCGGCCGTCGAGAGCCTGGTGCCGGCCAAGGTCGGCATTGGCTACGGACGCGCCGAGGGCCTGAATCGCTACCGGGGAGACTGGCCGCCGAAGGTTGCGACTATCGACGACTTGGCCGTGGTGAAGGTCACGACCCCCGCGGGCGACCCGATGGGGGTGTGGTTCAACTTCGCCGCTCACGCCACTGTCCTGACCGGCGCCGAAAACATGAGCTTTTCCGCTGACTTCGTGGGCTATGCACGCTCTGCCCTGCGAGGGGCCCTAGGTCCCGATGTGGTGCCGGTGTACTTCAACGGCGCGCAGGGCGACGTCTCACCCGCTCCGCCGAGGGGTGACGACATGTGGGCGCGCTGCGAATCGATGGGTCGGACGCTGGCGGCTTCGGTGCTCGAGGTCTGGCACCGCACAGAAGCTAGCGACACGCTTGGGATCGAGACCCTGCGCCACGCCTACGACCTCGAGGTCGCCGCGACCTCGGCGGGGACGAAGCTGCCCTACGACACCCGCCCGTCGGAGCTCGGACTCCTGGTCTTGGACGACGTTCACGCCTTCGTCGCCATCCCTGGTGAGTTGTCGACGATCTACGACGCCGACATCCGGCGCTTCGGCGGCTGGCTGGGCTACGAGCACACCTCGATTCTCGGCCTCACCAACGACGCTCACGGCTACATCATCACTCCCGAGTCCTGGCGCCACCGGATCTACGAGTCGACGGTCTCTTTTGGCGGCGAAACCTACGGCGAGTGGGTCAAGAGCGCTGCGTTCGCTCTGCTGCACGCCCTCGAGCCGGCGGGGACGTACCAGGAAGATCGCAAACTGCCCTCTTCACTTCTCGAAGCGCCGTGAGCCGAGCCGCCGTCTCTGCTGTCGCCACAGCCCTCGCCGTCGTCGTGGCCGCGGTCGCCGCCGAGCCGCCGGCGCGGTTGCGATCGACGGTCGAGCGCCTCGCTCCAGAGCGCCTCGCCGCCGCCCACGCCCGCGTCGACCACCTACGCGGCGCGGTCACGCCAGCGGATCCGATCGCGGGGCTGCGCGACTACCGCGCCATCTTTCACGCTCACGCCGGCGACGCCGCGCACACGGCAGGCACCCCCGAAGAGCTTCTCGCGGACGCCGTGCGGGTAGGGGTCGACGTCGTCTTCCTGTCCGACCACTACCGGCCGCCTCGGGACTTCATGGAGAGCTGGCGCGGAGTGCGCCAGGGCGTGCTCTTCGTCCCTGGCTCCGAGGCGCACGGCTTTCTGATCCATCCCGACGTCTCGGTCGCCTCGCTCATGGACGGCCCCGAGCCTGACCTCATCGCCGGCGTCGAGGCGGGCACCGGCATGGCGTTTTTGTCGCACGTCGAGGAGCGAGCCGATCATCCGATGACCGGGGTGACCGGCATGGAGATCTACAACCGCCACGCCGACGCCAAGGACGATGCCGAGTCGATGCGGGTCCTGGTCGATTGGATGACCGAGCCCGAGGGTGCGGCTCGCCTGGCTGACTCGCTGGGCCGCTACCCTGAGGAGGTGTTCGCGGCGCAGCTCGATTATCCAGGCCTCTACCTCGCGAAGTGGGATCGCGAGACGGCCGTTCGACGGGTCGTGGGCGTGGCCGCCAACGACTGCCATCACAACCAGGTCTTCGTGGTGAAGAAGGTCGACGACACCCACGTCCGGATCGGCACGGTGGTCGACGCCGACGCCGAGATGACGGTGCTGGGAGTCGATCGCCAGCTCGGCATCGCGGATCTGGTCCGCGACCATGCACCCGGGGAGGTCGTCGGGCGCTTCGACTTCGATCCGTATTGGGTGGCGATGCGCAACACCAGCACCCACGTTCTCGCGCCGCGGCTCGAAGAGGCTGCCATCCGTGCAGCCGTCGCCGCCGGCCACGTCTACGTTGCGCACGACTGGATGGCCGACCCGACCGGGTTCACGTTCTCGCTCGAAGTCGAGGGGACCGGCGAGCGGGTGGTGATGGGCGACGGTGTCGAGCTCTCCAGGGCCGGAGCCGCCGCCCTGGTCGCCCGATTCCCGTACGAGTGCCGGATCCGGCTGCTGCGGGGCGGAACGGAAGTCTTGTCGATGGAGGGGAGCTCCCTGCGGTACGTGCTGCAGGAGCCTGGCGTGTACCGCGTCGAAGGTTGGCTCTCGGTCGACGAGGAGTGGCGCAGCTGGGTGTACTCCAACCCGATTTACGTCGATTTGATAGAGAGCCTGCCAGTCCAATAGCTTGATCACTGCATCTCGCTGAGCCCGCGCCCCGATTCGCCCGGCGCCGTTGGAGGAGGCTCGGGCTCTGCGTCTTCTTGCTTGGGATGTCGCTTGGTCGTCTGGGATCCCGAACAGGACGGCCGCGTCGAATCGGGGCTCGAGTTTTTCGGCTCGGTGGCTTTCTGGCTGTTCTTCGACAACGGTTATCAGGCGCTGTCGACGCTCGACGATGACGCCGACACCTAGCTCGCCGGCGGCTCAGATCGTAGCGCCGGGATGCGATACGATCCGCCGCCGACCGAAAGGAGCATGAGCGTGAGTTATCGCGGCCGCCAGGTCTTCATGGAGACCCTGACCAAGCACGGGATCCGCTACATGTTCGGCAATCCGGGAACGACCGAGATGCCGATCATGAACAGCCTGATCGACTACCCGGAGATCGAGTACATCCTCGCCCTGCACGAGTCGGTGGCGGTCGGGATCGGGCACTACTACGCTCAGGCGAGCGGCATTCCCGCGGTCGTCAACGTGCACGTGGGGCCGGGGCTCGGCAACTCGCTCGGCATGCTCTACAACGCCTACGAGGCGAACACGCCGATGCTGATGACGGCTGGTCAGCAGGACACGCGGATGCGCCTCCGCGAGCCGCTCCTGGGCCACGACCTAGTGGCGATGGCCGAGCCGCTGGTGAAGTGGTCGGTCGAGGTCAAGACCGCGGATGAGATGGCGCCAATCCTTCACCGGGCGCTAAAGATCGCCACCGAGCCGCCCGAAGGGCCGGTGTTCGTGGCGCTGCCGATCAACGTGCTCGAAGAGGAGACCGAGATCGGCCCGATCGCACCGAGCGGCCTGTATCTGCGCTCCGCGCCCGACCCGAGGGGGATCGTGGCCGCTGCTGAGCTCATCGCGGAGGCGAATCGCCCGGCGGTGATTGTCGGTGACGCCGTCGGCCGCGCCAACGCCGTGCCGGAGCTCGTGGCCTTCGCCGAGACTCTCGGTGCTCCGGTTTACGCCGAGGGCCTGTGCCACCTCGTAAACTTCCCGACAGATCATCCCTGCTGGGGGGCCCGCGCGTCGCTCGAGCACGGCGGCATTCGCAACATCCTCGACGATTCCGACCTCGTGATCCTGCTGGGCGGCTCGTTCTTTGAGGAGGTTTGGTTCGACGACGTGAGCCCGTTCCCGGACGGCGCGAAGATCATCCAGATGGAGCCCTCGCCGCATCGCCTGTCGCGCAACTTCGTGGTCGACGTCGGCGTTTTGGGCGACCTCGCGGCAAGCCTCGACGCGCTGACGGCGGCGGTGCGATCGGCCACCGACGGCACGTTCGCCGCCGCGGCTGGCGCGCGCTTCGAAGAGCGCGAGGCCGCGAAGGCCGAGGAGAACGCGGCCCAGCAGAGCCGTACCGAGGAGCATTGGAGCGCGCGCCCGATCAGCGCGGCACGCCTGATGGCCGAGATTCGTGACTGCGCTCCCGACGATCTGGTGATCGTGAATGAGGCCATCACCGCCGGCGGTGACGTCGCCCGCACCCTGCACTTCGAGCCCGGCGACCAGTACGGCACCCGAGGCGGCGGCATCGGCCAGGCGGTGCCCGGTGTGATCGGCGCCAAGCTCGCCCACCCCGATCGGCCGGTGCTCGCGCTTTCGGGGGACGGCTCGGCGCTCTACAGCATCCAGGCGCTGTGGTCGGCGGCGTACCACGACCTGCCCCTGGTGTGGGTGATCCTGCACAACCGCACCTACCGGATTCTCAAGTACAACATGGACATCTACCTGCGCCGCTTTGGTCTGCCGGGCGACCGTCCGTACTCTCACATGGATCTCACCAAGCCCGACATTGACTTCGTCGATCTCGCCAAGGGCTTCGGCGTCGCCGGTGAGACGGTGCGCGAGCCCGAGGAGATTCGGCCCGCACTCGAACGGGCGTTTGCGGCGGGCAAGCCCTACCTGTTGGATGTTTTCATCGAAGGGGCGGTTTAGGCACCAGGAGTTGGGACTTCGAGCATTCTCGTGATGTCGTGGGGCTCGGCCAGCGTTCGGTAGCGCTTGCGCTCAGTGGAGAGGGGCTGCGTTCCCGCGCTCCAGCCCCGTCGCTACGTAGGCGGCGAGAGCAGACGGCGCCAGACAGGGCGGTAGCAGTGCAAGAAAGAGCTGCGGGGAGGGCTGGGGCAGGAAGGCGCCCACGCCGTCGCTGAGCTGGATGGCCAGAATCGCCGCGCCGACGGCGACGGCTTCGTAGGCGAGAAGCCTCCGTCGCCGAAAGGCCAGGGAGGTCTCCTCTATGTCCCGGCTGGTCCAGCGGTGGCGCAGGATCCACAGCGCAAGGACCTGCAGCGGGAGGGTGACGAGCAGTGTGTGGTTCCAGAGTGCCGGCGAGGTCAAGGTGGTGGCCGCGATGGCGATACACACCAGCTGCATGGGCGTCCACGGACGCCATCGGGCGACGACGAGGGCAGCCACGAGAACGAGAAGCGAGCCCCAGGCCGGAGCCAGCTCGAAGCCGGCGCTGTAGAGCAGCCGGTGAAACGATACGGTTCGCGAGATCGGGAAGACCTCGTAGAGCTGCGTCGAGCCGACGGCGAAGAAGCCGGGCCAAAATCGCGCCCCGACGAGCAGCATGGGAGCCGCTCCTGCCGCTCCCACGATGATCAGTGCGCGGTGCCGCAGGTCGAGCGCGGGCTTGGCACGTTGCAGGGCGAGCATTGGTACCGCCACGGCCGCCAAAGGCTTGATGACGATGCTGGTCCCCAGGAGGGCACCGGCGGCAAGTGGGGTGCGCATCCCGACGTGTAGACCCATCAGTACAAGTGCCGTGGCAAGAAACGAAAAGTTGCCGGTCGCCACACCGAGTCGGACCCCGGGGGCCAGCAACAGGACCGCAGCGGCCGCCGCGAGACGGTAGCGAAGCCGGATCGGGAGCCAGGCCATTGCCACCCAGACCACAGCCAGCAGCCCAGCCAGGTTGCTGGCACGCATGACGGCCAGGGTCCACGAGGTACCGGTATTGTCCAGGAGCACCGCACCGGCCACTGCAAAGACCGGGAAGTAGTAGAAGCCCTTCACCTGGTATGGAGAGCGCGCCTCCCGGACCTCTTCGAAGGCTTCGAAGTACGTCTGCTCGTCGCGCAGTGCCGTGGACGACATCACATCGGAGTAGAAGGCCACGAGCAGCAGCACCGCGAGGACCGAGAGGGCGATCGGGTGAGTCGCGATGGGTTGGGAGCGCGGTTTCGAGAGGGCGGTCACGGTGGCGTCAGTATCTGCCCGCCCGATGGGTCAAGCAAGGATCCGCGGACTCGTTGGCGCGATTCGAGGCGGTTGGTGGCCCTTTGCTAGGCTGGATTGTCCGATTCGAAACGAGGGAATCCCTTTCCGCAGCAGTGATGCTGAGCGAGCGCCGGGTTGCGGAGTTTGCCGCACCGGGGCGACAGCTTCTTGAGCGGGTCGAGGACTCGCGTAGGATCTGCGATGGTCTACTGGGGGAGCACGAGAGTGAGAAACGCGATCGGGCAGACGGCTAGGACTCTTCTCATCGTCACACTGGCGGTCGCCAGCCTGCCGGCGACGGCGCAACGCACCACAAAGCCCGTGCTGCACGGGCGGCACTGGATGGCGATCACCGGCAAGCCGTTGGCCGCCACCGCCGGGTCGATGATGTTCCAGAAGGGCGGCAACGCAGTCGACGCCGCCTGCGCCATGTTGGGCGCTACCTCGACGATGTTCGACGCGCTGAGTTGGGGGGGAGAGACCCAAGCGTTGATCTATGTGCCCGATAGCGGCAAGGTCGTTGGCATCAACGCCCTCGGTGTAGCGCCCACCGGCGCGACGCCCGAGTACTTCCGGTCCAAGAAGATGCCGTTCCCGCCGGAGTACGGACCGCTGGCCGCGGTCACGCCTGGAACTCCAGGTGGATTGCTGGTGATGCTCGCCGAGTTCGGGCGCCTAAGCCTCGCCGAAGTGTTGGCGCCCTCGATCGACATGGCCGACGGTTACCCGATCGAGGCGCAGTCGGCGTGGGGCATCGAGCGCAACAAGGCGCACATCAAGAAGTGGCGGACCTCGAAGAAGCTCTTCCTGCCGCACCTTGGGGAGGATTGGGAGGCGCCGCATGCCGGCGAGATCTTCCGCCAGCCTGCCCTGGCGGCGACGCTGCGCAAGCTCGTCGAGGCGGAAGCCGAGGCCCTTGCTGCCGGCAAGACCCGGCGTGAGGCGATCTACGCGGCCTACGAGCGCTTCTACCGCGGCGACATCGCCGCCGATCTGGTCAGCGGATCGCAGGAGGCGGGCGGGCTGCACACTCTCGAAGACCTGGATCGTTGGGAGGTCTTCATCGAAGAGCCGGTATCGACCGACTACAAGGGCGTCGAGGTCTTCAAGCTGACGAGCTGGGTCCAGGGCCCGGTGATGATCCAGGCTCTGAACATGCTCTCCGAGCTCGATCTTCAAAGCCTCGGCTACAACACCACCCGCTATATCCACGGCCTCTACCAGGTGATGAGCCTGGCCTTCGCCGATCGCGACTTCTACTACGGCGACCCCTACTTCCCGCCTGAGGAGCCGCTCGAGGGTCTGCTTTCGCAGCGCTACGCCAAGGCCCGCGTGAAGGGTATCGACTGGCATCGCAACGACCCCGACATCAAGCCGGGCGATCCGTACCCCTATCAAGGAGGGAAAAACCCCTATCGGGAGATGCTCGACAAGTGGGACCCGACCGCCAGCCCGCTCGAGGCGGTCGCAGGCTACGAGACCGCCGCGGCGGAGCTCACACGCAGCTTCGAAGAGGGTTTTCTCGCCGGTACGACCTCGATCCAGGCGGCCGACGAGGAGGGCTGGGTGGTTTCTGTCACTCCGAGCGGGGGATGGGTGCCGACTTTCATCGCCGGCAAGTCCGGGATCGGGCTCAGTCAGCGCATGCAGAGCTTCGTGCTCGACGCCCAGCTCAATCCCTTCAACGTGCTCGAGCCAGGCAAGCGCCCGCGCGCGACTCTCACGCCGAGCCTGGCTCTGAAGGACGGTACGCCGTTTCTCTCGTTCGCCGTCCAGGGTGGTGACACCCAGGACCAGAACCTGCTCCAGTTTCTCCTCAACGTGGTCGACTTCGGCATGACCGCGCAGGAGGCGGCCGAGGCCGCGAACATCACGAGCTTTCAGATGCGCAGCTCGTTCGACGACCACAGGGCGGAGCCCGGCCGTATACGCGTGCACGCCTCGACCCCGGTCCATGTCCGCCGGCAGCTGCTGGAGATGGGCTACCGCGTCGGGGTGGGGAGCTTCACTTCAGGCCCGATCACCGCCATCCACTTCGATCGCGAGACCGGCACGATGTGGGGCGCGGCCAGCGATTTCGGCGACGACTACGGCATCGCGTGGTGACGCGACACTAGGCTAGGCCTAGCTGCTCGATGGCCCTCTGCCGTAGGCCCTTGTAGTCGACCTTGCCCGACGGGGCGCGACCGATCGACTCGACCGGCAACACCCGCTTTGGCGCTTTGTATCGGGCGAGCCGCTCCTTGACGAAGGTGATGACGTCGCCTTCTTCGGGATCCCCGCCAGGTACGGCCTCTACGAGCGCGATGATCGCCTGGCCGAAGCGTTCATCGGGCACGCCGACGCAGACCGCGTCCTCCACGGCGTCGTGCTGCTTGAGGACCTCTTCGACCTCCTCCGGGAAGACCTTTTCGCCGCCGGTGTTGATGCACACGGAGCCGCGGCCGAGCAGGGTCAGCGAACCGTCGGCCTCGACGCGGGCGAAGTCGCCGGCGATCGCATAGCGCACCCCATCGACGATGGGAAAGGTGGCGGCCGACTTCTCCTCGTCCTTGTAGTAGCCCACCGGCAGGTTGCCGCGCACCGCGATGCGGCCCGCGACGCCCGAGCCCGGAACCACGGGCAGGTCGTTGTCATCGAGAACCACGGTGAAATCGCCCAGGGTGAACTTCGCTGTCTCTTCGGCCTCGTCTCCCGTCGACTCCGACTTGCCCATGCCGATCGACTCCGAGGAGCCGAGCGCGTCGGTGAGGATCATCTGGGGGTTGTGCTTGAGCAGGCCGCGCTTGATCTCTTCCGACCACATGACCCCAGACGAGGTCAGGCCCAGGAGGCTCGAGGTATCCCAGCGTCCGGGGTGATCTTCGAGCGCCTGAAGCAGCGGGCGCGCGAAGGCGTCGCCGACGATCGCTGCACCTTCGACTTTGCGTTCACTGATGACGTCGAGCATCTCCTCCGCCTGGAAGCTGCGAGACGAGAGGGTCACGACGGTGCCGCCGCCGGTCAGGGTCATGATCGCGGTCAGAAGGCCGGTGCCATGCATCATCGGACAGGCTGGCATGCCGATACGACCGGGACCGTCGATGCTCTTCTGCTCGAGGATCTTCTCGATGCCGCCATCCGTCGGGTAGGGCTCGGGAACTCGGTTGCGGTTGTAGATCTCGAACAGGTCGTCCTGACGCCACATCACACCCTTTGGCATCCCGGTGGTGCCGCCGGTGTAGAGCAGCAGCAGATCGTCGCCGTCGCGCTCCCACGGCAGCTCGAGGCTTGCACCCGAGGCAGCGGCCACTTCGTAGGGCTCAGCCCAGTCCGGGCAGGGTCCGGACCCGTCGTCGACCCAGTGCCAGACGCGGATCTTCGGTAGCTGAGGACGCAGCCGCTCGATGCGGTCGCGGAACTCGCCGTGAAACACCACCGAGACGACGTCTGCGTTGTCCCAGATATAGAGCAGCTCCGCCTCCTGGTAGCGGTAGTTGGTGTTGACAGGCACCAGGCCCGCCTTAAACGACGAGAACACCGACTCCATGTACTCGATGCCGTTGTACAGATACTGCGCCACCTTGTCCTGACGTTCGACGCCAGCCGCGATCAGCGCGGCGGCCACGCCGTCAGTGCGGCGGTCGAACTCCGCCCAGCTGACGACTCGGTCGCCGTGAATCTGCGCCGCTGCCTCTGGGTTCGCCCGGGCCGAGACGCCGGCCAAGTCTGCGAGATTCCATCCAGCCATGGGCACCCTCCCGTAGAATGAACCGCCAATTCTACAGTTCCGCCGACAGGTTTGGCCAAGTTTGTACGCTGCCTCCGAGCTTCACTACGACTCGCGTCCCGCTATGGGCACGAGTTTCGAGGTGTGGTTGTTTCTCGACGACCCGGACGATTCGTCGGCGATCCTCGAGGCAGTCTTCCGCGAGATCGAGCGCGTCGACAGCCTGCTGAGCCACTACAAGCGCTCAAGCGAGATCTCGCGCATCAACCTGCAGGCGGGTCGTCGGGCCCTGACCACCGACCCCGAGCTGTTCTCACTGCTCGAGCGCTGCCAGGACCTGTCGCGCGCCTCCGACGGCGCTTTCGACATCACGATCGGCCGGTTGGTACAGGCCTGGGGCTTCGGTGGCGGCACGCGCAAGGTGCCATCCGCGGCAGAGCTGCGGATGGCGCGTCGCGACAGCGGCTACCTCGGCCTCGATCTCGATCGCGATTCCCGGGAGGTCCGTTTCCTGACCCCCGGCCTGCGCCTCGATTTCGGTTCGATCGGCAAGGGCTACGCGCTGGATTGCGCGGTGGAGCTGCTACGCGAGCTCGGGGTCGAGCGCGGCCTTCTGGGATCGGGCCTGTCGAGCTTCGTTGCGGTGGGGCCGCCGTTGGATCGGGACGGTTGGCCGATCACGGTGTCGCTGACCCGGGGGGGTGCCCCGATCTCGACGGTGCAGCTGTCACAGGGCTCGATCTCGACGTCTGGCGTCGGCGACAGCTATTTCGAGGTCGATGGCAGGGTGTACAGCCACATCATCGATCCGCGCACAGGCGAGTCGGTCACGGGCGTGCTCGAGTCGACCGTGCTTGCCGAGAGGGGCGAGGTCTCCGATGCGCTTTCGACGGCGCTCATGGTGCTCGGCGCGGCAGGCGGCGAGCTGCTGGAGGACTACGATGCGCAGGGGCTGCTCGTGACCGGTTCCGAGAGCGCACCGCGGGTGTTGAGCTTCGACTGGCCGACACCCGTCGAAGGGCACCTGAGGCCGGAGTAAGATGTCACTGCAAGTGAACAGACGCGAATTTCTCAAGACCTCGACGGTGGCCGCGGCGGGCACGTGGGCCCTCGCTCAGGGGCTACCCCGGCGGGCGATCGCAGCGTCGGATCGGGTACGGATCGGTGTCATCGGCGCGGGTAGCCGTGGCAAATTCATGATGCGCCACTTTCTGCGCGTTCCGGGAGTCGAGATCGCAGCCCTGTGCGACGTCTACCCGCCGCGCCTCGACGAGGGGCGGCGGCTCACCCAGACCGACACGCCGGGGTTTTCCGACTATCGCGAGATGCTCGATCGCGCCGAGCTCGACGCTGTTCTCGTCGCGACGCCTCTCTACCTGCACGCCGAGCACATGATCTCGAGCCTCGATGCCGGCCTGGCGGTCTACGGCGAGAAGGCGCTTGCGCACACCGTCGAGCAGTGTGACGACGTGGTCGCGGCAGTGCGGCGCACCGGGCGGGTCTTCCAGACCGGGCACCAGTATCGCTACGCCCCTTGGTACACCAAGGCGATGCAGCGTATTGCCGCCGGCGAGATCGGTCGCGTCACGCACGTATATGGCTACTGGCACCGCAACTACAACTGGCGACGCCCGCTGCCGGACCCCAGCCTCGAACGTCAGATCAACTGGCGCCTCTACCGGGAGTACTCGGGCGGGCTGCTCGCCGAGCTCGGCTCGCACCACATCGACGTCGCCAATTGGATCTTCGGCGAGACGCCGGAGTCGGTGATCGGCTCGGGCGGGATCGACTTCTACCCGGACGGGCGAGAGGTCTACGACAACGTTCAGGCGGTGTTCGACTACCCGAGTGGCGGCACGATGTTTTTCAGCTCGCTGATCGGTAACCACAAGACCGGCTTCCAGCTGGTGGTCTACGGCACCGGCGGGACGGTGGAGCTGACGCTGGAGGACGGCTTCTTCTTCTACGAGCCCTCGCGGCCGAACTCGGCGGTGCCCGACACCCGCGTCGAGGGCATCCGCTCGCGCTCGACCCTCTCGACGCGTGGCGACATGCCTTACCGCGGGCCTGGAACGACGATCGAGCTCGCCGACGATGAGCAGGGGGATCCGAGCTTCTACTCGGCCAGCTCGTTCGTCGACTGCGTCCGCACCGGCGATCGACCGCTCGCTGATGTGGCGGTGGGTCGCGACTCCGCGGTGCCAGTGGCGTTGGGCAATCGGGCGATCCGCAGTGGCGATCGTGTGGAGTTCTCGACCGCATGGCCTGCCGGGGCGGTCTCGACCGGGCAGGGTGCTTGAGCCGTTCGCGCCTGGCGGTCTGGCTGGTCGTCGTCGGTTCAATCGCCGGCTGCGGCCCAGCCGAACAGACTGTCGCGCCTGATGAAACGCTTACCGAAGGTAGCGAGATGGCGCCGTCGCACAATCGGCTGACCGAGGCGGAGCGCACAGCGGGCTGGCGACTGCTCTTCGACGGTCGCAGCTTCGACGGCTGGCGAGGCCTCGGGCGCGAAGATGTGCCAGCGGGGCACTGGCGGATCGAGGAGGGCACTCTCCGCAAGGTGGCGAGCGGCGAGGTGCCGACCGCGGCCGACGGCCAACCGCTCGAGGGTGGCGACCTGATGACCGTCGAGACCTTCGGCGACTTCGAGCTCAGCCTCGAGTGGAAGGTCGCTTCCGGCGCGAACAGCGGGGTGAAATACAACGTCTCCGAGGAGATGTCGACCGCCTCGCCGCCGCACTACGCGGCGCTGGGCTTCGAGTACCAGGTGCTCGACGACGACCTGCACCCCGACGCGAAGGTCGGCCCGAACCGAACCGCCGCGGGTCTCTACGATCTGGTCGAGCCAGCGGCGTCCAAGCCCATCCGGCCCGTCGGCGAGTTCAACGAGGGCCGTATCGTTTTCGCCCGCGGGCACGGAGAGCACTGGCTCAACGGCGAGCGCGTCCTCTCCTACGACCTCTCGAGCGAAGACTTCGCCAAACGCTTCGCCCGTAGCAAGTACGCGGCGATCGAGGGCTTCGCCGACGTGCGCGAAGGACACCTCGTGCTTCAGGACCACGGCGACGACGTCTGGTTCCGCAACATCAAGGTCCGCTCGATCGAGGCGCAGTGAGGCATTCAATGACTACAGATCGCCGCCAGTTCGCGAGAAACACCGCATGGGCAGGCCTCGGTCTCGCCGCGCTCGGGCCCCGCGCTGCGCTTCGTGCCGTTTCGCGCAGCGACACCGTTCGTGTCGGCGTGATGGGCGTGAACAGCCGTGGCGGAGCGCTGGCCACGATGTTCGCCGGCCGCGATGGCTGCGAGGTCGTGACCCTCTGTGATGTCGACTCACGCGCCAGCGAGCGCGTCGCCGCTGCGGTCGCAAGCGTCGAAGGGGCGACCCAGCCGGCAGAGGTCGTCGACTACAGGCGCATGCTCGAGGACGACTCGCTGGATGCGGTGGTGATCGCCGCGCCCGACCATTGGCATACCCCAGCGGCGATCCTGGCGCTCGATGCCGGCAAGCACGTATATGTCGAGAAGCCCTGCAGCCACAACGCGCGTGAGGGCGAGCTTCTGGTCGAGGCGGCGCACAAGCACCACGGGCGGGTCGTCCAGATGGGCAACCAGCAGCGCTCGGCGCCCGAGTCGATCGAGATCATGGGCGAGATCCACCGTGGGCTCATCGGCCGGCAGTACTACGCCAAAGCCTGGTACGCCAACCGGCGCGGTCCAATCGGTCGCGGCAAGCAGGCCAAGGTGCCGGCTTGGCTGGACTATGAGATGTGGCAGGGCCCAGCGCCACGGCGGCAGTACCGCGACAACCTGATTCACTACAACTGGCACTGGTTCTGGCACTGGGGTACGGGTGAGATCAACAACAACGGTGCCCACGAGCTAGACATCTGCCGCTGGGCACTCGAGGTCGACTACCCGGTCCGCGTCACCTCGGCGGGCGGTCGCTATCACTTCGACGACGACTGGGAGGCCTTCGATACCCAGATCGCGACCTACGACTTCGAGGGCGGGCGTAGCTGCATCTGGGAAGGGCGAAGCTGTAACGGCCGCCCGGTCGAGGGTCGCGGGCGCGGTACCTCGATCCACGGCGAGAAGGGCACCGTGGTTGTCGACCGGGCCGGCTACGTGGTCTACGACCACGACAACCAGGAGATCCGCCGCCGAGATCGCGAGACCGAGGTCTCTGGCCTCGATACGCGAGGTGCCGACGGGCTGACTGACCTGCACGTCCAGAACTTCCTCGACACCGTGCGCGGCAAGGCCAAGGCCAACGCCCCGATTGTCGATGCGCGGCCCAGCGTGCTGCTGTGCCACCTCGGCAACATCGCGCAGCGCAAGGGCCGCTCACTGGAGATCGACCCGAAGACCGGGCGCATCCGAGGCGACAAGGACGCCGAGTCGCTCTGGGGCCGCGAGTACGAGCCGGGCTGGGAACCAGTGGTGTAGGCGAAACCCCCGCCAGCAGTTGGGCGTAGTGAGAGGCATGAGGGTTGTACGCATCTTCCTTGTCATCGTGGGCCTGCTTGCGCTCGGAATCGGCGTCCTGGTGGCGACCGACCCACATTTCTCGAAGATAGACTTCACTCGCTTCCCCTCGCGCGCCGCCTGGCAGCACCCAGAGCGGGTCCTCGAGACCCTTGGCGTAGCCGGCAATAAGCAGGTCGCCGATCTCGGAGCCGGCGATGGTTACTTCGTCGACTTCTTCTCGGGCGCGCTTGGCGCCGGCGGCCGGCTGTATGCCGTCGACGTCGACTCCGATGCGATCGCCAAGCTCGAGCGCAAGGTCTCCGAGGGCGGCCACGGCAACGTCGAGGTGATCGAGGGCTCCGTCACCGATGCCGGGTTACCAGACGGCGAAATCGATCTCGTCTTTCTGTGCAACGTCTACCACCACATCGACGATCAGGTGGCGTACTTCGATCACCTGCGGGGTGATCTGTCCCCCGAGGGACGGATCGCGATCGTCGAGGGCCGCCCGGAAGGTTTCGGCAAGTGGGTCTCCCCAGCGGGCCATGCGACTCCCTACGAAGACGTGGTCGCGCAGATGGAGGAGGCGGGCTACGGGCTCGACGAGAGCCACGACTTCCTGCCGATCCAGAACCTGCTTGTCTTCCGGCCGTTATCCTCGAGCGCAGGTCTCTAGACACGTCTCGTTCGCGAACCCATATTCTTGCGCCAGATGCGTACAACAACTGTCTGTTTCGTCGTCGCGCTCCTGGGGTCGATTGCCGCATCGGCGCAGGATGTTCTGATTCGTGGTGGCACCCTGCTGGACCCTGCTAGCGGTCAGGCCTCGACCGACGATCTCCTGATCGTAGACGGGCGGATCGCGG
>JAYZDP010000007.1:0-13338 GCA_036337765.1 Acidobacteriota bacterium
CTATCTGGTCGCGGTGCCAGTGTTCGGTCTCGCGATCTGATCTCGGTCGCACAACCCGTCCTAAAGGGCGTCGGGTCCCAACAGCTCATCCTCGCCGGGAGAGGGGTGGTCTATTTGGAGCGCATGCCGCTCCAGATAGACCACCCACCGAGAGCCATCAGGCCGCCTTGCGAATGGCGTCCAGCTCATCGCGAAGGCTGTGTGGGCCGAGAGCGCTCGGCCGTGACGGAGGCAAGGTCGCGATGCCAGAGGCACACGTCTCGAGCGCGAGCTCCTCGTCGTAGAGTTCGAGCTGCGAGTCGGACAGCTCACCGACGAAAGGGCGCGCTGCAGCGCATCACGCTCGGCTTGTACCAGTCGCCTAGAACAGATGTCAAACCGCGAGATGCACGATGCTGAAGCCGTCACTCCCAGTGTGACCGGATGGATACGGAGATGCCGCTCGAGGAGCGGCCGCGGGAGCGCCTTCTTTCTCGGGGCGCCGCGACCCTCGCGGACGCCGAGTTGGTGGCGATTCTGCTTCGCACCGGCAGCCGCGGCCACTCGGTGCTCGAGCTGCCGCGGATGGTTCTCGCCGATGTCGGTGGCCTCGAGGGGCTGATGCGCTCCGACGTCGGAGCACTGCGCGTCACGGGTCTCGGCACGGCCAAGATGGCCAGCCTGGCCGCGGCACTGGAACTAGCACGGCGTACCGTGCGTTACGAGCTTGCACTCGACGACCCGCTGCGCGACCCTGCGGCGGTGGCGCGCTATCTCGACCTGCGCTTCGTAATCCCTGATCAGGAGGTGATAGGCGCGCTCTATCTCGACTCTCGTCATCGGTTGGTAGGTGAGGCCGAGATCTTCCGTGGCGCGCTGAACCGCGCAACCGTAGAGCCGCGGCCGATCCTGGGCAGAGGGCTGATGCTGAGGGCGGCAGGAGTGTTGCTGTTTCACGCGGACCGGAGCGGCACCCTAGCCCTAGCGCTGAAGATCTGGGCTTTACTCGCCGAATGGCGTCGGCGGGAGCGCTCGTGGGGCTACGTCTGATCGGCCATTTCGTAATCGGCTCGGGAGGGCGTTGGCTGTCACTAAGGCAACGGGGGCGTGGTAGTTTTCGGTCCCCGTGGCGGCGTCCCACCTGCACTTCGACTGTTTCAGTGGTGTTGCAGGAGACATGTTTCTCGGTGCCTGTCTGGACCTGGGAATGCCGCTTGCCGTGGTCGAGGAGACGATCGTCGCGCTAGGCCTGGAAGGTGTGACGGTCGAATCGAGGAGGGTGAAGCGCGGCGGGATCTCGGGAGTGAGATTCCGCGTGCTCCGCGATGGGGCGCCAGTCGATGGGCCCGATCCTGGCGAGCCGGCGACGGACGAGCACCGGGCTGGGAGGCACGATTCGGCTCGATCGCTGGCTGAGATACGTGAGCACATCGCCGCCGCAGAGCTTGGCACCGGCGTACGAGAGCGGGCTCTGCGCATCTTCGATCGCCTCGGTGAGGCAGAGGCGGCAGTGCACGGCGTCGAAGTCGACGAGGTTCACTTCCACGAAGTCGGCGCGGTCGACGCGATGGTCGACGTCGTTGGCGCTGCCGCGGCTTGGGAGCATCTCGGCGCGCCACGGGCGAGCTGCGGCACGATAAGCGTGGGCTCGGGTACCGTGGACACGGCACATGGCGAGCTGCCCGTGCCGGCTCCGGCGACCGCGCGTCTACTGGAAGGAATGCCGGTCCAGGCGGGTGGGTCGGGAGAGCTAGTGACGCCGACCGGCGCGGCGATTCTCGCCGTGCTCGTGGACGAGTTCGTGGATCTCCCACAGATCGAGCTCGATCGCGTCGGCTACGGGCTTGGAATGCGCGAGGTGGCGGGACGGGCGAACGTCTTCCGGCTGCTTGCGGGGTCTCAACGAGCCACCGAAGACGCGATCGTTCGGGTCGAGTGCACGGTCGACGACGTCTCAGGCGAGGTCTTGGGGCACCTCATGACGCAGCTACTCGAGGGGCCCGCGGTCGAGGTGTTTCATACGCCGGTACAGATGAAGAAGAACCGTCCCGGGGTGTGCCTGACCGTGCTCTGTTCTCGTCAGGCTACGCAGGAGGTCGCAGCCACGATTCTTGCCGAGACCGGGGCTCTCGGCTGCCGTTTTCAAGAGCTCGGACGGCTCGAGGCGCGGCGTCGCCGCTACCTGGTGCAGACCCCTTACGGAGCTGTGTCGGTGAAAGAGGGTGTCTTTCGCGGCAGGCGGATCTCCACCGCCCCGGAGTATGAGGACTGTCGGCGCCTCGCGCGCGAGCACGATCTGCCAATAGCGCAGGTCTACCAGGCCGCCCTGGCGGCGGTTCGCCAGGGCGAACGCTAGCGTCGGCCGCCGCCGCTACCACGCCCGCCGCGATCGCGACCGCCGCCTCGCCCGCCGCGATCCCGGCCGCCCCGGTCTCGGCCGCCGCGATCTCCACCGTCACGGCCTCCACGTCCGCCGTCTCCGCCGGCCGGCTCCGCGACACCCATGCCCTCGTACTTCGCTGGGTCGTAGTCTGGTGCTTCCATGATCACGGCTTTGCGCGACAGGCGCACCTTGTTGGGGGGCTCGATGTCGATCACCTTGACCTGGAGCTCGTCGCCCTCGGTCACGAGATCGCGCACCTCGCCGACCCGGTACGGCGCGAGCTCAGAGATGTGCACCAACCCGTCGGTGCCGGGGAGGATCTCTACGAAGGCGCCGTAGGATTCGACGCGTTGAACGGTACCGTTGTAGACCTTGCCGACCTCGGGCACCTCGGTGAGCTCCTCGACGAGCTCGATGGCCCGCTTCGCAGCGGAGCCGTCGGGAGAGGCGATGGTGACTTTGCCGTCGTTCTCGATCTCGACTTCGCAGCCGGTCTCTTCCTGGATCGAGCGGATGGTCTTGCCTCCGGGGCCAATGATGTCGCGGATCTTGTCGGGCGGCACCATGAGGGTGTGCAGCCGCGGTGCGAGCAGCGAGATCTCTTCGCGGGCATCCGCGAGCACGGTGTCCATCTTGTCGAGGATGTGAAACCGGCCGGCCTGTGCCTGTGCGAGCGCCTGCTCCATGATCGCCTTCGAAACACCCGTAATCTTGATGTCCATCTGCAGAGCTGTGATGCCGTCGCGGGTGCCGGCGACCTTGAAGTCCATGTCGCCGTAATGATCCTCCTGGCCGGCAATGTCGGTCAGGACAGCGAAGTTGTCGCCGGTCTTGACCAGGCCCATCGCAACGCCGGCGACCGGGGCGAGCAGCGGTACGCCACAGTCGAACAGCGCCAGGGAGCTCGCGCAGACGGGCGCCATCGACGACGAGCCGTTCGACTCGAGGATGTCGGAGACCACGCGCACGGTGTAGGGGAAATCGTCCTCGTGCGGCAGGACCGACATCAGCGCCCGCCGCGCAAGTACCCCGTGGCCGATCTCGCGGCGACCGGGCCCGCGCAGGAAGCGGACTTCGCCGACCGAGAACGGCGGGAAGTTGTAGTGCAGGAGGAACTTCTGGTAGGAGTCGCCCTCGTAGGACTCGATCAGCTGAGCGTCGCGCCGGGTACCCAAAGTGACGGTTGCCAGCGCCTGGGTCTCACCGCGCTGGAACAGCGCTGAGCCGTGCGTGCGGGGCAAAAGTCCGACCTCGACGTCGAGATCACGCACCTTGTCGCTGGCACGACCATCGAAGCGGATGCCGCGCTCCAGCACGGCCTCCCTGAGCAGGTCCTCTTCGAGCTCGTGAACGATCTTCTTCACCTGGCCAGGGGCGTGCTCATCTTCTTCGGGCAGGGTGTCGATGAAGCCGTTGACGACCGCTTTCACGGCGTCGCTGCGTTCGAACTTGGCAGCGGTGTGCAGGGCGCTATCGAGATCTCCGTAGATGGCGGACTTGACCTTGTCGTAGAGTTCCTGGGTGTACGCTTCCGGAGTCTCCCACTCGGGCTTGGTGATCCCGAACTCCGCTGCCATTTCGACCTGCGCCGCGATCACCTTCTGTGCTTCCTGCTGAGCGGCGAAGATGCAATCCAGAACGACCGACTCGGCAAGCTGGTTGGCGGCGGCCTCGACCATGACGACTGCGTCCTTGGTCGTGACAACGACCAGGTCGAGATCTGCGACGTCGCGCTCGCTGTTTGAGGGGTTGTAGACCAGATCGTCCTCGATCAGTGCTACCCGGATCGCGGCGAGAGGGTGGTAGAAGGGGATGTCCGACAGCGCCAGAGCGGTCGATGCGCCGTTGAGTGCGCAGATGTCGGGGTCGTTCTCGCCATCGGCGGACAAGACGAACGAGATGATCTGGGTCTCGCGGGTGTAGCCCTCGGGAAAGAGCGGCCGCAACGGCCGGTCGATGAGCCGGGAGGTGATGATTTCTTTCTCGGTGGGGCGGCCTTCGCGCTTGAAGAAGCCGCCGGGGAAGCGCCCGCCTGCGGCGTAGTTTTCACGGTAGTCCACCGTCAGCGGGAGGAAGTCCCTGGGCTGGCCGGAGCTCTGCGCGCAGGCGGTGGTCAGGACCATGGTGTCGCCGATGCGTACGACGCACGAGCCCTGGGCTTGTTTGGCCAGACGCCCGGTTTCGAGGGTTAGGCTCGACGATCCGAGGGAGATTTCGCGTTTTGTAGTCATTTCTCTTCCTTCATCAGTTGGCAGATCGCTTTGTGTTCCGGTCTCGAGTACACCAATGCACCGCCAGAGCGAGCAGAGCTCTAGCGCCGGAAGTGCGGTGCCGGGTGGAAACGATCTATTTGCGGAGACCGAGCTTCTCGATCATCGAACGGTATCGGTCGTTCGACTGCGACCTCAGATAGTTGAGGAGGCGACGTCGACGACCGACGAGCTTGAGGAGCCCGCGACGTCCGTGGTGGTCCTTGAGGTGGACCCGGAAATGCTCGGTCAGGTGATTGATGTGGTCGGTGAGCAGGGCGATCTGAACCTCAGGCGAACCGGTGTCGTACTCATGGACCCGGTTCTGCTCGATGATCTCAAGCCTTTGCTCTTTGTTCTGCCCCAAAGCAGACTCCCTCCTTCTTTTCTCTCAGCGCTGGATAGTACAACAGGCTCCGGCCTATTTGAAGACGATCTTGGGCTGCACGAGGCGTACTCCGTCCTGGCCGATCGTCTCGACCACAGAGCCGACGGCGACGAACTCACGTCGCGCGTTCGTGACTTTCACCCAGTCGCCTTCGGCAATGCGCGGGTCGCGCACCAGGACCGATTGGCCGTGGGTGATCCGGCGCTCCTGCTGGATGTCAGTTCGTATCTCCTCGAACGGAAGAGGGATGTCATCGAATGGGATCCAGGCTGCGGCGGGAGGGTCCGTGGCAAACAGATCGGCGACGTCTTCGGAGCCCACGGCCTGATCGACGCGGAAGCTTCCGACCTGCAGGCGCCGTAGCCGCGCCAGGTGGGAGGCTGTGCCGAGCTTGTCGCCGAGGTCGTTGGCCAGCGACCGGGCGTAGGTGCCGGAGGCGCAGCTGAGCTTGAACTCGAGGTCCGAGCCTTCGAGTTCGCTCTCAGGAGAGAACCCGTAGACCTGTACGGTCTTGGTCTTCTCGGGTACTTCTTCCCCCCGGCGGGCGAGCTCGTAGTACTTCACGCCGCCGACCTTCTTGGCGCAGTAGGGCGGAGGGGCCTGTTCGATCTCACCTTCGAAACTGAGCATCGCCTCGGTGATCTCGTCGAGGCTCAGCCGCTCGAAGGGGACTTCGCGGGTCACCTCTCCAGACGCGTCGTAGGTGTCGGTCGCTTGTCCGAAGCGGACTGTGCCTTCGTAGACCTTCGGCGCTCGGATCAGAAAGCGGGTCAGCCTCGTGCCGCGGCCAAGCGTCAAAAGCAACAGGCCCGTGGCGTCCGGGTCCAGGGTCCCGCAGTGCCCGACCTTTTTTTGTCGCAGAGCCCGCCGCACCTCTTGGACGATGTCGTGGGAGGTGCAGCCGGCGTCCTTGTCGACCAACAGCAGCCCGTCTCTCATCGCTTGAGCTCTTCTTCCAGTTCGTTGGCGATCTGCTGGCGCACCGGCTCGAGTTCACCCGACAGGCGACAGCCGGCCGCGTTGCGGTGGCCGCCGCCGCCGTGGCGCTTGGCGATGCGTTCGACGTCCGCACTCGAGCCGCGGCTACGAAGCGAGACCTTCACCGATTCACCCGCGATCTCACGCAGCAGTGCGACCGCATCGACCCCGGCGATGGAGCGGGGTTGATCGATCAGGCCCTCCGCGTCGCTCGAATCGGCGGCGCTGCGTGCATACATCTCTTGAGTCAGGGTGGCAGTGGCGACACGGCCGCCAGCGTGTAGCGCCAGCGTTGACAACATCTCGCCCTGCAGCCTCAGGGAAGCTTCGGGTCGGCTCTCGTATAGCCTTTGCGAGACGGCCTCGGGAGACGCCCCCGCATCGACCAAGGTCGCGGCGGCTTCGAAGGCGCGCCGAGTCGCGTTGGAGAAACGAAAGCTGCCGGTGTCGGAAACCAGCGCCATCAAAAGGCAGGTCGCGGTATCGGCGTCGAGCGTGACGTGCAGCGCGGCTGACAGTTGAAGAACCATCTCGCCCGCCGCCGGCGCCGCGGTGTCGACCCAGTTGACGTCGCCGTAGACCTGGTTGCCGAGGTGATGGTCGAAGTTGAGGATCGGAAGCTTGCCGGCAAGCGTCGCCTCAAGACCGGTGCGCTCCAAAGTCGGACACTCGACCACGATCAGTGCGTCGAAAGCGTCCGGGAACCCCGCAGGCGGCTCCGCACCGCTGCGCACGCGGTCGGCCCCGGGTAGCCCTGTGTAGATCGACGGGACCGGCTCGGCGTCCCATACGGTTGCGCTCTTGCCGGTTGCGCGCAACAGACGCGCGAGGCCGAGCTGCGAGCCGATCGCGTCGCCGTCTGGACTCGCGTGGCTGGTGACGAGCGCCCGGCCAACGGACCTCAGTCGCTCGACGAAGGCGTCGGGAGGGCTAGGATTCAACATCGGAGAGAAGCTTCGTGACCTCAAGGCTGTAGTCGGTCGCGCGATCGAGTATGAAGTGCAGCTCTGGGGTACGTCGTAGGCTCAGGTTGGCAGCCAGGCGGCTGCGCAAGTAGCCGCGGGCGTGAACGAGCGCATCGACACAGCCGTCGCGCTCCTCGTCGTCGCCGAGCGCCGAAACGTAGACGTGCGCGTGCTGAAGGTCCCCGGTCACCTCGACACGCGAAACCCTGGCGAGCCCGACTCGGGGATCGCTCACGTCGCGAAGCACCAGCCGGTTCAGCTCATCGCGAACCTGTTCGGAGACCCGGTCCGTGCGTCGGCTCATCCGCCGGTCTCCAGCAACTGTGGATCCCAGTAGGTCAGCACGCAATCGCCCTCGAGCTCCACGAGATCGCGCACCCGATCGAGCACGCGGGAGACGTCGTTGTGGTTCGGTCCGATCATGGCGAGGGCGATCTCGGTTCGTTGATGGAGATCATGGTAGTCACTTTCGTAGACCGAGACACGGTGGCGCTGCCCGATTCTTTCCACGAGGCTCCGAACCACGCGACGCTTGTCCTTTAGGCTGCGCGCCTGCGGCAGGTGAAGCTCGAAGACTGAGATCCCGACCACCACAGAGGGATCCTCCTGTTTCGAGACTCCTGCTACAGGGTGGCCGCTACTTCTTCCTTCTCGAAGGCCTCAATGAAGTCTCCCGGCTTGACGTCCTGGTAGCGCTCCAGGCCGATGCCACAGTCGAAGCCGCTGCGGACCTCGGAAACATCGTCCTTGAAGCGTCGGAGTGAGGAGATCTTGCCCTCGTAGACCACTACGTTGTCGCGCAGCAGGCGCACCTCTGCGCTGCGTGGAATGATTCCCTCGACCACGTGGCAGCCGGCGACGGTGCCGATCCTCGGTACCTTGAAGGTTTCGCGGATCTCGGCGCGGCCGCGATCGACATCGCGAAGCGTCGGCTTGAGAAGGCCTGTCATCGCCAGCTTGAGCTCGTCGAGCAGCTGGTAGATGACGGTGTGGGTGCGGATGTCGACGCCCTCGGCCGATGCCATGTCCGATGCGGCACGCTCGGGTCGAACATTGAAGCCCACGACGATCGCGCTCGAAGCGACCGCGAAGGTCACGTCGTTGGTGGTGATGGCGCCGACCGAGCCGTGGATCACGCTGACCTTGACCTTCTCGGTGGATATGTCGGCCATGGCGTCGCGCAGCACCTCGAGCGAGCCTTGTACGTCCGCCTTGAGAATGATCGGCAGCTCCTCGACCGAGCCTTCCTGGATGCGTTCGAAGAGCTGCTCCAAAGACAGTGAGCCGTGGGTGGGAGCGAGCTCTCGCCGGCGCGCCGCGGTGCGACGGAAGTCGGCGACCGACCGCGCCTTCGACTCGTTCTCGACCACCTGCAGCGAATCGCCGGCGTTGGGTAGGTCGCCGAAGCCGGTCACTTCGATCGGCGTAGCGGGGCCGGCCTCCTTGATGCGCTGACCGCGATCGTCTTGCATCGCCCGCACGCGCCCCCAGGTGGAGCCGGCGACGAAGATGTCGCCAACGTGTAGGGTTCCGCTCTGGACCAAGACGGTTGCCAGGTTTCCGCGCCCGACGTCCTTTCTGGCCTCGAGGATGGCGCCCTGGGCCGCGACGCCGCGGTCTGCCTTGAGATCGAGGATGTCGGCTGTTAGCGCGAGGATCTCGACCATCTCGGTGATGCCTTCTCCTTTCAGCGCAGACATGGGCACGGCGACCACGTCGCCGCCCCACTCCTCGACCATGATGCCGTGATCCGAGAGGTCCTTCTTGACCTTGTCGAGGTTCGCGTTGGCCTTGTCGATCTTGTTGATGGCAATGACGATCGGAACAGCCGCTGCCTTGGCGTGGTCGATCGCCTCGACGGTCTGCGGCATTACACCGTCGTCGGCTGCGACCATCAGGATGACGATGTCGGTGACCTGGGTACCGCGAGCGCGCAGCTTGGTGAAGGCTTCGTGGCCGGGCGTGTCGAGAAACACCAGGTCACGGCCGTCGACCTCGACCTTGTAGGCGCCGATGTGTTGCGTGATGCCACCCGACTCCGACTCGGCGACCCGGGTCTGGCGGATGGCGTCGAGCAGCGACGTCTTACCGTGATCGATGTGTCCCATTATCGTGATAATCGGTGCGCGGGGCTCCAGATGGCCGCTGCGATCGGGCTGGCTCAGCTCCTCCTGCAGCTGCACCTCCTCCTCAAAGGTGACCTGCATGGTCTCCAGACCGTGCTCGGCCGCCAGCTTCTCCGCAGTATCAGCATCAAGGACGCTGTTGATGCTCGCCATCGCGCCCTGGGCGATCAGGGTCTGCATGATGTCCTTGGCCTTGACGCCAAGCTTGTCGGCGAAATCGCGTACGGTCATGCCCTCGGTGATCGTGACCGGAGCGTCGTCGCGCGCCTCCGTCTCCTCTTCGCCGCCGTCCTTGCGCTCTTTGCGTCGCCGGCGCCGCGTGGCACTGGGATCGACGGGGGCGCGGGTGGGGATTCTCAGAGCGGTAGCCGTCGTGGCTGCGACCACAACCTCCGTTGCGGCCGCCTGCTGAGGTGCCGTGGCCTCGGCGGGGGCTGCCTCTCCAGCCGCGGCCGGAGCCTGCGCCGCAGCGGTCTGTGCCGCCGCCTCGGCGGCCAGGACCTCCGCCCTTGCCGCCTCTTCGGGGGTGAGGGTGGGCTTGTCCTTGGAAGGGATCGTGCGGATACGTGGCTCGACCCGCTGGATAATCGTGCGGCGTCTCGGTGGCCGGTGCTGATTCGGCGGCACCCGCCTCGATGGCGGTCGCCGGCTCGGTGCGGGCGCCGTAGCCGCGGCGGCTTCATCGCGAAGGATCACCTCGCGTGGCTGGTGCATCGTCTTGCCCGTGAGTAGTGCCTGGATGATGTCGGTGTCGATCGAGTCTTCCTCGCTTTCGATACGCACACCTAGCGAGCGGAGCTTGAAGACGAGATCCTGATGGGGCATGCCCACCTTCGTCGCTAGGTCGCTGACTTTGATCGTCGCCATCTGAGAGTCTCTCCTGTATCGCGCTGGACGCGGCCTATTCGCCGGTCTCTTGCGTCGCGCTCGGCGGGTTCTCGGAGGTTTCTGCTACGGCGACATCATCTGCCGTCTCGGCGACGTCTTCGGCCTCGGGATCCTCCGACTCCTGGAACGCTTTCGTCAGCGCGGCCATGAAGTCCTGGTCACCCATGGTGGCGTCGCTTGACGACTCCGCCGGCAGGCCGAGATCGGTGGCCGCGGACTCTTCGCCCTGCTTGGCCACAGCCCACGACTGGAGAGCCTCGGCCGCTTCGGGGCCGACACCCTCGACGGCGGCGAGGGCGTCGGCTTCAGCCTCTGCGATGGCATCGGCGGTGGCGTAGCCGGCGTCGTTCAGACGGGCCGACGTTTCCTCGTCGATTCCGGCAACCGCGCTCAGGTCGAGTGGTGCGACGTCGCCTCCGAGATCGATAGACAGCATCTTCGCCAGGGCGCCGGCAACCTCGTCCTTGACGTCGGTCTCCGACTTGACGTCGATCCGGCTCGCGAGCAACTCCGATGCTAGGCGTACGTTCTGGCCGCGCTTGCCGATCGCCAGCGACAGCTGCTCGTCCTCGACGATCACGTCGAGGTGCGGGATCTCGCCGTGATGAGTGACCGAAACGCGGGTGATCTTGGCCGGCGCCAGCGCGCTCTGAGCGAAGGTTACGAGATCCTCCGAGTACTCGATGATGTCGATCTTCTCGCCGCGCAGCTCGCGGATGATCGATTGCACTCGGGAGCCCTTCATGCCGACGCACGCGCCGACCGGGTCGACGTCGCGCTCGCGGCTGAGCACCGCCACCTTGGCCCTCTCGCCGGGGGCACGCACGGCGGTCTTGATGATCACGGTGCCGTCGTAGATCTCCGGCACCTCCATCTCGAATAGCTTCACCAGGAGGCGCGGATCGGTTCGGGAGAGGACGATCTGTGGACCCTTCGGCTGGGTGTGGATGTCGATGATCACGCCGCGGATGCGCTCACCCTGGCTGTAGCGCTCGTGGCGCGACTGCTCGTTGCGCGGTACGACGGCTTCGACGCCGCCAAGGTCGACGATGATGTCGCCGCGCTCGAAACGCCGCACGGTACCGTTGACAACGTCTCCGACCTTTTCGATGTACTCGTCGTAGATCTTCTCGCGCTCAGCCTCCCGGATGCGCTGATAGAGCACCTGCTTCGCCGACTGGGCGGCGATCCGGCCGAGGCCCTCGGTGGAGATCGGCATCAGAATTTCGTCGCCGACGACCGCGTCAGCCTTCTGGTCCTGCGCTTCCTCGACGGTCCATTCGGCGAGCGGGTCTTCCACCTCATCGACCACAACCTTGACGATCCAGGCCTCGAAGTTGCCGGTCTCAAGATCCATCTTTGCGCGCACCGGCTCCTTGATGCGGTGCTGCTTCTTCGCCGCCGAGGCCATCGCGTCCTCGATCGCGGCGATCCAGTGGTCCATGTCGATGTCCTTCTCGTGCGCGACCTGGCGCAGGACTTCGCCGAGATTGATGTCGGGTGTTTGGACTGCCATGGCTTTTTTCCTATAGGTCGATCTCGAGACGTGCCTTCTCGATGGCCGGCTGGGGGATGGCTGTGGTCTCGCCGCTTTGCCGATCGCGTAGCGTTACTGTCGCACCTTCGGCGTCGAAGCATAGGAGCTCGCCCACCATCGTGACTCGCCGACCGTCATTGCCGCGGTAGGTGATGCGCGACAGCTGCCCGGCGAAACGCTTGTAGTCGGTGGGGTTGTAGAGCTTGCGGTCGAGGCCCGGCGAGGTGACTTCGAGGAGGTAGCGCCCGGAGCCGAAGTCCTCGATGTCCAGGAGCGCCGATGCCTGTCTCGAGAAGGCTTCGCATTGCTCGACCTTGATGCCGTCGGGATGGTCGATCACGAAGCGCAGAACGTCCGACCGATGCTCGATCTCGAGCAGCTCGCAGGCCTCCTCGCCGGCAATCGCCGCGAGCTCGTCGCGCAGCTCCGGCGGGATTAGATCGGGTGCTATGGGTGTCGTCATCTTGACCAAAAAAAAGGTGGGCCTGGAGCCCACTTCTCACTCGCGCTACACGCGGGCATGTCACCGTGGAGGCTCCACGACGACATCGCCGAGTATAGGCCATTCGCGAGTGCGTCTTCAAGCTCCAAAGGGCGCCTGCTGGGGGCATGCAGCGGGGCGGGATATGGACCCAGTGGCCATTTTGGCACGACTCCCGGGGGGCCGAGTCCAGAATTCAGGACGCTGGGAGTGGTGTCACGCGCCGTAGGAGCGGGTTGCATCGTGGCAGGGCATTTGCAAGGGTGTGGGGGACATGAAGACCCAACGCAGTCATCTCTTCGTTACGCTGCTTCTCACGTTCGCTGCCTTGGTGTTCGGCATGGTCCTGGCCGGCGGCAATCAGCTCACGACACCCGGCTACTCAGCCGAAGGCCCGCAACGCGTGGCGTCGCAGGCCGCATCGGTAGGCACGCCCGCGACTCCCTCGACGGTGACGCTGCCGAGCTTTGCCGACCTCGCCGATGCGGTGCTGCCCGCCGTCGTCACGGTTAACGCCACCACCATCCAGACCGGCCAGCGTGGTGGTCGCTCGCCCTTCGAATTCTTCTTCGGCCAGCGCGGCAACCCCGAGAATCCCCGCAACCCCGGCGAAGGCAGCCCGCGCGAATTTCGCTCCGACGGTGCCGGCTCCGGGTTCGTGATCACGAGCGACGGCTGGATCGTGACCAACAATCACGTCGTCGAGGGCGCCTCGACAGTAACCGTGATCCTTGAAGGGGAGGAGATCCCTGCCGACGTCCACGGACGCGACGCGGCCACCGACCTCGCACTACTGAAGGTGGAGTTGGAGCGGAGCCTCCCGTATCTGACCCTCGGCGACAGTGAGAGGCTGAGGGTCGGCGACTGGGTCATGGCCGTCGGTAGCCCGCTCACACTCAGCCAGTCGATCACCGTCGGCATCGTGAGCGCCAAGGGGCGCAGTCGGCTCGGCATTTCCGACCGCTCCTTCGAGAACTTCATTCAGACCGACGCAGCCATCAATCGCGGCAACTCAGGTGGACCTCTGGTCAACCTCGCCGGCGAGGTTATCGGCATCAACACCGCGATGAATTTCGGCGCCGAGAACATCGGCTTCGCCGTGCCCGTCTCGACGCTCGAGAACGTCTTGGACCAGCTCCAGACCAACGGCCGCGTGCGGCGTGGTTACCTGGGGGTCGAGATCACGGATCTCGATCGGGACGCTGCGGAGGCCTTCGGCGTCGACTCGACCGATGGTGCCCTGATCCAGGAGGTCAGGGACGGCTCCCCGGCACAGGAGGGCGGCCTGCGCAAGGGCGACATCATCGTCCGGGTCGACGGCGAGGCGGTGCGCAACAACCGCGAGCTGATCGACTACGTGTCAG
>JAYZDP010000008.1:0-29459 GCA_036337765.1 Acidobacteriota bacterium
GATCGCTCGGTACCAGTCGAAGGCAACGAGACTAGGGTCGATGGTGCCCGCGACCGCCATGTAGGTGGTCGCTCCGACCCCGTCGCCGCGCACCTCTACCTCAACCCACACCCGCCGATACCCCACACCCTCGCTGCGATCTAAGCTCAAAAGCTCCGACTCGGCCACGACCCAAACTGCACCCCACACTGCCTGCTCTGTCGAGCCAGTCGCCACCAGATCGCACTTCCCTGAGCCGTCAGCCCCACGCTTGTGGAAGCGCAACTCGAAGCCACTCGCCTCGCCACCACCTATCAGCGCTGCCCCCGGTGCCCGCTCGGGGAGGCGCAGACGGCTAGCGAGCAAGTTCGACCCGTACGCGAAGTACAACGGCACCGATCTACTCTAGCCGCCCCTCTCCTCCAGTCCTCTCTTTCGGGCCGGCGCGGCGAGCGCGCCCCGCTACTGCACCGAGCGGCCAGCCACAACTGCGCGCACGCGAAGACCCGGCCGCCGCACCTTGACCTCGATCTTCTCGATCTCCCGCTCAGTGAGCTCGCGCGCCAGAGAGAAGGCCATCACGTACTGACTACGCAGTTCGTTGACGATGCGATCGTAGGTCGGCGAGAGCTCTTCACGGCTCGAGACGTAGAACACCTCGCCGCCGGTCATCCGAGCGATGTACTCCAGGTCGGTCTTGCGCAGACTAGGTCGCAGGAACTCGAGACCGGCGAGGGAGATCATGTATACCGGCACCCCGAGCGAACGAGCTTGCAGCGACGCCCTGCGCTCCGAAAACCGGCTCCGGTAGTCGTCTCCATCCGTCAGCAGCACCAGCGCACGGCGGTCCTCGGTCCCTTCGAAGTGCAGCAGCGAGAACAGGATCGAATCGTAGAGAGCTGTATTGCCGCCGGCCACCAACGAGCCGAGAGCGTTGATCAGCGCCCCGAGGTCACGGGTCAGCCCCTGGGCGAGGCGCGGCTGGCTGTCGAAGTCGACGAGAAAGGCGTGGTCGCTGCCGCGTTTCGCATCGCTGAGAAACTTGATGGCCGCGATCCGCGCGTCGTCGATCAGAATGTCCATACTCTGCGACGTGTCGATCACGAGCCCCAGCGCCAACGGCACGTCCTGCGCCAACCCGAATCGCTCGAGCTCGACCTGTTTTCCCTTCAGCGTCACCCGGAAGTCCGAGACCTCGAGGTCCCGTACCGGCGCGCCGGACTCGTCGATGGCCACGGCGAACACCTCGACGAGATTGACGTCGACTTCCTCGACGATGCCGGGGACGCCGAAGAGCTCGACATCCTCGGCGGTCGTGCCGTCGCCGAGGGTCGCCACGACTCTGACGAAGTCGGCGCCCCCGGGACCGGCCTTGACCTCCAGGCGAGAGACGACACTCGGGTCGGTGCTGGAGCTTCTCAGCTCATCGTTCCACCACACTTCGACACGCTGCAGCACCTCGTTGATCGGTGTGGTCACCTGCGCCCGGACCGTGATCTCGCCCGCGGCGACTTCCCCATCGACACGGACGATCTCGACCTCGAACGCCTGCCGCTCCCGATTCACGATTACCGAGTCCCTCGACAACTCCCGACCGGCTCGGTCGTAGGCGATCGCTGAAAGCTCGTGAGGAGCCAGCGCCCCGAGATCGATGCGGGCACTGAACGGCGCTCGCGCATCCTCTGCGACCTCGTCTCCATCGAGAAGAAAGACCACCCTTTGGATCAGCGAATTCAGGATCATGGTCCGAAACACCTGCTCACCCGTGAGACTCCGCTCCCGCGGCGGCAGGACGCGGATCAGCTGGTCCTCAGGGCTCTCTGCCACCGGATCCGCCAACGCCGGTGTCAGGTCCAATCGCTCCACTATCGTCTCTGCACCGAGCACACCGAGATCGTCGCTGTCGAATGACACCGTGGTAGCCCCCCAAAGACCACTGGCCATGTCTTCGACCAACGCCACCACCCCCATCACTTCGCCTGGGCTCGGCGTTCGCAGCTGCAGCAACCAACGCGATGCCTCGTCGAGTTCGCGGCCCTTGCCACGGTTGTGCAGGATCACCAGCTCTTCATCGAGACGATCGACGACCAGGCTGACCCGCAAATCGGCCGTTGTCCGGCCGGCCCGCGCCAGCGAGGCGAGATCTGTGAGGACCTCGAACGTCACTTCTTCTCGCCCCGCACCGTCGGACTCGACCGCCACACTGGCGGCGACGTCGAGATCGCCCTCTTCTCCCTCGGCCACCAGGTAGCGGGCTCGCGATGTGACGACGAAGTTAGGTGTCGTCAGCGCCGCCCACCGAGCTGACCGAACGGTCCAGCTCTCGTCGCGAGCCGCCACCGTCAACGGCGACAGGCCGTCGGTCCCCTCGTCGCGCCTCGAAGAAATGTAATCGACGCGGAGGCGGCCCACGAGGCCCTCGAGCGCAGCGGTGAGACCGGCGGCGTCGGCGACCAGCCGGCCTCCTGTCTCCTCGGCCAGGGGCGACACCGGCACTTCCCCACCAGCTCCCGCCGGGTGTAGTGGGTGAACCACCCAGTCGAGGGTCGCAGCACTGGCAGCCAGTAGGCCCCGTTCCGCCTGAGCATCGTCATCTCCGACGTCACGCTCCCCATTGACATCTCCCAAGACGAGCGCAACTTTCGGGCCGCCCTCGCGGTCGCCATAGCGCACCAGCGTATCGATGAAGAGTGCACGGCGCTGTGACGCGAGCTCCGCTCGCGGCCGCCCGATCGGCCGATCAAAGCTCGTGACGGCCGCCTCGCGCAGAGCGTCACGAACTGCAGCTACGGAGTCTTCACCTTCGAGCCAGGGCTCCACCAGCGTATCGGCGGCAATCAAAGTGACCGGACCCAGCCTTAGGAGCTCCTCGGCGGCCTCGGCGAGCATGTCGGCGACGTCGCGCTGCTCGTCCTCGCCCATTGCCACCGCGTCGAGGTAAACCAGAACACTCCAGTCCCCGGCTTCGAGGGTCTCGGTGCGTAGTACCTCGCGTCGGGACTGTCCTTCAAAGACGCGAAGGTCGGTCGGAGCGATCACGACGGCACCGCCGTCGCGGCCGCGTACCTCGGCTGAAATGGTACGCTGCCGCTGCGCCTGGGCGCTGGTGGCGACGGCCAGCATGGCGAGAGCCCACAGCAGCGCTCGTCTGGGCCGCGTGCGGCGCCTGCGTGCGCTCACAACTTCTCGGAACCGGCCAGCGTGCGTGCCACCAAGCCGGGCCGATTCACCTTGACCTCGATCGGCCGCCAGGGATCCACGGCAGCGGGCTCATCTTCCTCTTCCGGAGTGGCCTCGGGCTAGGAGGTGAGCAGGTAGTGCGACCGCAGCTCATCGGTGCTCGCAGCGAAAATCTCACCGAGGTCCTCATCGGTGCGCACGTAGTACACCTTGCCGCCCCCGGCTCGTGCGACCCGTTCCAGGCGCTCGGCGCGGTTCTTGGTGCCGAACGTGCGTCCTCCGGAGCGAGCGGCGGAGTTGTTCATTACCACGAGGTAGATCGGCACACCGACGTCTCGTGACAACTTCAACGCCGGTCCGAACGAGAAGTCCTCGTCTTCGTCGTCACCGTCGTAGAAAATCACCAATGCCTTGCGTCCAGTTGCCTCCTGCAGCTGCAGAAGCGACAGGGTCACTGCCTCCCACAGCGCGGTCGTCCCCGCGGGGGGCAACGAGTGAATTCCAGAGACGATGTTCTCGAGGTTGGTCGTCGTCGCCCGCACCACTCGCGGCGCGCTCGAGAAGCCGACCAGAAACGCCCGGTCGCGCTCACGGATGAGCGCATCGACGAACGACGAGGCCGCGCTCTGTACGTCCGGCATCTTCAGGAACAAACTCAAAGACGAATCCAGCGCAAGCCCGACTGTGATTGGAAGGTCCCCAGCCCGGTCGAAGCGCTCGATGTCTTGGACCACGCCTTCCTCGGTGACCTCGAAGTCACCCTCTCTCAGATTGCGCACCGGCTTGCCATTGCGATCGGTGACGACGACGTAGAGCTCGACCAGGTTGACGGTCACCCGTTCCTCGAACTGGTCGGCGTTCATCAGCACGACGTCCTCGGCGATGCGGCCGTCGCCTAGATACGCCGCTACACGGATGAAGCCGGGCTGGGCAGCCACGGGGATGAACAGCCGCTGGCGCCACGGCGCTCTGCGCACGGTCGACACCAGCTGGTCTTGCCAAAAGAACTCGAGGCGCTCAACCGAGCTGCCGTCCGGCGTCGAGACCTCGGCCTGCACGTCGACCGGGCCGATGCGCCGGCCGGGCCTGGGCTCCTTGATCTGGACGCTGAAGGTCCGCGCCACCTCGTTCAGCAGCAGTCCGTCGCGGCCGATCTCTCGCCCTTCTTTGTCGTAGGCGATCGCCACCAGCATGCGCTGGCGGGGGTTCGAGCCGACATCGATGGTCGCGCCCCATGGAGCTCGCCGCCGAGCCATTACGCGCTTGCCGTCGAGTGTGTAGACCACCCGGTGGACAGATGGATCCGCCTCGGCACCAATCGCGACCTTGCCGATGACGACCGCGGTCGTCGGCGGGGTCAGAGTGAGCAGGCGCCGGCCAGGTAGGAGGGCCTCGCGCTCGGCACCGCCGGCGCTTTCAACCTCGGCCGCCGCCGGCTCCGTTCGGGTACGCATGAACGAAGCAAAGCTCTCACCCCAGACCGCGTCTTCGAGCAGCTCGACCACCACCACTGCCCCGTCGGTCTCGGTCGGTAGTCGCAGCGACGTCTCGTACAACCACTCGTCGAGACCCGATACCGATACATCGGGCACCACCTCGTGGCGCAGCAACAGCTCGTTGTTGTCGAGGTGGACGCCGATGGTCACCCGGAACGTGACCTCGTCCAGAGCTCCGAGCTGCTCGCGGAGCTCGAAGAGGTCCACCCGGGCCTCGAGCCGGCTGCCGGTGTCGCCGAGTCGTTCAGGGTCGAACTCGATCGCGGAACGAACCTGCACGTCGGCGTCGGTCGCCTCGCCACTGAGGGCCTTTCGGGCGCGCATCGCCGCGATCGCCTCGGGTGCGCCACGCCCAAGCACTGTGGGAGCGCTGACGTCCAGCTGACGCGTCGGCGAGACCTCGAGCGTCACCAGCTCGCCCCATTCGAGCTGCACACCACCGATTCTCAGCCCGCGCCGGCTGCGCAGCCCTTCGAGCCACGGTCGGATCTCGGCCACCGCGGCGATAACTTCGCCGCCGGTCGGCTCGGCGGCCGCCGCGGTCGCCGCAGCGGCCCGCCTGTCCCAACCCAGGTCGGACCCTTCGTCGACCTCGACCGGATCCCTACGACCGCCAAGGCGCAGCCTGAACCCTACCGGCAGCTCCTCGGTCGGGGCGTAGCGCAGGCGACCGCTGTCGCCGACGGCCGATTCGTCGAGGATCCCAAGCGTCCAGCCGAACGCCGCGAGCGCGCGGCCGAGCTCGGTGGGGCTCGGTTCCGGTGCCCACCGCAGCGTCGCGCCGCTCGGCACTTCGAGGCCATCGAAGTAGAAATCGCGCGCCTGAAGGGCCAGATTGTCATTCACCAGAACCAGTGCCCGAGGTCCCCGGGCCGGCCCCTCCGACGCCACCCAGTCCAGGAGCCGGTCGATCTGCTGGTGGCGCAGCTCAACCTCGGCGGAATAAGCATTCGCGGCGAGCTCGAGGGGTGGCTCGGTTCCTTCCCGTATCTCACTCAGGTAGGCACGGCGCAGGGCTCTGACCTCGTCGACGGGCTCGCGGCGCAAGAACAGTCGATTCAGAATACGGTCGAGATCCTCCTTGCGGCTGACGCGAGGGGCGGGCCTAGGAACAGGATCGGCCTCCACCACTTCAATCGGGCCCAGGTCGGTGATCTCGGCCGACTCCGCGACCAAGCCACGAGCCACCCGTTGAATGGTGCCCGCGCGGGCACTCGAATGATCGACGTACAGGACCACCCGTGGAACCGAGCCCCAGCTCAACGGCAGAAGCTCGATCGATGGCACCGGCTCACCGGCAATGGCGACGGTCAGATCCGCAACCTCGATGTCGCTGGTCGGGTCGCCGCTTCGTATAGCAGCCACCGAGACGACGAGCTCGGCGGACTCCGCTCGGGCCTGGGCCAAGAGGACTGACTGCGGCGACACACCGACGATGGCGCCGAGCACCACCACCAGCAGCATGGCCTGCGGTCGCGGGCCGCGGCGGGCGGCCGCAATCTCAGATCGTGCTCTCACCGGTGATCGACTCGCATCATCGCCTGAACCGTGGGGCGCACTCGAGAATTCCCCGCTGGCCACGCCCCAGCCTACCGCCGCCAGAAGGTCATCGTGAAGAGAGCGGCGATGGGAAAGACCTCCAGCCGCCCGAGGAACATCATCAACACCATCACCAGCTTCTGCCAGGCGGCGAAGAATGCGAAGCTAGCAGTCGGCCCAGCCGACTTCAGGCCCGGCCCGATGTTACCGAGAATCGCGATCGAGGCGCTGGCTGAAGTCTCCAGGTCGGTGCCCCCCACCGTAAGGAGCAGCGCCCCTACCGTCCAGATCAGCATGTAGAGCAGAACGAAGGCGACGACGCTCGCGACGACTCCGTTCGGCACCGCCTGACGGCCGACGAAAACCGCAATGACGGCGTTCGGATTGAAGATCATCTTGACCTCGCGCAGCGCCGACTTGATGGCGATGACGAGACGCATCAGCTTCATGCCCCCAGCCGTGGATCCCGCACACCCGCCCAAGAACATCAGACAGACGAGAAGTAGGCGCGTACCGTTGGGCCAAGTGTCGAAGTCCGCGGTTCCGAAGCCAGTCGTCGTGAGAATCGACACCGTCTGGAACACGCTGTCGAGTATTGCGCGGGCGAGCGTCGGGTAGGTCGCCGACTGGATCAAGCGAACGACGATGATCGCGGACACTCCGACGATGAGGCCGATGTAGATGCGGAACTCGCGGTCGACAAACAGCTCGCGAGACCCTGGACGTAGATCGCGCACGCGCATGCCGTAGTAGAGCGAGAAATTGGTTCCGGCAGCGAGCATGAAGACGATGACGATGAGCTCGACGGCCGGTGATGCGAAGTGCGAGATCGACGCGTTGTACGGCGAGAAGCCGCCCGTCGACAGGGTCGAGAAGGTCGTGGTCAGGGCATCGTAGAGGTCGAGTCCGGCCAGCATCAGCAGCCCGGTCTGGACAACGGTGAAGATCAGGTAGATCCGCCACAGCACCGAAGCCGTGTCGTGGACCCTGGGATGCATGGTCTTCTTCGAAGGGCCGGGAACCTCGAGCTTGTAGAGAAACCGGGCCCCCGAGCCGAGCTCGGGCAAGAGGGCAACGAAGAGCACGATGATACCCATGCCGCCGAGCCACTGGGTGAAGCTGCGCCAGAAGAGCATGCCGCGGCCAAGGGCTTCGATATCCAACAGGATGGTCGAGCCGGTGGTCGTGAAGCCCGAAGCCGACTCGAAGAGTGCATCGACCGGATGGTGGATGCTGCCGCTCAGAAGGTAGGGAAGGGCGCCAAGGACAGACGCCAGAAACCAGCCGCCGGCGACGATCAGGACTCCCTCGGTGCGGAACAGATTGTCCGTATCGCGGGTTCCGAAGCCGACGAAGAGAGTCGCCACCGCGGCGGTGATCATCGCCGCGTAGAGAAAAGCACGGATGTCGTCGAGCTCTCCATAGAAGCCTGCACAGAGTGCCGGCAATAGCAGCCCCCCGGAGAGAAAGAGCAGAAGCCGCCCGAGGAAGGGCAAGACCGGGCGAAGACTCACCTGTGACCTCGCGAGCTCAGAGCTCGGAGCCCGGAAAGAACAGCGTCAGCAGCGAAACCTCGGACTCATCTACGAAGAGAATCACGCGATCCCCCGCCTCCAGGTGATGTTGCCCGCGCGGCACAAACACCTTCTCGCCGCGAATCACGGCGCCGACGATGAGGCCGGGCGGCAGCTCCATCTCGGCCAGCGACACACCCGCAGTCGGGCTCGCTGCGTGGATCACCTTCTCGATCACCTGTGCCGAGCCGCGGCGCAACGATCCAATGTTGGCGTTGTATCCGCTCTCCACGTAGCCCTCGATCCGCTCGTGGACCAGGGTTCTCGGCGAGACGATGTGTACCAGTCCTAGCCGGCGCCACAGCTGGGTGGTCTGCGCCCGATCGACCAGCGCGATCACTTCCGGCACGCCGAGTTCCCGCGCCATGAGGCTGGCCATGAGGTTGGTCTCGTCAACACCCGTTGATGCGACGAAGGCGCTGGCCTGGCCCACTCCTTCGGTCTCGAGCAGCGCCTGCGACGTGGCGTCGCCGCACACGATCGAGCAATCCGGAAGGCTCGCCGCGAGCTGCTCGGCGCGCAGACGATCGGCCTCCACGATGACCACGTTCGAAACTTTGCCAGCCAGCGCGGTCGCGATCGTCGAACCTGTGGTTCCCCCGCCCGCGATCACTACCTTGGTCGGCCGCCGAGTTCGCGGGCTCGCGAATGACTCCACCTCCTCGATGATCTCGGTACGCCCCAGCACGAGCGCGTCGCCGCCAGCCTCGGCGCGATCGTCGCCGGTCGGGATGGTCAGCGTGCTGCCGTGGTAGTAGGCGACCACCAGGCTGTCCGGCGGCATCTCGAGGTCCTTCAGAGGCATCTGAACGAACGGCGAGTCCTCCTCCAGACGGATGCGGCGCACCTGGATCTTGTTCTGGGCCAGATACTCGACCTGCACGGTGTTGTGGCCGAGGATGTAGTTGAGAATGAGGGTGGTGGCCAGCAGCTGGGTCGAGATCAGCAGGTCGACACCGAACAGCTGCTCGTAGGTGCGATGTCGCGCGGTCACGGTCTCGGCGCTGCCGACGCGGACAACGGCCCGAGTGGCCCCCAGATCCTTCGCCAGAAGCGATGCCGCCAGATTTGTCTCGGCGTTCGCGGAAACGGCCATGAACAGGTCGCAGCCCTCGATTCCCGCGGACTCGAGCACCGGCACGCGGGCGCCGTTGCCCGTGATGACCGCTGCGTCGAGCTCGCTCTCGACCTCCGAGGCGCGCGCGGCGTCAACCTCGATCAGAACCACGTCGTGGCCCTGCTTCGACAGCGTCTGCCCGAGGTAGAAGCCCACCTCTCCCGCTCCCATGACGACGTAGTGCTGCTTCTCCACTCGCTCTCCCGCGAGGTATTGTGTCGCAATCCCAGGGCAGCCGGCACAGCCGGTTGCGCATCATGGAAGACACCCCGCAACAGCGCTCCGACGCCGGTTTCGAGGCTACCGATGAGGCGCGCCGTTACCGCGCCGTAGCCGACCTCTACCACGCCTACCTGACCGGCCTGCTGCTGATGTTCGTCAGCCGCCGAGGGCGCGAGGATGCTGCGGAACTGGTGTTCCGCACATTCCGCCGCCAGCACCTGGAGAAGTTCCTTCCGGGTCTCGAGAAGCTCGGTCTGACGAATCTTCCTGACGCAGTCGCGTGCGCGAAATACCACTACCTTTCCAACCATCTCGGAGGGGTCAAGGTCGAGTACCTCTACGAGAGCGACCGTAAGGCTTGGATCCGCTATCCGCCGCCACGCTGGCTCTTCGACGGCACAGCGATCTGCGGGATCCCCTCGGAGGTCTCAAGAGCAATGCTCCGCGGCTGGCACGCGTACAACGGCGTGTCGTTGCGAAACCCCCGTCTCGGCTTCGTTTGCACCAAGCAGACCGTCGACGGCCAGGCCGGGCTCGAGGGCTACTACCTGGAGCACGATCGCGAGATCGAGCCCAACGAGCGACTACGCTTCGCTCCCGCCGAGGAGGCACCCGAGCTAGATCCGCGGCTCCTACCGACGGTGGCGAGTGACATGTGGCCGCAGGAGCGGCTGCAGAAGGTGCTACGCAACTACGCCATGGACTACGTGCGCACCATTGTGCCGCTAGCGGTCGAGCTCTTCGGTGTCGCCGAAGGCGGACACCTCGCCGGACTCGCGGCCCGACAGATCGGCATGCATTGGGCCGATCGCATTCTCGACCTGCTACCCCGCAGCGATGCGGACGGGGAGGACTTCCTCGACCTTCTGGCGATCCTGTTGACTGCCCAGGGCGACACGGCAAAGGTAGAGAGCGACGCCAACGGACGCTGCGTGGTGCAGCACGGATGGCGGCTGACGAGGGGCCTGGCTCCCGTCTCGCCCGCCGTCTTCGACGCCTGGTCGGAGCTGTGGAGCGGCATGCTGCTGGCTCAGGACCGACACGGACGCCTCTCGGTGCGGCGCGAGACCGGCGACGTCGTGCGGTGGAGACTAGCCTGACACCGGGGAATCGTGACCTGTCCCGCCTCTTCGCCCGGATGGCGGTCGCCCTGGAGCTGCGCCCGATCGGAAGTGCCCTTCCCCTGGCGCGGCTCCTGTCAGAGGGCCTGTCGCAGCTGGAGGGAGTCGGGCGGGTGGCACACGGTGTTGCACTCCGGCGCGGGCGTGAACGCGTCGATCGCATCGAGTTGGTGGCCACCCGAACACCTAGAAGCTTGGCTTGGCCTTTGAGGTGAGCTACGATTAGGCGTAAATGAGGCGTAATCTGTATCGAGGTCGTGGCGCTCCAGCCAATCCAGAAGGGCGCTTTGAGACCCTCGAGGTCGAAGCGGACCCCGAATCGGCACACGACCATGCTCCCCGGCTGCAGACCCGCTACCTGCGCGATGACAGCCGCACCATCCTGGTGCGCAACTCGAGCCCCGACCTCTCGTTCGACTACAGCCTGAACCCCTATCGCGGCTGTGAGCACGGCTGTGCCTACTGCTACGCCCGTCCCACCCACGAGTACCTGGGCTTCTCGGCTGGCCTCGACTTCGAGTGCCGGATCCTGGTCAAGGAAGAGGCGCCCGCGCTGCTTCGCGAGGCCCTCGGCAAGCGATCCTGGCGGCCGAAAACGGTCGCGATGAGCGGCGTCACCGACTGCTACCAGCCGGTCGAGCGACGCCTGCGCATCACGCGCGGTTGTCTCGAGGTATTCGCCGAGACCCTCAACCCGGTCGGTATCGTGACAAAGAACCACTTGGTAACGCGCGACATGGATCTGCTCGGGACCCTCGCCACGGTCGACGCCTGCGCGGTGACACTGTCGATCCCGACCCTCGATCCCGAGCTCGCCCGCGTTCTTGAGCCTCGCGCCTCGGCACCGGCCCGGCGTCTGGCAGCAGTCGAAAGGCTCTCCACCGCGGGTATTCGCACCGGCGTTTTGGTGGCTCCGGTAATTCCCGGGCTCACCGAGCACGAGATCCCCGAGATCGTGAAGCGAGCCGCCACAGCCGGTGCGAGCGGTGTCGGCTACGTTCTGCTCCGTTTACCCTGGGGCTTGAAGAGCCTCTTCGAGCAGTGGCTTCGCGTCCACCGCCCGCAGCGTGCCGAGCGCGTCCTGGCCCGAATCCGTGACGTCCGTGACGGCGAGCTGACGGACAACACATGGGGCAGGCGTCACACCGGTAGCGGCACCTACGCCGGGCAGATCGCAACCCTCTTCAAGGTCGCCCGCGCCAGAAACGGTCTCGACGACAAGCAGCCCGGTCTCTCAACCGCCTCCTTTCAGCGCCCAGTTCCACCGGGACAAGGCCGGCTATTCTGAGCCCCGCCGCGAGAGCAGAAAGAAGGCTGCGCCACCCACGCCCACAGTGCCGAGCGCCAGCGTCGACTCCACCGGTCGACCTTGATAGGCCCAGAACATCATCCACGCCGACACTCCTAAGAACACGATCGGGGTCATCGGATAGCCCCAGGTTCTGAAGGGGCGTGGCATGTCCGGCCGGCGGATCCGCAGCACGATCACGCACGAGACCGCAAGGCTGGCGAACAGGCTGATAGTGAGGCCGGCGTACTGCTGGATCTGGTCGACACGACCAGAGACGATCAGGGCCGAGGTCACAATGCCCTGCAGGACCAGTGCCGCGGTCGGAGCACCGGTACGAGGATGTACCCGGGCCAAGGCACGCAGGGGCGGATAGTCGCGCCCAAACGAGTAGTAGACGCGCGGCCCGGCTATCGTCATCGCCGAAGCCGAAGCCAGAATCGAGATGCACAGAATGAGGGTCACCGCGTTCACGCCCCCGCCCCCGAAGAGCTGCCTGGACGCGACCAAGCCGACCTCGACCTGCCCCGCCAGCTCGTCGACTCCGGCACCATAGAAGTAGACGAAGTTCAGCCCGAGGTACAGCAGCGCAACGATCGACGTGCCGATGAGAAGAGAGCGTGGCAGGTCACGTTGCGGGTTCTCCATCTCCGAGGCGACGTACGCAGAAGCGTTGAAACCCGCGTAGCAGAACATCACGAAGACGAGCGACGTTGCCAGAGCCGGCAGCAGGGCCCCGGTCTGCTGCAGATCGGCATAGCCCGCCGACGGCGCGACCAGGTTCTCCACCTGCCCGCGACCGATCGTGACCGCAGCGACGATGATGCCGACGATGCCGACCACCTTGATCAGCGTCATCGCGTCGTTGAAGCCGTAGCCGCCGCGGACTCCACGAAAGTGAACCGCGATCAGGATCCACACCACGACTATCGCCCCCAGGTCCTCAACCGACACGCCCAAGACCCTCCCCGACACGTCCACGTTCGGCATCAGGTGTGCGGCATAGCGCATGAAGCTCTTCGCGGCGGCCGCGATCGGTCCCGAGAATCCCGCCATCAGCGAGACAAACGCGCTCATGAAGGCGAGAGCCGGCCCGAAGGTCTCACGCAAATACACATACTCCGCGCCGGCCTGCGGCATCGCGGCACCGAGCTCGGCATAGCAGAGGGCTCCCGCCAACGCCAGCAGACCGCCCACCACCCATAGGGCATAGATCAGCACCGGGTGACCCAGATCTGCGGCCTGAAACCCGGTGGTCGTGAAGATCCCCGCGCCGACGATGTTCGCGACCACCAGGGCGGTCGCGGAGCGCAGCCCCAGGCGACGAATCAACGACGGAGGCACGTCGTATCTCGCTCTGCCTGCGTCGCGCCGTCGTACCCGCTCAGGGGTCCGGGCTCATCGGGGCAATACGCACTGGCTCGATGCGCCGGCGCACCATGCCCTCGTCGGTCTGGGTGAGCCCCGTCCGGTCATGCAAGATCCCGCCTACAGGCACGACCATCTTGCCGTTGGTCTTGAGCTGCTGGAACAGGCGCGGCGGAATCTCGGCCGGGGCCGTCGTCAGGATGATGGCGTCGAACGGAGCCTCGGTGGGCCATCCCCCGTTGCCGTCTCCGATCCGCACGTGTACGTTGTTGTAGCCGAGGTCCCTCAGACGCTCCTTGGCGTCCTCACCGAGCCGCTCACTGATCTCGATTGTGTACACCTCGCGGGCCAATCGGGACAGTATCGCCGCGTCGTAGCCTGAGCCGGTGCCGACTTCAAGCACCTTCTGAGTACCGTTGAGCTCGAGCAGTTCGATCATCAGAGCCGTTATATAGGGCTGCAGCAGACCGCCGCCAGGCCCGGTGCCGACCGCCTCGTCGACGTATGCCGCCTCCCGCGACGACTCCGGCACGAAAAGGTGCCGTGGAACGGTCTCCATCGCGTTGAGGAGGTCCGTCTGGTGGATTCCCCGCCGGCGCAGCTGGTTCTCGACCATCCAGCTTCGGTCGCCACGGAACGGATCCTGAGCCGCGCTCATGCTCGACAGCACGAGAGCACCCAGAAGGATCGTTCCGGCGATGCGGGTCATATCGACTCTTCTCCCTGCAGGGTTGATACCAACAACCCCGGGAGCATTCCCTGGCGCGGGTCACTCGATGCGAGCTAGAACCGGCTCATAGGGTATAACAGGCCCTGTGGGCCGACCCGTGACAACCTACGCGAGGAAGAGAACCAGGTTGAGCTCGATCAGAATCCTCCTTGCATCCATTTGTGCCGTCCTCGTCGCCTCGACCGTCCAGGCCGGGACGGTCAGCGGCAAGACGACCTTCTCGGGCGAAGCACCCGAGGGCCGCATCATCAAGATGAACGCAGATCCAAAGTGCGTCGAGATCAACGGCGGCAAGGAGGTGCGCTCGGCCGACACCGTGGTGGGTGACGACGGCGGCCTCGCGAACGTGTTCGTCTACCTGAAAAACCCTCCTGAGGGGGACTATCCGGTGCCTGAAGAGCCGGTCGTTCTGTCGCAGGAAGGCTGTCTGTACACACCTCGCATCCAGGGCATCGTGCTCGAGCAAACATTGCAGATCGCGAACGACGACGACACCCTACACAACGTGCGCGCGCTCGCGGTCCACAACCGCCCGTTCAACCTCGGCCAGCCGCCGGCGACGCCGCCCAGGACCAAGACTTTCAAGGTCGCCGAGCCGGCGCTCAAGTTCAAGTGCGACGTGCATCCGTGGATGTCGTCGACCATCTTCGTGCTCAACCATCCGTTCTATGCGGTGTCCGGCGCCGACGGTTCCTTCACCATCGACAAGGTTGCCGATGGCACCTACACGGTGATCGCCTGGCATGAGTCGCTGGGAGAGCAGGAGTCGGAGGTCAAGGTGAGCGGTGGCACCCTCGTCGACTTCGAGTTCGTGGCGGCCGAGTAGTTGCACCGCACCGGTCTCGTCTGTCTGGCCCTGCTCGCCGCCGTGTCGGTGAGCACCGCCGAGGCCGCTGAGCGCCGTAGCGTCGTCTTCATCCTCGTCGACGATCAGCGTTTCGACGCCTTCTCCTTTCTGGGCCATCCGTTTCTCGAGACGCCGCGCCTCGACGCACTCGCCGCCGACGGCGCAGTGTTCCGCAACGCGTTCGTCACCACATCTCTGTGCTCGCCGAGCCGCGCCTCGATCCTCACGGGTCAGTACGCCCACAAGCACCGTGTCCTCGCCAATCGCACCCCCCTGGCGCTCGAACATCCGACGTTCCCGGTGGTGATGCGGGAGCAGGGCTACCGCACCGCTATCGTCGGTAAGTGGCACATGGGCGGTGCCAACGACGCACCGCGCCCGGGCTTCGACCACTGGGTCTCCTTTCCCGGGCAGGGCGCCTACTTCGACCAGGCTTTCAACGTCGACGGCGAGCATATGGAGCAGACCGGCTACATCACAGATCGGATCACCGACTACGCAGTCGACTTCATAGGCCAGCAAACCGAATCGCCGTTTCTGCTCTACGTGTCGCACAAGGCTGTCCATGCCGACTTCAAGCCGGCGGCACGCCACCGGGGCTCTTATGCCGATCGCAGCTACCCCTACCCCGCGTCCATGGCTGACAGCGACGAGAACTACGCCGGTAAGCCAGACTGGGTACGTGCGCAACGCAATAGCTGGCACGGCGTCGACGGCATGTACGACAGACGCGTCGATTTCGACCGCTTCGTCATCGACTACGCCGAGACCCTGCGCGCCGTCGACGAGAGCGTCGGGCGGATCGTCGACGCATTGAGCGCCAGGGGGCTGCTCGAAGACACGCTCATGGTCTTCACGTCCGACAACGGCTTCCAGTTCGGCGAGCACGGGCTGATAGACAAGCGAACGATGTACGAGGCCTCGATCCGCGTACCCCTGATCGTGCACTGCCCGGCTCTCGTTTCCCAGGGACGGGTCCAGGACCAGCTGATCCTCAACATCGACTTCGCGCCGACCTTCATGGAGCTGGCCGGTGCGGAGATCCCGGAGCCGGTCCAGGGTCGCTCGTTTCTCGCCGCGATCGATCGACCCGGTGCCGCCGGACGCGACGCCTTCCTGTACCAGTACTTCTGGGAGCGAGCCTTCCCGCAGACGCCGACGGTCCTGGGCATCCGCACCCAACGCTACAAGCTGATGCGATACCACGGAGTGTGGGACCGCTACGAACTCTACGACCTTCAGGTCGACCCCGACGAGCGCCGCAATCTATTGGCCGAATACGTCACGACCACCGAGGCGGGCCACATCGAAAGTCGCGTCGCTCGCGGGCCGGAACGTCTCCTTGAAGGTCGCTTCGCCGACGGGGCCCTCGATGCGAACCTGAAGGCGCTGTTTCAACGTCTCCACACTCGCCTGGACGAGCTACTCGATGAGACCGAGTGCGCGCGCGAACCGGGCTGGCACCTTGCTGGGAGCTAGAATCCTCGGATGTCCCGCTTCCTGCTGGCCCTCATCATCGCTTCGCTGACGGCGCTCCCGGCGCCGGCTCAGGAAGTCGGCGGTCCCGAGGCCGACGCGCTGAACGCGGCCGTCGCGGCCCTGGTCCAGGGAGACCATGCAGCCGCGGAGTCACAGTTCCGGGCCATCCTCGACCGCGCACCGCAAACTGCCGAGGCCTGGTTGGGCCTGTCGGAGGCGAGGCGGCTCCAGGGCGATCTGGACGAGGCGCTCGAGGCCGCGCAACGGGCAGGGGAGGCTGCACCTGGCCTCGCCGCGGCGCCGCTCACCGCCGCCCGGGTGCACATGGACCGAGGTGCTGCACAACCCGCGCTGTCCGAGCTCGAGGACGTGCTCGAGCTCGATCCCGACTCTGTAGATGCGCTCATGTTGATCTCTTTGGTCCTGCGTCAGCTGGGCCGCATCGACGAGGCCGCAGCTGGATTGGCCAACGCCTGGAACCGTGGCGTTCGCCACCCCGCCGTTGCCGAGCAGCTTTCGATAGTCCGGCTCACGCAGGGTGACCCAGCGGCCGCCCTACGCTTGGCGGAAGAGGGTTTGACGCTGGCGCCTGGCCGTCCAACACTTCTGCTGTCCAAGGGCCTGGCGAAGGCGGCCCTGACGGAGCATAGGGCCGAGGCCGTGGTGCCCCTGGGCGAGGCCATCCACAGCGGCCTGTTGCCCGAGCCGGGTAGGGTTCACCTCGAGATAGGTGCCATCCTCGTCGAGGAGGGGCGCTTCGCCGAAGCCATCGGACACCTCGAGACCGCCAGGGACGAGGTCGGCCACGAGCCCGCGGTGCACTACCAGCTCGCGACCGCCCGGCGCGCACTCGGACAAGCGGAGGAGGCCCTAGCCGACTTGGCGCGCTTCGAGGAACTGGCGGGAGAAAGCGACGCCGACGACGCGACGCGCAAGGCTCTCGGCACAAGGCTGAACGAGGCACAGGCTCTTGCTGCGGCCGAGCGGCTGGATGAGGCACTGGAGGCCGTCAGAGCGCTTCTGCTTCAGAATCCCGACGACGCACCCGCCCTGGCACTCGAGGCAAAGATCCTCTTCTCGCTGGGTCACCGGACCGAGGCCGAGGTCTCTCTGGCCCGGGCCAGAGAGCTGCTCCCGACCCATGCCGAGTATCACTTCCTCGCCGGCCTGTTCCGCATGTACGCCGGGCTACCCGTGGAAGCGGAGAAGGCGCTGCGCCGCGCGCTCACCCTGGATGGGTCTCTCGCCGAGGCACACGCTCTTCTCGGTGGTTCACTGGCCAAGCAGGGTAAGTCCGAAGAAGCGATCGTCCACTTCCAAAGAGCGCTCGAGCTCGGGATCGACCAGCCGGACGTCAGACTCGGGTACGCCGGCGCACTCGAGGAACTGGGTCGACAATCCGAAGCCGACGAGCAGATGAAGGCCTACCGGCGCCTCACCGCCACGAACTGAGCCACATGACTTCGACCCCGGTGCGGGCGGGCCTCGCACTCTCACTTACCCTCGTCGCACCGGGCGTCGGGGCACAGTCGCCGCTCTTCGAAGATGCGACTCGTGAGTTGGGAATCGACTTCAGCCACCGCCACTTCGGTACTGGCCGGAAGTACATGCCTGAGAACATGGGTGCCGGACTCGCCGTCTTCGATGTCGACGGCGACGGCCAACTCGACGTCTACCTGGTGCAGGCATCCGGAGCCCTGCCGGGGTCGACGGGAGATACCGAGGCCACGAACCGTCTGTTTCGACAGGGCGCGGACGGTCGCTTCCAGGACGTGACCGAGGGCTCAGGGGTTGGCCACGGCGGCTACGGCATGGGCGCGTCGTTCGGCGACATCGATGGCGACGGCGATCTCGACCTTTTTGTCACCAACTACGGACCCGACGCCCTGTTCCGCAACGACGGCGAATGTCGCTTTACAGAAGTGGCGGCAGGTAGCGAGCTGGCGCGGGACGTTTGGAGCTCGTCCGCCGGCATGTTGGACGCCGACAACGACGGCGACCTCGATCTCTTCGTCGCGCGCTATCTCGATTGGCACCCGGCCAATCACAAGTTCTGCGGCAACGCCCAGACCGGCCTGCGCTCGTACTGTCACCCGGACGTCTACGAGGGAGCGCCGGATGGACTGTTTCTCAACGACGGCACCGGTCGGTTCGCTCGCACCGTCGACCGCGCCGGCATCCGCACATCCGCCAACGACAAAGGCCTCGGACTCGTGCTCTCGGACCTGAACGCCGATGGCATCCAGGATATCTACGTCGCCAACGACTCGACCCGCAACTACCTCTATCTAGGCTCGGGAAAAGGGACGTTTCGAGAAGACGCGCTAGCGGCGGGAGTGGCCGTTAATGCCCGTGGTGCACGAGAGGCCAGCATGGGTGTGGAGCTTGGCGATCTCAACGGCGACGGCCTACCGGACCTCTTCCTGACCCATCTCGACGAGGAGACCAACACCCTCTACATGAGCTCCGGCGTGGGGTTGTGGGTCGACCGTACCGAAGCCACGGGACTCGCCGAGCCGAGCCGTCCCTGGGTGGGTTTCGGCACGGTACTTGGTGATTTCGACCACGATGGCGACGAGGACCTGTTCGTGGCCAACGGTCACATCATCGACAACATCGACCGGTTCGATGGGACGCGACGCCACAGGCAACCGCCACAGCTCTTCCTCAACGACGGCTCGGGGAGGTTTGTCGAGCGTAGAGATCTTCTTGGTGTCGAAGGTGATCTCGCTGGCCGCGCGGCACTGGGCGCAGACATCGACGACGATGGCGATCTTGACCTCTTGATCACCCAGAACGACGGTCCGACCCTCGTTCTCCGCAACCTCAGCAGCACGGCCACGGCTGGTCTGCGAGTCTCGCTGGCCGGATCCAACAGCAACCCTCAGGGCTACGGCGCGCGCATCGAGCTTGCCGCCGATGGGCTCACACAGCGGCGGTGGCTCAAGAGTGCGTCCTCGTATCTATCGCAGGGCCCGCCCGAGGTCCACTTCGCCCTTCGTGCCGAGACCGCGGTGCTTACTGTGTACTGGCCGAGTGGCGCCATCTCCAAGCGCCCGGACATCCGTGCAGGGCATCACTACACTGTCGCTGAGGACGGGGCAAGTCCACCCTCACGGCCGTTCGCCAAGAGCCAATAGAAAGGGCCTCCCGAAGGAGGCCCCTCGACAAGCCGTTCGCCCAAACACGGGTGGGCGTCGGAGCTCGCGGGTCAGAGTCGGACGCGTGCGCCGAACTGCACAGCACGCGACTGCTGCAGACGCTCGTCAGGGATCCCGAACTCCGGGTTTGCCGCGCCGCCGAAGAACTGCGGTTCCTGCGACGACGTTACGTTGAACGGACCCTGATCGCGGTTGAAGAGGCGGTTGACGGTGTAAGAGTCCTCGTCGAAGAGGTTGAACGCCTCGGCAAAGATTTCCACTTGGCCGCTGCCGAAGTCGCCGACCCAGGCGATACGGAGATCGACCTGGTTCCACGACTCGTTGCGGAGGGTGTTGCGACCCACCAGCTGACCGTTGATGACCGCGCGCGGCGCCGGGCAGACGGCCGTCGGGCAGTTCGGCATGAAGCTGTCGGGATCACGCGCCGTCCACGGCATCCCCGACTGGATCTTCACGGTACCGCTGATCTTGAATCCCAGTGGCAGCTGACCGACGCCGATGAGCACGAAACGGTTCTTGATGTCTCGCGCCGAAAGACCGTAGTCATAGCCAGGGTTGGTGATATCGGAGACCGTGACACTGGTCGCGTTGCGCTCGTTGGAGTCATCGTCCTCGTCCTTCGAGTACGTGTAGTGAGCCTGCAGCGAGAAGTTTCCGGCGAAGCGCCGCGTGACCTTCAAGGTGTAGGCCCGATACTCCGACTTGCCGTCGGAGCGACGGATGAACAGAGTGTTGAACGCCGGATTCACAACGTCGCCCGTATAGAGCGGCCGGCCGAACGGGTCGTGCCCCGCGAACTCGGCGTTGTCGTCATAGTTGCGCTGCAGGTGGTCGCCGTCGGCCTGGAGGAAGTCGAAGCCTGCAGACCAGTTCCGTGACAACTCTCGCTCGTAGCCGAGGCTGAAGCGCTCGTTGCGCGCATCGCGGAACTCGGGAACGAGGTACGAGGTCGACGGAATCGTGGTCGCCGGCGGGTTCTCGTTGTCGATCGCCGTTCCGAGCGGTACGAACCCTGTCTCGCCAGGTCGTACGGTGACGCGGCCGAAGTTCGGGAAGATCCCGTTCTCCTGAATCTGACTGGCGAAGAGCAGGGTCGGTGTGCGGCCGTAGAAATGACCGTAACCGACGCGGAAAACGTCGGTGCGATTGTCCGACGGCTGCCACGCGAATCCGATCCTGGGCGCCAGATGGTCGTCGTCGGGAATCGAGCGAGCCTGCGGGAAGATGTGGGTCAACCCGTCGGGATTGTCGGTCTTCGACCAGCGGACTCCGTAGTTGAGGGTCATGTTCCCGTTTGGCTTCCACTGATCCTGGGCGAATACAGCCCAGACATCCTGAGTCTCGTCGTAATTCGGGAACGCGACGTTGCCGAAATAGATTCGTACCCGGTCCGCATCGTTGTTGAGGAAGTCTTCGAGGCTGTTGAAGTCGTACCGACCGTCCTTCGAGCCCGCGAAGATCTGCTCCATAGTGTCTGACGTGTAGTCGACGCCGAACTTGAGATCGTGATCGCCAAACAACACCGAGTAACTGTCGCGGATCTCGAACTGGGACGTGTTCGCGATGATCGGCAGGTAGTCGAACTTGCCGATCTGATCGCGGCCGGCGGTGCGGTCGCGAAAGCGCACCAGCGCCTCGATCGGGGAACCGACTCGAAGGTTGTTGCGGTTCAGATCGTCGGTCGTGTACTGGAAGCGCAAGTCATTCAGACCCTGGGTACCGGTCACGGCGACCCAGTTACCGAGCACCGCGTCGACCGCCTCTTCCTTAAGCGACTCTTCATCGCGGAACGTCGAGGTGCGCGAGTAGTCGGTGTAGTTGTACCGGATCGACGCCGAATGCGAAGCCGAGGGGTACAGATCGATCTTGCCCAACAGGATCAAATTGTCGACCGTGCGGTTGAACAGGCCGCTCGCCGTCCGCCCGTTGATCGGGTCCGGCGCGGCGATACCGTCGTTGTTCGGCGTGTAGTCCGCTACCAGGTCGGCAAAGGCCGGCTCGGTCAGCGCCCGCTGAAGAACCGCGTCGTAGCCGCCACGGGTCGAGAAGCGATCGATGAACGGATTGACGCGCTCGGTGTCGTCGTAGGAGAAGAAAAAGTGCGCCTTGTCGCGCTTCAGCGGGCCTCCGGCGGTCAGACCGTAATTGGTCCGTTCAAACTCGGACGGCGTGATGTCGGACACGGTCGGATCCCGAAAAAGATCCAGTGGCGTCGCCTTGATGTCGTCCTTTAGCCCGTCGTCGGTGAAGTAGTAGAAGGCGCTGCCGTGAAAGTCGTTGGTTCCCGACTTGGTGATGACATTGATGAAGCCGCCACCGTCCAGCCCGTACTCCGGCGCGAAGCCGTTTTGGATGACCTGAAACTCCTTGACCGACTCCTGGCCGATGACCAGACCGTCGTTCTCGCTCGCCTCGCCACCGTTGGCGTAGCCGAAAAAGGCGTTCTTCGCCGACGTGCCGTCGACGCGCATGCCCGAGTAGACGCCGCGCTGGCCGCTCATCGAGACGAAGCCGCGCTGTGGATCGTCGGCAACCGTTGGGCTCAGAAGCGCGAACTGCTTGAAGTCGCGGCCCACGATCGGGATCGACTCGATCTCGTCCTGGGTGATGTAGCTGGCGGTCGACGTCCGGCTGACCTCGACGAGGGGAGAGTCGGCGGTGACGGTGATCGTCTCGGCCTGAGCCTCGACGACCAGGGTCAAGTTGACGTCGATGACCTGCCCGACCAGCAGTTGGACGTTCTCCTGCTGCGTCGACTGCAAGCCGTCGAGATCGGTCTTGACAGTGTAGGTACCGGATGGCAACGAGCGCACGCTGTAGCGACCGTTCGGACCGGTCGTGGTGACGCGCGTCGCGCCGGTTTCCTGATTGGTCACGGTGATCGTGACCCCGGGCAGGGACTCGCCGTTCTCGCCGGCGATGGACCCTTGAATCGAACCCAGAATCTGGGCGTGCGCAGCGCCGGTCAGACCCAGCAGCACGGCAGCCGTGAGTCCCAACAAGAGCAGGCTACGTAAGAAAGACCTCATTCAATTCTCCAAGTGTTGAATCAGAGGGACTGACGTCCCTCCATAACGGGATGAAAAAGAACTCAGCTCCAGCTAAGTCATAAACAGGGTAACCACCGCCTTCGCGGAGGGGCAAGAGAAACCATCGCAGAAGCCGACTTTCTTTCGAGTCCTGCACCGGTCCTTGTGCAACGAGCCTCCGAGGCCCGCTACCGACCGCTATTCCAGGACTTCTCTGACCGAGTAGCTGTCAGAGCGGCGGAAATTCTTGAAGGTGATCATCTCGGCCAAAAGTCCCGTAGTCAGAATCTGAAAGCCCAGGACCATCAGCAGCACGCCGAGGAGCAGAAGCGGGCGCCGGGAGAGCGACTCTCCCTCGAGGAACTTCAGCATCACCAGGTAGGCGTTGATGCCAAGACCTATGCCACCGAAGAGCAGCCCAAAGACACCAAAAAGATGCAGCGGCCGCCGCGTGTACTTGGTGATGAAGAGAACGGTCATGAGGTCCAGCAGACCCTTGTAGAGGCGATCCCATCCGTACTTGGTCGTGCCGTGACGCCGCGGGTGGTGCCGCACCCTCACTTCACCGACGCGGAAGCCGCGACGGCTCGCCAGAACGGGTATGTAGCGGTGCAGCTCGCCGTAGATCGACACCTGCTCGAGCACTGCTTTACGGTAGAGCTTGAAGCCGCAGTTGAAATCGTGCAAATCGACCCGCGCGATCTTGCGAGTCACCCAGTTGAAGAGCCGCGACGGATAGCGCTTCGAGGCCGGATCCATTCGGTCCCGCTTCCAGCCCGACACCAGGTCCAGCTCGCCCTGCTCCAGGGCCTCGAGCAGTCGAGGGATCTCGGAGGGGTCGTCCTGCAAGTCGCCATCGATTGTGACCACCAGCTCGCCGCGGCAATGATCGAAACCGGCGCACAGTGCGGCGGCCTTGCCGAAGTTGCGTCGCAGCTGCACCAGCTTGACCCTCGCCTCGCCATGTCTCACGTCGCGGATGCGCTTCACCGTCTCGTCGGTCGAGCCGTCGTCGATGAAGACCAGCTCGAAGCTCCGGCCCAGCCCGTCGAGCACCGCCGCGACTTGCGAAGCGAGATCGCCAACCGTGTCCTGCTCGTCGAGAACGGGAACGAGAACGCTGATCGCTGGAACGACCGACACGTTTTCCGGCACGGCCTCTGCTGAGATCGAAGACGGCTCGCCGATCCGTGATCTGGGAGAAGATGTGGTCGTGGTCAAACTCGACTCCGGAAAATTCTACCAGGGGCTCCGCCGTCAGCCGCCCGGCGGGTCGTCGCGGCGCAGCGCCCGGTCTTCCACCTCGACGGCGACCCGCAGAGTCTGGCCACCGTTGCGCTCTGAGAACCAGCTGATGTGCTCGAAAACCGCGTCCAGCTCGAGGATGTAGGACCCCGGCACGTCGGGCGCGATCACGTTCTGTTTCACGCTCATCCAGTCTCCTGGCTCAACCAGGCGAGGGAAGCTCGTGCGCGCACCGTCGTAAACCGCTGGCTCGCCGTCGGCATCCAGCCAGTGGTACGAAAGGTTCAGTCGCGCCCCGGAAGCGTGAAACCATTGTCCGTCGCTCGCGTTTCGCACCTCAGTCTGGATCGCGAACTCGTCACCTGGCATCACGCTGTGCGGCCCGGCGTATTCTCCCCACTCCATCGAGTAGATGTCGCGGTCCAGTATCTCAGCTTCGCCCATCAGCGAGAACTCGAGCCCCGAATAGAAGTTGGCCGCAAACGCCTCTTCGCCGATCTTGACGCCGCAGTGCTTGGCCACGTTCTCGAGCATGAAGACCTTGACCGCGCCCCGCGTTGACTCGACCTCGATCTTGTAGATCAGCGAGTGATTCTCCTGAAACTTCCGGCGTCGTGTCGGACGGACTCCGGCGAGCTCGATCCGATGGGTCTCGTTCTCGCGCAGTCCCTCCAGCTTCTCGACTGTCGAGCCCACCCGAATGGTCACGTCGTTGTCCGGCGCGTGGCTCTTGACGAGGAAGACAGGCCGCTGCAGCTCCTCGGCGAGCTCGTACCATATCTCCACCCGATCGCCACCGCGCACCCAGACCGTGCCTTCCCGGTGCAGAATCTGGTCGCTGCGGGCGAGGTAGCGACCACCGGTGATGCGCTTCTTGCGGTAGCCGGGTACGTTCTTCAACGAGAACTCGAGCGGAAACAGACCGAAGGGCGAATTGCGTACGTGCGACTGCATGGTCGGCGACGGCACCGTGCGACCGAACGGGGTCACCAGGATCGGCATCAGAAACAGCGATGCCGCCGCGGTCGCTGGGACCATGAGACCCGCGGGCCGGATGGCGCGCACCAAGAAGATGAAGGCCGGGTACACACCGATGAAGTACCGGTTGCCGACGAACCCTCCCCCGCCCTGCCAGTTGATCGGAATATAGAGCAGCGTGTACGCGGCGATCGCGGTCAGCGAACCGAGTAGCACCCATCGCGGCCCGTCCCGCGGCGCTTCGAGCGCGAAAAACAGAATGCAGAGCGCCCCGAATGGCAGGTAGAGGAGGAATCCGGTGTGCCGACCCCAGAGGAAGTAGCGGACGTTCTCGAAGAACTCGGTCGGTCCGATCACCGGCTTCCCGAGCAGGAAGCCCCAGTTTCGCCGTGGGCGGGCGGCCCGAGCCGCCGCCCCTCCCGGCCCAGGTGCGGCCGCCGCGACCGGCTGGACAGGGACAGAGCCAGGCTCGCAAACGGTGAGCGCGCGCCGTTGATGCCCACCCAGGTAGGGCGAGGCCGGGCCCTGCAGAGTCACTGCCAGCCAAATGACGGCGGCACTCGCGAGAACTCCGCCTGACCCCAGCCCTGCGACCCCGCGCCACCTCCCCGACTTCCACACCAGCACCACAAGCGCCGCCCCGATCGGCGCATAGATCGGCTTGTTGTACGCCGCCAGCGCCAGCGAGGCCCCCGCAGTCGCCGCCCACATGAAGCCGCTCCACCGCCCACTCGACTCTCGCCCGCGAAAGGTCGCAAAGCACGACAACGAGATGGCGGCCATGTTGAATATCTCGGGATGGATCCAGAAGGCATACACCCAACCCACGCTCAGAAGTACGAACGCGGCCGAGAAAACCACAGCTAGACCGTCGCTGTTGAAGCGGCGCAGGTAGAGCGCCCCCATCCAGATCATCGACACGACCATGAGCTGATTGAAGAACAAGTAGCCGTTGGCCCCGAACAGGTGGGCGAACGGAGCGGCGAACAGCGAATAGACGAGAGGCTTGGAGTAGGTGACGGTGTGCCACCCGTCATCTGTCATCACGATCAAGTTGCGGATCGGCGGGTGCGGGAAATCGTCGAAGAGTCGATCGATGTCCTGGACCTCGAGCCGCAGATCGCCATCACGCACCAGGCTCAGCCCCATCAGGTAGTAGGCCGGCTCGTCCGCCTTCAGGGCCGGCGGCAGGCCGGGCTTACCCAGCGTGAGGGGGAAGATGAGCAGCAGCGCCGTCAGCGCCAGCAGGGCCAAGCGCGCATGGCGGCTCACGACCTTGAATCTAGCACAGGCGCTCGGTCTGCCAGCGCCGGCGAAGCCCCCTCGGCTGGCCTATTCCACCGGCCTCATGGTCAGCGCCACGGGGCCGGAATCGCCCGCGAGGCGGAACCGCAGCCGGTAGAGCCAAACGTCATCCGCAGTCCACCACATCGGATGGCGGGCGAGTTCGTCGCCGAGCTCGATGCGCCAGCTCTTGGCTCCCTCGGGCTCGATCTCCACGCTCTCCGAGCCGACATCGCCCACCTCCCCCGACACGATGCTCAGGAGGATCCCGTCCAGCGCGCCGCGATACCCCACCAGAACGTCGACATCGAGGCTTCCGTTCGCGAAGAGCAGGCGCTGACCTTCTCCGGAGGCTCGTAGGGCACCGCTCAGCGGGCGCATCCACAATCCTGCATGGTAGACGTCACCCACCTGTGGGGGACCGAGGTGTCGTTGCGTGGTCTCGATCGGCAGCAAGCGCGCGGCCACTGGCGAGACGTAGCGGTAGCTCTCCCCGACCGTGACGGGAAAGGCACGCGGATCGCGCCACAGGGGGAATAGGAACGCGGTCGAGGCGAGGATCGAGGCGATGCCCCAGCGCGGGTGGAGGCGCAGGGGGAGCGCGAACCAGAGAAGGGGATAGACCGGAAGGAAGTAACGGTTCGCCAGCGCACCTGCTCCGCCGTAGATGTTAAAAGGCCGCATCCCGAAGAAGGACAGCATCATCAACCCCACCAGCATCCAGGCGATCCACGGCGAGCGTCGACGCGACCACAGAGGAAAAGTGACGATCGCCGGCAGGAAGTAGGCCAACAGCCCAATCTTCTGGCCGGCCAAGAAGTAGTATGCGTTCCAGGCCAGAAGCCGTGGCTGAAACCCCGCGAGGGGCGAATCGCCGAACCAGGAGGTATCGCCACGCTCAGCAACGGCCGCCGACCAGTCCACGGCGGCCGGCCCGGCGGGAAAGCCAGTCTCGCGAGAGAAACCTCGGCGCTCACCGCCGTACGGGCTCGGACTCCCCGAAGATGCCTGGTGCAGCCCAACCGCCAGCGCGGCCACCATCAGGGTACCCAGCGCAAATCCCCACAGGCGGCGTCGATCCACACCGACGAGCAATGCGGGAGCCACAAGCAGGAGCAAGTAGTTCGGTCGGCTGACCACGGGCACGGCGAGCAGCAATCCCGCCCCGAGACCCGCCATCGCCTGACCCACGACCGCGGCTCGCGACACCGTGGCCCGGCGCGGCACCGAAGCCGTTCCGAGGGCCAGCCCGGCAGCGGTACAAGACAGCAAGAACAGATCCGACTGCACCCAGAACACGTGCCCGAACGCCACAGAGCCGAACACGAAGACGCACACCCACAGCGGCCCGTCGACGTGACGGTTGCGGCTGAGTGCCCAGGCGGCCAGTATCAACGCCGCCGAAAGGTAGAAGGTGTTCGCCACCGCGGCGCCACGCATCCCGAGAACACGAACGAACGGCGCCAGTGCGATCGGATAGAAGGGCGGCTTGCCGTAGGCGAGCTTCTGCCCGCCGTCGCCGCTCTGCAGGACGACAATTCCGTCCTGCTGATGGCGGCTCTCGAAGCGCTCCAGATCGGCCGCCTCAAAGCGATAGTCCAGGTCGAAGGCGACGCTCTCAGCCGCCATCAGGTACGACGCCTCGTCGCCGACGAAACCGGGCCACCGGTCGCGATCGAAAGTCAGCGAGAGATACCCCAGAACCAGGCACAGACCAGCAAGAAGCGCCCATGACGCTCTCGCACGGCGCGGCGAGACGTAGCCGCCGTCTTGCCTACGGGGCAAACTCGAGATTCCAGCGGCCACCCAGGCGGCGAGCAACGGGGCGAATCGAGGACGCGTGGCTCCACTGCCCCAACGCTTCGAGACCGGCGTCGTCGACCGCGTACAGTGCCCACGCGTCACTACCTGAGACCGGCAGGACCAGAGCTCGAGAGTCCGGCTCGCCCACGAAGTACGGATGGGCTCCCGGCGCGGCGGAGAGCCAGCCGCTGTCGACCCAAGCTCCCTGCGCGAATCGACTCGTCCGCACCCGATAGCTCTCGCCGTCGAAACGCCCCCACGCGGCGATGGCTCCGAGGCCCTGGGCCGTCAGAGCAGGAGTCACGTCCGGCACAGAGTTGTCCGCGTGGACTCGCCGTGGGGCGGTCCAGGCGCCGCCTGCCCGCCAGCTATAGAAGATGTCCTCGTCTCCGCCGGCCACTGAGCTCCAAACCGCGAGCCAGCTGCCGTCAGCCAGTACCGTCACTTCCGGAGCGAGGATCGGCGACCCGCCGGGAGGAGCCACCCAGACCGCGTCGGTAAACTCGCCGCCGCGACGTTCCGCCATCCGAACTCCAAGGCTACGCTCGTCGCCACCCTCGAGCCACAGCAGACCCCGCCACTCCCCGCCGGCCATGACTGGCTGCGGCGATGCCTGAACGACTGCCGACGCCGGTGGTCCCTCGACGCGGCGCAGCTGTGGATCGGCCGTAAACAAGGCGAGGCGAGCCCCTCCGCGCGACGGCGCCACCGCGGTAGCGACCCAACCTTCTACCGTCGCGGCGAGCGCATACGCTCGCACCTCGGACGCCAGCTTCGCCAGCCCGTCAGGAGTCCGAACCTGCCCCTGTGAGCCCACTTCTTCGAGCAGGTAGGTCGCTCCCCCGAACGAGGCCTGGGCGACCAACCGATCGGAGGCGCTGCCCGCGCCGGCGCAAAGTACCGCACCCGCAAGAACAGCCATTCCCCGTACGGCCTGCGAGAGTGTCCAGCACGACATCGACAAAGTCTACTTGAGCCCGATCTCGCGCAGCATCTCGGTGAACCGCGGATCGTCACGCAGCTCGTCAAAGCCTGATTTGACGCCGAGATAGACGACACCCGGGTCGCGCACGGAGATCGCTCGGCGCAACTCACGGAAGGCGGCGTCCGCCTCGCCGAGGCCCCCGTGCATCATCGCCAGATACATCGGAGACACCCATAGATCCGCCGAACGGTTCAGGAAGTCATCGAGCACACCACGGGCCTCCTCGCGCCGTCCGACGCGCGCCCAGGCGTAGCCAAGCCCGCCGGTAGACTTCGATGCGCCGCCGTCGAGCGCCGCGGCCCTCTCGAAAGCAGTGACGGCCTCCTCCACCCTGCCGTCGTCGATTGCGAGGAACCCGATCTCGCGCCACACCAGGGAGTAGCCGGTGTTCTCGTCAGCGACCGCGGTCAGCTCGGCGTACGCTTCGTCCCGCCGCCCGGCATGCGCCAAGATCGTCGCACGCTTCGTTCGGTAGAGCTCCGAGGCCGGATCCTTCGCCAGCGCTCGATCGTAGGCCTCCACGGCCTCCCCGAATCGCCCCTGAGCCATCAGCAGCATCCCGCGCCAGTGGTCTACCGTAGCCAGGGTCGGATCCAGTCGTGCCGCCGCCAGGAAGCGCTCTTCTGCGCGCTCGAACCGCCAGTGGTACAGGTAGTCGACAAGACCGAGAGCACCTACGGCTTCGGCGAGCTCAGGCTCGAGGCGAAGCGCGTCTTCGGCCGCGCGTTGCGCCAACGGCAGCACGTCGACCGGCACCTCGATCGAGTACAGAGCCAACAAGCAGCCGATCGTTGCGGTGCCGGCATGCGCACGCGCCAGCTTGGGGTCGAGCACCCTCGCCTGCCGGTAGAGCTCGAAAGCGGCGATCAGATCCTTACTCGCACGGGTCGCGAACAATTTCTCCGCCCGTGCCGTGAGCTCGGTTGCACGTGCGGCCGGATCCGCCGCTTCGGCCTTGTCCCCACCGGCCGCCCCGCACGCGACAAGCTGCACTCCCGCAGCCATGGCAAGCGCGACCCGGGGCAGCCGCCACC
>JAYZDP010000009.1:0-2743 GCA_036337765.1 Acidobacteriota bacterium
ATCAGAGCATTCACCGGTTTGCTTCTTAAGCATATCACCAGTCTACTGCGCAACCTTGGACCGAGGGACGGCCGTTCTCTGTTTGTTGCACTAGTTGGCATATTCTACATTGCAGTACGTAGTACGACTGTCCCGTGGAGAATCAGCGTGGACGCACCCAACGACCTTCCGGTAAGCAGACCGAGAGTCTTTGATGAGATCCGGGCGACCATGGCGCGGATCGGGCTTGATCCAGCGGGCGTTGATCCCGAAACGCATCTCGTCGACGACCTTGACCTCGACAGCCTCGACTGGGTTGATCTCGCTATGCGGTTCGAGGAGACATTCTCCATCGAACTGCCAGAAAAGAGGTTCGCGTCGGTACGCATCGTCCAGGACATTGTCGACCTCGTCTACGCGGCACTGGTAGAGGCCAACGGCGCTCCGACATGAGGATCACGCCCTCTCTCTTGGCCACCGTCCATCTGCTGTGCACCCTGGTGACCCTTGGGTGCGTGTTCCTCTCGGGAAACCGCGCCCCGGTGTACAACGTTGTCGATGCTCCATTGGACAGCCCGGGTTCGCTCGAGCAAGTTGGCGAGCAAATCCGACTAGCGGCGCGGTTCCAGAACTGGGAGGTCGAGGAATTCCGCCCAAACGTCCTGCTTGCCACGAAGCGCTACTCGACCCACGCCGCCACCGCGTCCATCAGCTACGACGAGGACTCGTTCAGCATCGAGCTGCGAGGGAGCGATCACTTGAAAGAGGGTGACGGCCGGATCCACAAGCTCTACAACCAATGGGTGCACTCTCTGGAGGCAGCGATTCTCGGAGAGGTCCGCGCGGGCGAGCGACCGGCCGGAGTCGATTGAGCGGTCCTACTGCGATGAGGCAGCCGGCGAGCTCGCCGCGGAACCATTGGATCGTCTCGGGTGCGGCTCGGAGCGAACTTCCGCGGTGTCCCAGAAGTCGTAGAAGTTGAACCACTGGAAGGGCGCGCGGGCGCAGTGGGACTCCAGGCGCTGCGCGAAGCGAGTCGCCAGCTCACGGGCCGCGGCTGGGCGATTGGCGGCGGCAATCCGCTCTCCGTCCGCGAGCGTCTCGAAGTGGACGTCGTATGTGCGCGGGCCGCTGCGGAGGGCCAGGCTCAAGACCACCGGCGTGCCGAAGAGAAGCGGCAGCATGAACGGGCCCTGGGGGAATGCGGCGTCGGCGCCGAGGAAGGGAACACGGGCGACCCTGCGGCCACCGAGCGGTCCGGTGCGGTCCCCTAGCAGCGCGACGATCTCGCCCCGATCGATGCAGCGCTTGATCTCGAACGCCGAGCGGATCGAGCTCGGATCCATCTCGATCACGCGCACGTCGCAGTGGGGGTCGAGTCGCTTGAAGGTCGCGTTGATCAGCTCGGCGTTCGATGTAAACACCACCGCGTTGACAGCAACCTTGTCGGCGCGCGCCACCACGCGCAGCAGATCGAAGCTGCCCAGGTGCGCGCTCAGCAACACCACGCCGCGCCCCTTGTCCAGGTGCTCGGTGACGCACTCGACACCGTGGACACACACGTCGAAATCGTCGTAGCGTCCTGCCCAGAAGCAGAAGCGGTCAAGGATGAGTTCGGCAAAGGTGTGGAAGTGGTGCATGACGTCGCGCCACCGCGGCTCGCGTCGCGGCACGCCGACCGCCTCGGGGTGGGCATCGCGCAGGCGGCGCAGGTAGTCGAGCGAAGCGCGCCGCGCGACCGGGTGTGCGGCGACGAAATAGGCCACGATGGGGTAGAGCAACCAGCCAGAGAGCCGCCGCCCGACCCCGCGGTAGCAGAGCACCATGAACCGCAGGCCGAGCGCCGATCCGCGCTCGGCAATCGAGCTCCATGCCGACTCGCTCGCCGCAGCGGACGCGCTCGGCCGAACTCGCCTGGTCTGCGCAGTCGAATGGGGCTCTTCGAGCGAAGGCACGGCTAGTCCGTCCGGTTGTCGGTCACGAAGTTCGCCAGGCTGCGGACACTCTCGAAGATCTCGCGGTTCTGGTCGGCGTCTTCGCCGAGCCGTACGCCGTAGCGCTCTTCGATCACCAGGCTGATCTCGAGGGCGTCAAGCGAGTCGAGGCCAAGCCCATCGATGAAGAGAGGGGCCATCGAGTCGATCGACTCGGGGCTCAAGTCCTCGAGCACCAGCGCTTCGACTATCAGCTTCTTCAGCTCGAGCTCGATGTCTTCGCGTACCCGCGTCGCCGGGGAGTCGGCCAAGCGCACCTCCCTCCGTCCTCGGCTAAACAATATATTACGCGCGACAGGCTGGAGTACATGTGCTGCGCCTCGGCAGGGTCAGCGCCGCCGTCTCTCCAGAACGTCGATCCGTCTATCCCCATGGGGAATCGCGGCAAGAGTGGTCTCTCGTCGTCTTCGGGACGCTCGCCCTCTCCAGCCAGCGGCCCTGGGCTCGATTGGCCTGACCGCCGGAATCGGGATCCTGCTGGCGGTCGTGCTTGCCCCTACGCTGTTCGTGCTGAGCGAGCGCCCGCCGGAGCGACGATGAACGGCCTGCGGGCAACACTGTCACTCACCTGCTTTGGGCTCGCCTGTGCAACTGCTAGCCCCATCGGTCGGGCCGACTGCCTCGTCGCACTCGTGCCGAGCAACGAGATCTCCCAGCCCGCACCGCTGCGGCACCGGCTGAGCTTTGCGCTCTCCGACGGCGAGGTGCGAGTCGAGGTAGTAAGCGCCCGAAACGTTGATGAGTAGGTTCTGCTGGGCTTCACCCCGTTC
>JAYZDP010000010.1:0-33576 GCA_036337765.1 Acidobacteriota bacterium
CGCTCCCGGCCCGCTCAGCGGCACCTCTTCGGGCTCGAAGCCGCCCTCGCCCAGTGCGGCTTTGATCTCTTCGGCGTGCTCTCGACCGCGGGTCTCGAGGGTCAGCGTGACCGCGACCTTCGACAGCCCCAGCTCGGCGAAGGTGCGCTCGTGGTGGATGTCGATGACGTTCGCTCCCCGCAGGCCGAGCACCTCCAGGATCGCCGCCAGCACACCCGGCTCGTCGGCGAGCCGCACGCTGAGCCGGACAAGCCGGCAGTCTTTCGCCAGACCGCGCTCGATGATACGGCTCACCAAATTGACGTCGATGTTGCCGCCCGAGAGCACCATCACCACCTTCTTGCCTCCGACGTCGTGAACGTGGCCGTTGTAGAGCGCTGCAAGCGGTGTCGCCCCGGCTCCCTCGGTAACAGTCTTTTCCTGCTCCAGCAGCAGTAGCACGGCGTTCGAGATCTCCTCGTCGTCGACCACAACCAAATCGTCGACGTAGCGCTCGACGTACTGGAGCGTCCGCTCGCCCGGGTGTTTGACCGCGATGCCGTCGGCGATGGTGATGCCAGAACTGGCCGTGACCGGAGTCCCAGCCTCGACGCTCTGCTTCATGGCCGGAACGGCCGCTGCCTCGACCCCAACGATGCGCACGTCTGGCCGGAGTTCCTTCATTGCCACTGCGATCCCAGAGATGAGGCCGCCACCACCCACAGGCACGATCACCACGTCCAGATCCGGCACCTGCTCTGCAAGCTCCAACCCGATCGTACCCTGCCCGGCGATCACGTCCTCGTCGTCGAAGGGGTGCACGAAGCACAGTCCACGCTCGGTTTCGAGCTCGCGAGCGTGGGCGTACGCCTCGTCGAAGTCCTCGCCGACCAGCACCACCTCGGCCTCGTGGCGGCGCGTATTCGCGATCTTGATCAACGGTGTCCGCCGCGGCATCACGAGCGTCACCGGAATTTCCTCCTCGCGTCCCCAGTAGGCCACCGCCTGGGCGTGATTCCCCGCCGACGCAGCGATGATCCCTGCTTCGCGTTCCGCGCTCTCCAGCTACAGAATCTTGTTCAACGCCCCGCGCTCCTTGAAGGAGCCCGTCATCTGCAGGTTCTCGAGCTTGAAGTAGGTGGTCGCGCCAGATTTCTGCGAGAACGTCTCCGAGCGCGCGCACGGGCTCAAGAAGACCCGCGACCCGATCCGCTCCTGCGCATCCTCGATTTCGGCCCTGCCGATCATCGTGGGATCGTAGCGTAGCCCTAGGCTCAACTACCGTTGGCCACCCCTATCGCAGCGCTGGGAAGAGCTCGTCCGTGTCCTGTGGCTGGACGCCGAGCGCGTTGAGCGACATCGACACCAGGCGATAGTTGGCAACGGTCATGACGACGCTCAAGAGCTCACGGGTGTCGTAACGCTCGGCCAACGCGGACCAGGTTGCGTGGGAGATGATCCCGTCGCGATAGATCTCGTCGGCGGCATGGAGGTGCGCCTGTTCGAAGTCGTTCCAGCCCGCGTCCGGCCCGCGCGCAATCCGCTCGGGATCGAGATCATGGTCGCGGGCGCGGCCTACACTGCCGACGTGCTTTGCCCACTCGTATACGGCTTGACAGTTCCAGCCGATCCGCAGAATGAGCAGCTCGCGGAAGTGCGGCGTCAGGGGCGAGACCGAGTTCACGTAGCGGGACTGGCCGCTACGAGCGGCGGCCATCCGGGGATGGCGCGCGAACGTGCGCGTGACTCGCAGGCCCGGGCCCTCGATCGGATCGACCCGAGGAGCTCGAAGCGGGGGATCGGGGGCTCGTGTGTCCAACCGATACGGCACTTCTGTCGGGAGTCGGGCCAACGCGGCCTCGTCGGGTTGGACGCCCAGCGAGTTGAAGAGCATCGACAGCAGCGTGGTCTGATTCACCGTCATTACGGCGTCGATCAACTGGCGGAGGTCGTAGTGCTCTTCGAGGGCTGCCCAGGTCGGGCCGCTGACAGAGGAATTGTGGAAGAGTTCGTCAGGGAGTCGGAGCAGAGTCGCCTCGAACGGATCCCAGTCGCCTGCGGCTGGACCCTGCGCGATCTGGAGCATCTCCTCGGCGCCAATGCCGAGTATGCGGGCTGTGGGCGCGTGATCCGCCCATAGGTAGCTGTTCTGGCACAGCCAGGCGGTTCGCAGGATCAGCAGCTCGCGGTCTCGTGCCGGCAGTGTCGAATCTCCGGCGGTGTAGAGGACGAACGGCATCACCGCCTCGACTAGCTCGGGGACGTGGAGCAGGGTCCGAAAGGCGTTGCCGATCCGGATCTCCGGCGCGTATCGGGCGACGAGCGCGCGATGCTCGGCGGTCCACAGTGGCTCAGGAAGTGGTGCGACGCGCGGCTCAACAAGGCGGAAGACCTCGGTGCTCCCCGGCGGTTGTGGACGCGGTTGCGCCAACGCGGGGCTCACCGCCACCGCCAGCGCTGTGGCAAGAAGCGGCGGTGCGATGACGAGGGGGAGATGTCGCTGGAGCGTTGGCATGGGGTTCCGATGGTAGCTGCTGTCGGCTGTAAGAAGGATTCCCAGAGAGAGGCGCCCATCGAGAGCTAGTATTCCGGCCATCTCCATGACGATCAACCTGAGCCTGAAGCTCGGCCAGCACGTGAGGCTTGCCGGAGTGGTCGGATGTCTGTCGGTGGCGATGAGCGCGACGCCGGCGTGTCTAGCGCAGGAGGCGAGCGAGCAGCCACCTGCCTTCACGCGGGCGCAGGCCGAGGCCGGTGCCACTGCCTACTTGCTGCACTGCTCGTCGTGTCATGGGCCGCAGCTGGAAGGGATCCACCTGTCACCTGGTCTGGCGGGAGAGGCGTTCGATCGGCGGTGGCGGGGGAAGACGGCTGACAGGCTCATGGTTCAGCTTCACCGGATGCCTCCTGAGCCCCGGCCGGAGTCGGGGAAACTGGGCGACGCGACCTACGCCAGCATTCTCGCCTATCTGCTGCAGTCCAACGGGCACGAGCCGGGCCTGCGCGAGCTTTCAGGCGAGCTCGGCATGCTGGTGGCCCTGACGATTCCTCTCCTCGACGGGATGAGCTTCGATCCGGACGCGCCGGTCGTCGCGTCGCCGGGCGAATCCGCCCGATTGACCCGGCTGACCGCAGTGACGGCGGAGCAGCTGCGCCACCCGCCCGCCGCCGATTGGCCGCAGTGGGGGCGCACGTACGACGGGCTCAACTTCAGCCCGCTCGAAACAATCACCCGGCACAACGTCAGCGACCTCCGCCCAGCATGGCGCGTGCCGGTGCGCGACGGAACCAGCATGCCGATGCCGCTGGTGCACGATGGCGTGATCTTCTTTCAGACCATTCCCGACACGGTGCTAGCGCTCGACGGGGCGACTGGCGACATCCTGTGGCGGTACCGATATACACCCGACGGACAGTCGAGTCGCAAGATGGGGCTGGCGCTCGAGGGGAACACAGTGGTGGTGCCGACGTCGGACCTGCACGTGGTCGCACTCGACGCCAGGACGGGTGAGCTGCGCTGGGACCACAAGATCGAGGCCCGGGACTTGGCGCAGGGGCGAGGCGGCGGATACCAGCTCCGCAGCGCCCCACTGGTAGTAGGCGACAAGGTGATCCAGGGCGTTGCGGCGAGCTTCGTGCCGCGCGGGGGATTCATTGTCGCGATCGACATCGGCTCCGGGGACGAGGTGTGGCGCTTCCACACCATCGCGCGGCCGGGCGAGCCTGGCGGCAACAGCTGGAACGGGGTGCCGCTCGACGAACGTAGCGGAGGCTCGCTCTGGCACCAGGGCACGTACGACCCCCAGCTGAACCTGATCTACTTCGGCGTGGCGCCGACCTACGACACGGGACCTCTCCTGCATCCGTCAGGCGAGCCGAACGTCACCAGCGACGCGCTTTACACCAATTGCACGATCGCGCTCGACCCCGATACCGGCGAGCTGGCGTGGCACTACCAGCACATGGCCAACGACCAGTGGGATCTGGACTGGGTGTTCGAGCGTCAGATCCTCAACGTCGAGATCGACGGCCTCGAGCGCCGGGTGGTGATGAACGTCGGCAAGATGGCGATTCTCGACGGGCTCGACGCAGCGACGGGTGAGTATCTGTTCTCGGTCGACGTCGGGACGCAGAACATCGTCACCGCGATCGACCCGAAGACCGGGGCCAAGACGATCGACCCGGCAAAGCTTCCCGACATCGAGCAGACCCTGGTCTTCTGTCCTGGTGTGTCGGGTGCCAGAGCCTGGCCGCCGACGTCTTACAGCCGGCGCACCAAGCTTCTCTACCTGCCGCTGACGGAGTGGTGCAACACGATGGGACCGGAGGGCTTTCGGCTGCTCACCTCGGGCGTCGGTATCGGATCGGCGCAGCATCCGGACAGCGACGACGGCACGATGGGCCGCCTACAGGCGATCGACGTCGAAGGAAGAGCTCTGGCCTGGGCCCACCATCAGCCGGCACCGTTGTCTACCTCGGCGCTGGCGACGGCCGGCGGCGTGGTCTTCGCAGGCGACCTCGATCCGGCGCTCAAGGCTTTCGACGACACCAGCGGCGAGCTGCTGTGGCGGGCCCGCCTCGACGACCTGCCCAGCGGGACCCTCGTGACCTACGGTATCGGAGGAACCCAGTACCTCTTGGTGGTCGTCGGCCTGCGCAACAACCACGTCAGCGATCTGTCCAGAACGTACAACGCCTTCCGAACGAGACGTGGCGAGACTGGCGTGGAGCCGCCCCACGGCGGTGCGTCGATCTGGGCCTTCGCTCTCGCGGATGAAACACCGTAGCTGCGAGGGCATGGGCTTTCCGGGCGGCTGAGACCACAGTGGTACAAACCACCGGGTGTCATTGCTGCGCAACAACGAGTACTGGCGGTTGTTGTGCGACAACCGCGACTACCGGTTCCTGTGGCTTGGCCAGCTGGTCAGCCTGCTCGGCGACTGGTTCAACCTGATCGCGTCGGCGGCCTTGATCGCGTCGTTGACGAGCTCCGGCTTGGCGGTCGGGAGCCTGTTCGCCGTGCGCATGCTGGCGCCCTTCCTGGTCAGTCCGATCGCCGGCGTGGCCGCTGACCGCTACAACCGCAAGCGGATTCTCATCGCCACCGACATCGTGCGTGGGTTCGCGGTGCTCGGCTTCCTGCTGGTGCGGGAGCCGTCACAGGTTTGGCTGCTCTACGCCCTGACCGCGGTTCAGCTGGGGTTGTCGGGGTTCTTCTTCCCCGCCCGCTCCGCGATCCTTCCCGATCTCGTCAAGAAGGAGCACCTCGGGGTCGCCAACGTCATCGGCTCGGTGACCTGGTCGTCGATGCTGGCTGGGGGCGCTGCTCTCGGCGGCATTGTCGCGGGTGTGTGGGGCAACGAGATCGCATTCGTCGCCGACGCGGCAACCTTCGGGCTGTCGGCTGTCTTGCTCACCTTAGTACGCTACCGTCCGCCCGCGCGCGCCCGCGCCGCGACGCCGTCCGCCCTGCACGAGTACCTGCAGGGACTTCGGTATCTCGTCCGCCACGTCCACATCCTCGCTATCTCGCTACACAAGGGGGTCAGCGCTCTGATCCTGACCGGCATGCAGGTCATCCAGGTGGCGATCTCCGAGGACAGCTTCGTCCTCGGCCGAAATGGGTCGGTCGGTCTCGGGTTGATGTACGCCGTTGCTGGTATCGGCACAGGACTCGGTCCAATCGTCGCGAGGCTGTGGACGCGCGATCGGCATGGTCCACTGTCGTGGGCGATGGTTTACGCCTACCTCATCTCGATCGTCGGGTTGGCGGTGGTGGCCAGCATGTCGAGCTTCGGTGTCGTACTTGTTGGCATCTTTCTGCGCGGCCTCGGCGGCGGCACGATCTGGGTCTTCTCGACGCAACTCCTGCTCGAGGCCGTGCCTGAGCGGGTGCGTGGCCGCGTCTTCGCCACCGAGTTCGCGCTCTTCTCGCTGCTTGCGGCGATCGGCGTGTGGACCACGGGATCTCTCCTCGACGCCGGCGCTGGCCTCGCCGAGACCACGTTGTGGATGGCGGGCCTCATGGCCCTGCCTGCGGTGCTCTGGGGTCTCTGGCTGCGTCATCGCGGGAGCGGCATCGAAGCGACCGCACGGCCCGCCTAGTACGATCGTTTGTCGTGGCGCGTCATCGGCGGAGACTCGCGTCCCTCTCGGTCGTCTTGCTCGTGGTGCTCTGCGGGTTGGCGCCGGTCGAGAGTGCGACCGTCGAGCTGCGCTACGAGACGTCCCCGGGGCTCGAGGGGCTCTCCGAGCAATTGGCGGAGATGGATCCGGAATCGCTCGACCGAGTCGTGAGGCTTGTCGGTCTCGAAAACCCTGGAGGGCCGATACGGGTCGTTCTGGCCGACGAGCGCACCGAGGCGGCACGTTCAGCTCCGCGGTGGGTGTCGGGTTACGCGCTGAGCCGCGAAAGCGTCGTAGTGCTCCTGCCCGAGCGCATCCTCTCCTACCCCCATGGCTCGCTCGAAGAAGTCTTGCGCCACGAGCTTGCGCACGTCTTGATCGCGCGGGCGGCAGGGCAGCGCCCGGTGCCGCGCTGGCTGAACGAAGGTCTTGCGATGATCGCCGGCAGCGCCTGGGGCTTCGGAGATCGCTCGAGGGTGGCGATGGCGCTGATCCTCAACCGAGAGCGGCCGCTCGCGGAGATCGACCGCCTGTTTCGGGAGAGCCCGTCCGAGGTCAAGGACGCCTACGCCCTCGCCGGGGCCTTCACTCACGATCTCCTGCAGCGTCACGGACCCGATACGGCAGCCGACCTTCTCGAGCTCATGTCGAGCGGTCGCGCCTTCGGACAGGCGTTTCGAGAGGTCACGGGACGCAGCGTGGCCGAGGCCGAGTCGTCGTTCTGGCGGCGCTATTCCATCTGGTACCGCTGGGTACCGCTGCTCACGAGCAGTACCACGCTGTGGATGGCCATCACCGTGCTGGCACTTCTCGCGTTTCGTCGACGGCGAGCACGGGATCGACTCCTACGTGAACGCTGGCTGGCCGAGGAGTTGTTCGAGGAGCCCGGCGAGGGGGCCCAGTAAGATCCTGCCAAGAGATGCGCGGCGTCAGCGCCGGCGATCGAGGCAGTGGAAGCCCCCAACAGATGGACCTGATTGTTCGCAACGGCACGCTCGTTAGCGTCGGCGGCAGGGCCGAGGCGGATATCGGTATCGAGGACGGCAAGATCGTGCAGCTCGGTGGCGCGATGACGTCAGCAGTCGAGCTGGACGCTGACGGTCTCGTCGTGACGCCCGGGGGGGTGGACCCTCACGTGCACCTAACTCCGCCGACTCGACGTGTTGGGGGCTGGAGCTGGGCAGACGACTTCGAGTCCGGCACCCGGGCGGCGCTGGCGGGCGGAGTCACTACGGTCGGCAACATCAGCTTTCCGGAACAGGGCGAGACCCTCGCCGATGCGATCGAGACCGATGATGCCGAAGCGCAGAGGTTGGCCCTCTCCGACTACTTCCTACATCCGGTCCTCATGGAGCCCGACGAGGCGAATCTCGCCAGCATCGAGCCGCTGCATGCGCGGGGGCACACCTCGATCAAGATATTTCTGTCGTTTGCTCGCTTCGATCGCCACGTCGAGGCCTATCTGGACGCCATGCGCAAGGTGGGGGAGGCGGGCGGCGTCGCCCTCGTGCATTGCGAAGACGCGGCGATCATCGACTGCTGCTGCAACCTGCTACGGGAAGCCGGAAAGACGGACCCCCGTTTCTATCCGGAGGGGCGCCCGGTGCAGGCGGAGGTGGTGGCAACCCAGCGAGCCGTGGGCTTCGCGGAAACGACGGGTTGCCCCACCTACGTCGTTCATCTCGCCAGCTCGCGGGCACTCGAGGCGTGTCACGACGGGCGCCGCCGCGGCGTCCCGGTGTACGTAGAGACGCGGCCCATCTATTTGCATCTGACCCGGTCTCGGTTCGAGGAGCCCGATGGCGCCAAGTGCGCGGGTGCCCCGCCTTTGCGCGAACAGGCCGATGTCGATGCCATGTGGGCGGCCCTGCGCTTTGGGGGCGTCGACACCCTGGCCACCGATCATGCGCCCTGGACGCGGGCCGAGAAGCTCGACCCTGCCACGGATGCCACCAATCTGCGGCAAGGTGTCTCGGATCTCGAGACCTGCCTGCCGATGCTCTATTCCGCCGGCGTACGCTCGAGTCGACTCTCGCTGGAGCAGTTCGTGGCGGTCACGTCGACCAATCCGTCGAAGCTCTTCGGGCTCTACCCAAGAAAGGGCACGATCGAGGTCGGGAGCGATGCGGATCTGGTGGTTTGGGACTGCGAAGAGACCCGTACCATCGATGGAGCCTCAATGCACAGCCGCTCCGACTACTCGCCCTACGACGGGTGGCAGGTCACGGGATGGCCACGTTGGACGATCAGTGGCGGCGAGGTGGTAGTAGATCGCGGCGAGATATCGGCTGAGCCCGGGCGCGGTCGTCTGATCCCCCGCGGACCCCACCGGGGGATCTAGCTGGTGAGTTTCTCGCAGCTCGGGTCCGCGGCGAGGCAGATCGCCCGGGGTCTCGTAGCGGTCATGCTGCTTGCGATTGCGGCACGCGCCGACGATTCCGAGTCCTGGCCCCAGTGGGGAGGTCCGCAAGGAAACTTCAGAGTCGAGGGCGCGGAGCTGGCTGACAGCTGGCCCGCCGAGGGCCCACCTCGGCTGTGGGCAAGGGAGCTCGGCGACGGCCACTCGGCCATCGTCGTAGCCGGCGCACGCCTCTACACGCAGTACCGGCCGCGCAGAGACGTGGCTGAGGGAGAGTTCGCCGATCGCGAGGCCGTCATCGCCCTCGACGCCGAGACCGGCGCGCGCCTTTGGGAGGCTCACTACCCGTCCGAGCCGATGGACTTCACCTACGGTGCGGGCCCCCACTCGACACCCCTCGTCGCCGACGATCGGGTGTTCGCAGTCAGCACCCGCAAACGACTTTCAGCTTTCGAAGCGACCTCCGGCCAACCCGCCTGGTCGCGTGATCTGGTAGCGGAGTTGGGCGCTCCGCCGACGCTGATTCGTCCGGTGGTCAAGGCTGGCTACGGGCCGAGTCCGGTGGCCTGGGAAGACCTCGTCATCGTCACGGTCGGCGGCAAGGGCCAGGCCGTCGTCGCCTTTCGCCAGGACACCGGCGAGATCGCCTGGAGAAGCGGCGACTTTCTGATCTCGCCCTCGACACCGCTTCTCATCGAGCTCGATGGCGACGAGCAGCTCGTGATCTTCGCCAGCGACACCGTGCACGGCCTCGACCCGAGCTCTGGCGAGGTTCTGTGGAGCCACCCTCACTTGACCGAGGCCGACATGAACATTTCGACGCCGGTATGGGGGGCCGACGGCATTCTCTTCCTGTCGTCGGCCTTTGACGGCGGCAGCCAGGCGCTGCGACTCCGCCAGATCGACGGTGCTACGCGGGTGGAGAAGCTCTGGTACACGACGGAGTTTCGAATCATGTTCGGGTCCGCGGTGCGGGTCGGCGATCTGGTCTATGGCTCGAGCGGGGACCTCGGACCCTCGTTCGTCGGCGCCGTCAACGTTCGCACCGGCAAGGTCGCCTTCCGCCAGCGCGGCTTCGCGCGGGCCAACTTCCTCTACGCCGACTCCAAGCTCGTCGCGCTCGACGAAGACGGGGTCCTGTCGCTGTCGGCGCCTGGCCCGGCGGGAATCGAAACGCTCTCGCGCATCGAGCTGCTCGACACGGTGTCGTGGACCGTACCGACGCTGGCCGGCACGGTCCTCTATGTCCGCGATCGGTCGCGGATCATGGCCCTCGATCTCGGCCGCTAGGCCCCTCGGGGGCGAGATCGTTGAGTTGTGGGTCAAGTCTGGAAGGTTCCAATCTGGGCCTGCGCGGCGAGCGCCTCCCGGAGGGAGGGAATGCCAGCGGGAGCCGTGGTATGAGCGCGTTCCAGATTCGACAGGCCGGGGAGCAGTGACTAACACGGCTCCCGCTGGCTCAGCTGCCGCCGCGCTTGCGAGGGCCGCTGCGTTTGTGAAAAACGCGAGCTTGCTGTTGATCTCGTTTCCAGGGCTGAGCACGGTCCTGCGGCTTGGGTGCGCGAGTCGGGGACTTTTCCGCGTCGGATTCCGAGACTGTCGCCGCAGAGGGTGCGCTCTTTGCCGCTTCGGCGAGGGTGGCGCTGTCCGCCGCCCTGTCCTTCGCGAGGCAGCACTGCTTGTATTTCTTGCCGGACCCGCAAGGGCAGCGTTCGTTGCGGCCGGGCCGCTTCGGCGGTTGGTCTGTCAACATTCCCCCTTCGCTGCGCCGACCGTACTACGGAGTCGCACTCTCACGGCGCGCTATTGTTCAGGCGATGATGCTCCAAGATCCGCTTCGTTCCGTGATTGCCAGTACGCTGGTGGCCGTTCTTACACCGATCGCGGGACTCGCCGCTGCCGGTGAGACTCCGCGCACTGCCAGCGGCCGGCCGGACCTTTCTGGCACCTACGACGTAGCAACCCTGACACCCTTCGAGCGGCCTGTCTCACTGGGCGAGAAGGCATGGTTGTCCGACGAAGAGGCGCAAGCTGTCGCCCGGCGTGCCCAGATGCAGGCGGATTTCTCGAGCCGGCCCAGCAACCCCGACCGCGACGCTCCGCCGGAGGGGGGAAACGTGGGCGGCTACAACTTCTTCTGGATCGATGCCGGCAGCGGCGCCTTCAAGATTGACGGCAGGTGGCGCACCTCGATCCTCGTTGACCCACCGAATGGTCGACTGCCCGCGATGACCGAGGAGGGAGAAGCTCGCACCCAGGACCGTCTCGACATGTGGCGCCGCGACCTGCAGGCTGGCGAGGCCGGGGCCTGGTGGCTGGAGCTGGGCCTGGGCCCCTACGACCACCCCGAGCAGCGGCCGTTCGGCGAGCGCTGCGTCTTGGGATTCGGCTCCACGGCGGGCCCGCCGGCGAAGCCAGTGCTCTACAACAACCTCAAGACGATCGTGCAGACCGACGACCACGTGATGATCCTGGCGGAGATGAACCACGACGCGCGCATCATTCCGATCGGCGGCCAGCACGGCTCGGCCGAGGTCCGCCGCTGGTTGGGCGACTCGGTGGCCCACTGGGACGGCGACACCCTGGTGGTCGACACGGTCCACTTCCGGCCGGCGGAAGCCTCGCTCTCGGCGCCGGACTTCACGATCAACTTCGTCACCAGTGCCGATATGCACGTCGTTGAGCGCTTCACACGCGTCGACGCCGACACCCTGCTGTACCAGTTCACAGTCGACGATCCCTCGACTTGGACCGAGGCCTGGAGCGGCGAGTACCCCTGGCCGGCAACGACGACCAAGCTGCACGAGTACGCATGCCACGAGGGCAACTACGCGCTGGGCAACATCATGCGCGGCGCACGGTTGGCGGAGCGCGAGGTGCTGTCGGGCAGCGCCGACAACTAGTCCCCTGGCCCTCCGCGAAGCGCTCTGCTACTGTGCCGGCCTTGCAAGGCCCCTTTTTTGGGGCGCTTTCGAGAGGGTCTAGGCCCGTAGCTCAGCTTGGTTAGAGCGCTACGTTGACATCGTAGAGGTCAGCGGTTCAAGTCCGCTCGGGCCTACCACACCGACCCTTCGAGTCGCCCTCGCGGGAGGCAGGAGGGGGTCTTCGTTTGACGGCCAACGGCACTACAGGCGCTTAGCTCAGCTGGTTAGAGCGCTACCTTCACACGGTAGAGGTCAGCGGTTCGAGTCCGCTAGCGCCTACCAGCCCTTGGCCACCTCCGGCCGGCTGCCCGGCCGATTCCAACCCCCAGAAATCATGTCCGAGACAGAACAATTGGAACTGATCCTGCCCGACGGCACCGCGCTCGTGCACGCGGTAGGTACGACGCCGCTCGAGGTGGCGCAGGGGATCGGTCCGGGTTTGGCGAAGGCGGCGGTCGGGGCCGAGGTCGACGGGGCCGATATCGATCTGCGTACGCCGCTAACTTCTGGGGGCGACTTCAAGATCTTCACGGCGAAAAACGCCGAGGCGGGCCGCTTCCTGCGCCACAGCGCCGAGCACGTCATGGCCGACGCCGTAAAGCGCCTGTGGCCCGAGGTCGAGATCGACGCCGGGCGCCAGGACCATAGCGAGAAGTTCCAGTACGACTTCCGCCGCGCCGACCCCTTCACCCCGGAGGACCTCGTGGCCATCGAGGCGAAGATGCACGAGATCCTCGCCGAGGGCGCGGTCTTCGAGCGCCAGGAGATCTCTCGCGACGACGCCCTCGAGCTCTTCGCGTCGATGGGCGAGAACCTCAAGGTGGAGCGCCTCGCCGACATCCCCGACGGAGAGATCATCACCCTCTACCGCCACGGCGACTTCACCGACCTGTGCCGTGGTCCTCACGCCCAGACCGCGAAGCAGATCGGTGCGATCAAGCTGCTCGAGGCGTCGAGCGTGTACTGGAGGGGCGACGAAGCCAACGAGAAGCTTCAGCGTGTCTACGGCACGGCCTTCTCGACCAAGGAGGAGCTCGAGACCTACGAGCAGCAGATCGAAGAGGCCGCGGCACGCGACCATCGCCGTCTCGGACCGCAGCTCGATCTGTTCAGTTTCAGCGCGCACGCGCCGGCGAGCCCGTTCTTCCATCCCCGCGGCACGACTGTCTACAACCTGCTAAACGACTTCATCCGCGGCTTCTACGAGCGCGACGGCTACGGCGAAGTGGTCACGCCGCAGATTCTCGATGTCGAGCTCTGGCACAAGTCGGGGCACTATGACAACTACCGCGACGTGATGTTCTTCACCGAGTTCGAGGACCGGGAGCTCGCCGTCAAGCCGATGAACTGCCCGGCCGCGTGCCTGGTCTACGGTACCCGGCTGCGCTCGTATCGTGACCTACCGATCCGCTACGCCGACTTCGGCCGGCTGCACCGCGCCGAGCGCTCGGGTGTGATCACCGGGCTGACCCGCGTGCGTACGTTCTGCCAGGACGATGCGCACATCTTCTGCACTCGGGATCAGGTGACCGAGGAGGTGCTGCGGGTGGTCTCGACCATCCTCGAGATCTACGACATCTTCGGCTTCGGGAACGTCACGATCGAGCTGTCGACCCGGCCGGAGAAGTCGATCGGCAGCGATGAGATGTGGGCCGAGGCCGAGGCCGCGCTGCACGCCGCGCTACAGAGCCGCGACATCGCCTATGTGACAAGCGACGGTGAGGGTGCGTTTTACGGTCCCAAGGTCGACTTTCACGTCACCGACGCCGTCGGACGCGCATGGCAGCTCGGTACGGTCCAGCTCGACTACATCCTGCCTGAGCGTTTCGACCTCGGCTACGTTGGCGACGACGGCGCCGAGAGTCGGCCGGTGCTGATCCACCGGGCGATGCTGGGATCGATCGAGCGCTTCATTGCCATCCTGCTCGAGCACACCGCGGGAGCGCTCCCGGTGTGGCTGGCGCCGCGACAGGCGGTAGTGCTACCGGTGTCGGAGAAGTTCCGGAGGTACGCGGAAGGCCTATCCGAGCGCCTCACTGGCGAGGGCTTTCGGGCGGAGGTCGACATCCGCGACGAGAAGCTCGGCTACAAGATCCGTGACGCGCAGGTGAACAAGGTCCCCTACATGATCGTCGTCGGCGGCCGCGAGGAAGAGGCGGGAACCGCCGCGTTGCGCCTGCGCAACGGCGAGGATCTCGGGGCACTTCCGATCGACGACATCGTGTTGCGGCTGCGAGATCGCACCGAGTCGCGATCGCTGGAGCTATAGGGTCGAGCGCGGTAGAGTACGCGTTCTTGGAAAGGAGCTGTGGGTGCATAAGCAGAAAAGCCACCGGGGCGCGGCGAAGCGCTTCAAACTGACCGCCAAGGGCAAGGTCAAACGGGGCCATTCCGGGGCTTCCCACATGTTTACCGCCAAGAGCCAGAAGCGGAAGAGGAAGCTGCGCAAGCAGACGCTGGTCGCGGGGAAGTTTGCCAAGAACTTGAGGGAGATGCTCCCTTCCTAGCGGCAATCCGCCATCGGTCGCGAAAGGGCCGAACCGAGCCAGCAGGGGAGCGAGCCTGTCCCTGCGGCCGGACAAGAACGAAACCCCACCGGGGAGAAAACGAGGTTCAAGATGCCACGTGTCAAGCGCGGAAAGCGCAGAGCTCAGAAGCGGAAGAGGATACTCAAGCAGGCGAAGGGCTACTACGGCGCCAAGTCGAAGGCCCATCGCATAGCGAAGCTGGCGGTCGAGAAGTCCCTCAGCTACGCGTATAGAGACCGCAGGGTGCGCAAGCGCCAGTTCCGCCGGCTGTGGATCGTTCGCATCAACGCGGGAGCTCGGCTTCACGATCTGTCCTACAGTCGATTTATCGCCGGGTTGAAGCAGGCCGGTTGCGAGCTCAACCGGAAAATGCTGGCCGACCTGGCGGTCCACGACGAGCAGGCCTTCGCGGAGCTGGCAGCGCTGGCGAAGCAGGGCCTCGAGTCTGCGGGGGCCGCCGCGAGCGCCTGATCATGCGCCCCCTCGATCTGCGAGGTGGCCTACTGGACGGCTTCCTGAAGGAAGCTGCGGTCGTCGACTCTCGAGAGGCTTACGAAGCCCTTCGGATCGAATGGGCGGGTCGAAAACGGGGCGTCATTAGGACCCTCGAGGGCGAGCTTCGCGAACTTCCGAACAAGGAGAAGCGCGACTTCGGTCGGTTGTTTCACGAGCTGCGCAGAACGGTCACGGCAACGCTGGAGGAGATCGACCGGCGTCTGACCGCCGCGGAGCGGGCCCATAGGGAGGTCGGCGCCGCCGTCGACGTGACGCTACCGGGACGGCGCCTGCCCACCGGCACGCTGCATCCGGTCACTCTCGTCTACTACGAGGTGGAGCAGATCTTCCGGCAGATGGGCTATAGCGTCGTCGAGGGTCCCGAGATCGAGGACGACTTCCACAACTTCGAGGCGCTGAATTTCCCGCCGGACCACCCCGCGCGTGACGAGCAGGACACGCTGCTCTTGAAGGATGGCCGCCTGCTACGCACCCACACCTCACCGGTCCAGATCCGTACGATGCTCGAGCGCGAGCCACCGATCCGCGTCATCTGCCATGGGCGCGTGTATCGCAACGACAACTCACTTCGCCACTCGCCGATGTTCCATCAGGTCGAGGCCCTGGTGATCGACCGCGGTATCACCTTCGGTCATCTCAAAGGAGCGGTCCAGGCCTTCTTTCGGGAGCTCTACGACGCCGAGACCCAGGTGCGCTTCCGGCCGAGCTTCTTCCCCTTCACCGAGCCATCGGCAGAGATCGACATCACCTGCCCGTTCTGTCGGCCCCCGAATGGTGACCGTGACAGCTGCGGCACCTGCTCGGGCACCGGCTGGATGGAGCTAATGGGGTCGGGCATGGTCGATCCGCGCGTGCTCGAGAACTGCGGCATCGATCCGAACGAGTACAGCGGCTTTGCCTTCGGTGGCGGTACCGACCGCATCGCAATGACCCGCTACGGCATGCCGAACATCCGCATGCTGTTCGAGAACGACGAGCGCCTGCTGCGCCAGATACACCGCTGATGCTCTTCTCGTGCGACTGGCTCGCTGACTACGTCGAGCTCCCCGAACTCGACGAGCTTTCCGAGCGGCTGACGTTCGGCGGGCTGAACGTCGAGCACGTAACGCCGGTGCACGACGACGTCGTTCTGGATCTCGAGGTCACGCCGAACCGACCCGACGCGATGAATCACCTCGGTGTGGCGCGCGAGATTTCGGTGCTCTGCGACGCCCCGCTGTCGCCACCGAGGCCCGAGCTCGAAGAGGGTGAGCGGGTTGCAGCGGAGCTGGCGGCAGTCGAAGTGGAGGACCTCGCGGGGTGCCCGCGTTACGCGGCGCGCATCGTTGAGGGGATCCAGGTCGGACCGAGCCCCGAGTGGATCCAGCGTCGGCTCGAGGCCGTCGGTGTGCGGCCGATATCCAACGTCGTCGACGTCACCAACTACGTGCTGTGGGAGATGGGACAGCCGATGCACGCCTTCGACCTCGACCGGCTCGCGCAGTCGACCATCGTCGTGCGGCGCGCGGCCGAGGGCGAGACCCTGATCACGCTCGACGGCGAGACGCGCAAGCTGGTAGCAGAGGATCTGGTGATCGCCGATCGCGAGCGCGGCGTGGCCATCGCCGGCGTCATGGGCGGGCAGGACACGGAGGTCGGGGATTCGACGACGCGAGTGCTCCTCGAGAGCGCGCACTTCGACCCCGTGAGCGTTCGCAAGACATCGAAGAGGCTGGGTGTGCACACCGACGCCAGCCATCGCTTCGAGCGCGGCACCGATCCGGACGCCTGCGTGCGCGCATTGGACCGGGCTGCGACGTTGCTGGCCGAGATCGCCGGTGGCGCCATAGCGGCGGGGGCCATCGATGTTGTCGATCCTGCCTGTCTCGAGCGTGCCACGGTCGAGTTCGAGCCTGGTCGACTGGACGCTTTTGCCGGCGTCGACTTCGAGCGCGAGTCCCTGCGTCGCTGGCTCGACGGGCTAGGATTCGAGCTGCAGAGCTCTGACGGCGAGCTGTGGCGCGTGCTCGTGCCAACCTGGCGGCGCTTCGATGTCGAGCGCGCACAGGACGTCTACGAGGAGGCGATCCGGGTGCTGGGCTTCGACAAGATTCCCGCGGCACTTCCGGTCACGACCGGCGCCGACGGTCCGGAGACCTCTGAGCAGCGACGACGGCGTCAGCTTCGCGCCCATCTTGCGGGGCAGGGCTTCGCCGAGGCGATCCACTACTCGTTCATCTCCGAGGACGACGATCGCGCCTTTCCGGTGCTCACTGAGGGGGGCGCGCCGATCGAGCTCCTGAACCCGCTGTCTGAGCTCTATACCGTCATGCGGCGCTCGATGGTTGCTGGCCTCGCCCACTGCGCGGAGCTCAATCAGCGCCGCGGCGCGGAATCGGTGAGGTTCTTCGAGCTCGGAAACATTTTCTTGGACCGGGAGATCGAGTCGCTCGGGCTGGTCATGGGCGGCGTCGCGGGCTCGCCGTGGGACGGTGCCAGGCAGGTCGATCTGTTCGATCTGAAGGGCGTCGTCGACTCGATACTCGATTTCTTCGATCTGGAGATCGAGCTGCGCCCCGCGGAGTTGGCTGGAATCCTGACCGGCACGGGCGCGGAACTGCGCGCCTCGGGCACAGAGCGGGTCGGCTACTTCGGGAAGATCGACTCCGAGGGGTCGTTTCCGGTCTTCGTGGCGGAGATCCTTTGTTCGGCGCTCGGAACGAGCGCGGAGGTGTCGAGCGTCGATATCCCGTCGCGTTTTCCCGGTATTGGCGCCGACCTCACGCTCACCCACTCGACCGACGTGTCCTGGGGGCTCGTTGCCGCCGCTATTCGCGACCAGGCGCCCGAGGATCTCGTCGACTTCTCACTTCGCGACCGGTATCTGGGCGAGGGGGTGCCCGATGGCGCGGTCAATACGACGATCGGCTTCCACTACAATGCCCGCGATCGATCGCTGACCCAGGACGAGATCAACGATCGGCAGACCGCGATAGCCCGGGCCCTCGAGGCCAGCTTCGGTTGGCGCGAAGGCGGGGCACCAGAGGGGCGGGATGGCTGACGAGCTCGACTTTTCAGGACTCGAAGAGGCGGCAAAGAAGGTTGCGTCCCTGCTCAAGGAGCTACGGGACGAGAACCGCAAGCTCCGCCGCCAGGTCAAGAAGCTCACCAAGGATCTCGAGTCTGCCGGCGCCGAGGTCTTGGCCGTAGACGACCCCCGCGTGGCCGCTGCCCGCGAGCGTCTAGAGGCTCTCGAGGTGACCCTCGAGGGGCTGCTGAGCTAGACCGACCTGCTATATTCGCCATCCCGCTGCCAGGCCCTGTTGGTCCGGGAGCGTTCATCACGATGGCTGGAAATAGCACGACGACGGTGGAAGTGGAGATCTACGGATCGACCTATCACGTGCGTGGCGAGAACGACGGCTCGTATCTGCAGGAGTTGGCCGCCTTGGTCGACCAGAAGATGCAGGAGGTTGCTGAACACCTCAGCAATGCGGACCGCACCAAGATCGCCATTCTCGCAGCCCTGAATCTTGCCGACGAGCTCGTGCGCCTGCGCGCCGTGTCGACCGAGACTCAGAGCTCCGTCGCCGAGAAAGTAACGGAGCTGACCGGAGAGCTCGATCAAGCGCTGAGGGGCTGAAGCTGGCGCCTCGGTGAGAATGAAATGAAGAAAAGCTTGCATCCCCTGCGCGGTTGGTGATGAATTAACCACCTGTAGAACCAACACTGTTGCATAGGGAGTCGTGCTTCGACGCGGCCTGTGCCAGCCCCGCTTGAACGGGGACGCTAACGGCTCGTAGAGCGGACACCCACCTTTACGCGTAAGGTTCTAACGCGGAGATTCACACGGCCCTGCGGGGGGTGCGGCTAGCTTCCCGGTCGGAAAGGCTACTTTCTCCACGCCATCTCATAGCGTGCCGGGGCTATCCGGCTCGCCCCGCAGAGGGAGAAAGCCGTGAACATCAACCCCTTCGTACTGGCGGCGATCGTCGCCGCAGGGCTCGTCGCGCCTCTGATATGGCTGTTCTTCACACGACGCGCCGCGCACAAGAACACAGAAGATGCCCGCGAACGCGCACATCGCGTGGTCGCCAACGCAGAGCGCGAGGCCGAGACCAAGTTGAGGGAGGCCGATCTCGCCGCCAAGGAGAAGTTGCTCGAGGCGCGCAGTGAGTTCGAGAAGATCGCGGGCCAACGCCGATTGGAGCTCGATGGTCAGGAGCGAGAGTTGGCCAAGCGTGAGGACGAGTTCTCGCGCCAGCAGGTGACGCTGCACAAGGACCTCGAGGAGCTGGCGCGGCGCGACGAGGGGACTCGATTGTTGGAAGCGCGCATCGAGCGTCGCGAGGGCGAGCTCGCCGAGCTCCTCCAGGAGGAGCGGGGCCGGTTGGAACAGGTCAGCGGCCTGACAGCGCAGCAGGCGAAGGACGAGTTGAGCCGGGTGATGGAGTCGGACGCGCGCGTCGACGCCGCTCACCTGGTCAAACGCATCGAAGACGAGGCTCACGAGCACGCCCAACGGGAGGCTCAGCGCATCATCGCCACGGCGATCGAGCGTTCAGCGTCGGACTACGTCTCCGAGACAACGGTTTCGGTCGTGATCCTTCCCAACGACGACATGAAGGGAAGGATCATCGGTCGCGAGGGGCGCAACATCCGCGCTCTCGAGATGACCACGGGTGTCGACCTGATTGTCGATGACACTCCGGAGGCGGTGATCCTGTCGGGTTTCGACCCCTTTCGGCGAGAGATCGCGAGGGTCGCGCTCGAGCGTCTGATCTCGGACGGCCGTATCCACCCGGCGCGCATCGAGTCGGTGGTGGAGAAGGTCAAAGATGAGTTCGAAGAGATCATCCAGAAGGCCGGAGAAGCGGCGCTCCTGGAGCTCGATCTGGCCGATGTCCACCCGGAGCTGGTCAAGCTGCTCGGTCGGCTCCAGTACCGCACCTCCTACGGCCAGAATGTCCTGAACCACTCCAAGGAAGTGGCCTTTCTCTGCTCACTGATGGCGGCCGAGCTCAAGGTCGACAGTCACGTCGCCAAACGGGCGGGCCTGTTCCACGACATCGGCAAGGCCGTCGATCGGGAGTTCGATGGCACGCATCTGCAGATCGGCATGGATCTGCTCCGCAAGTTCGGCGAGGGCGAGCAGGTCGTGCACGCCATGTCCTGCCATCACGGCGACTACGATCCCGAGACGGTGGAGGCAGTGCTGGTCACATCGGCCGACGCCCTGTCGGCGGCGCGGCCCGGTGCTCGCCGCGAGATTCTCGAGACCTACGTCAAACGACTCACGGAGCTCGAGGACATTGCCTCAAGTTTCAAGGGCGTGCAGAAGACCTTCGCCATTCAGGCCGGGCGGGAGGTTCGTATCATCGTCGACTCGGAGAAGCTGAGCGACGAGGAGTCGATCTGGCTGTCGCGCGACGTCGCGAAGCGAGTCGAGGCAGAGCTGACGTATCCGGGCCAGATCAAAGTAACCGTCATCCGCGAGACGCGGTCCATCGAGTACGCGCGGTGAGGATCCTCTTCGTCGGCGATGTGTTTGGGCGGCCCGGCCGCCGGGCGGTTGCGCACTTCGTGCCAGATCTCATCGATCGGCGCGAGGTCGACTACGTCATCGTCAACATCGAGAACGCGGCGGGTGGCTTCGGTGTGACCCCTGAGGTTTTCGCTGAGCTCCAGAAGCTGCCGATCGACTGTTTCACGACCGGCAACCACATTTGGGACAAGCGTGCCGGGTACCCTCTGCTGGACCAGGTGCCCGAGCTGCTGCGGCCCGCGAATTACCCGAGCGCGAACCCGGGCCATGGCCTCCACGTCGGCGAGACGGCCGCCGGCATTCCTATAGCGACGATCAACCTCGAGGGCCAGGTGTTCATGAAGCCGTTGGCCTCCCCGTTTGAGCAGCTCGACTCCCTGCTGGCCGAGCTGCCGAAGGCGGTGCGCGTCGTCATCGTCGACTTTCACGCCGAGGCGACAAGCGAGAAACAGGCGATCGCCTACTACGCCGATGGCCGGGTGTCGGCGGTTTTCGGCACCCACACCCACGTGCCCACCGCGGACGGTCGCGTGCTGGCTGGCGGCACAGCACTGGTCACCGACGTCGGGATGACCGGGCCCTACAACGGCATCATCGGGTGCAGACCGGACAGAGTCCTGAGGCGCTTCTTGACCCAGACGCCGGCCCCGCTCGAAGTGGCAAAGGGCGACGTGCGCCTCGCCGGCGCGCTGGTCGATGTCGACCCCGCGACGGGTCACGCCACGGCTCTCGAGAGCCTGCTGCTGCCCATGCCCTGAAGCCGGGCCCGGTCGAGGCTTTGATAGTGTTCCGCCCTAGGAGGTAGCGCTCTTTGGCCCTCGATCAGGAACTTCTCGACATCCTCGTTTGCCCGAAGACCAAGGGCGAGCTCGAGGTGGTCACGCTTCCCGATGCCTGCTGCAAGGAGTTGGTCGAGAAGTACCGCGAGCACTTCCAAGACGACGAGCCGGTTGTCGCGGAGGGCCTCTACTGCTCGGAGTCCCAGCTGGTCTATCCGATCGTCTCGGACATTCCCATCATGCTGATCGACGAGGCGCTCCCCGCGGGCGCAGTCCTCGAAGATGCCGAGTAGCCTCTTGCGCTGCAGAGTCGCCGATCCGTCGCAGCAACGCTGATCTCCGCAGAGCCGACGTGGCGTCACCGGTATCCCCACGGAGCCTCCGGGTCGGTGGGATGGGCTTCGTCTTCTACGCTCTTCACCTGGCCACCATCTGGGGGATCGCGGCCTCGAACGTCTTCATGGGGCTGGCGACGATCGCCGCCCTCGTTGCGCGACGCTGGCGCGACTTCCGCGCTCCACAGCTGGCACGACCCGTGCTGCTTCTCGGGTGGTTCGCGTTCCTGTTCTGCCTGTCGGTGGCATTCTCGTATGAGCCTGCGACGAGTGCGAGAAAGTTCGACGACCTGTTCTCGCTGCTGCCTTTTGTGCTGACTCTGATCTTCGTTTCCATAGGGCGTCACGCACGCCAGGTTTGCGCCGTCCTCGTGCTTCTCGGTACTGGACTGGCCGTGGTGGGCCTGGTTCAGGTGGTCGCGGCCGGCGGCATCGACGAGCTCCGCATCGCCGGGCCGTTCTCGCACTATCAGACCTACGCTGGAGTGCTGCTGCTTTGTGACCTGCTGGCGCTCGCGTCGCTCGGCCGCGCGGCTGCCGGCCGGCTGGAGCGCACTGCGCTGGTCGTGGCCCTGGCGGTCATGAACGTGGCTCTATTCGCGAACCTGACCCGCGGTTCGTGGGTTGCCCTCGTGCTGGCGCTTCTCTTCCTGGTCGCCCTGAGGTCGCCGAAGGCGCTCCTAGCGATCGTGCCGGCACTGGTGGTTGTGGCGTTTGTGCTGCCGGGGCCAATTCGCGGCCGGGCCATGTCCATCTTCGATCTCACCAACGGCTCGAACTACGATCGCCTGATCATGCTCGAGGCGGGTGCCAAGATGATCGCCGAGCGGCCAGTTTTCGGGTTGGGGCCGGAGCTGGTGGAGAAGCGCTACTCCCTGTACCGCCACCCGACCGCGCCGACCGACGAGCGCCCGCATTTGCACAACTCCTACCTACAGATCGCCGCGGAGCGCGGTCTAGTTGCCCTCGGTGTGTTCCTGGCGCTGCTCGCGGCGAGCCTCGGTGTCGGGCTGCGCAACTACCGCGAGGAGGGGGGTGCTGGCGGACCCCGTGCGGACCTTCATCTCGGGGCCGCGGCGGCTCTCGTTGCGTATACTCTCGCGGCGCTCTTCGAGGACAACTGGACCGACAGCGAGGTTCAGCGGGTCGCGCTCTTCGTCATCGCCCTTCCCTTCTGCCTCCACCGCATTCGTGAAGAAGCGTGCTCAGAAGCACCTAACCCGTGACGTCCTTCGACAGCTTCCTGAGCGCGCTCCAGCCTGAGATCGAGACGGCGCTCGACCGGCTCCTGCCGGCCGAGGACCTGGCGCCCCAGCGGCTCCACGCCGCCATGCGCTACAGCATCTTTGCCGGTGGCAAGCGGGTGCGGCCGGCGCTCGTTGTGTTGGCAGGCGAGCTCTTCGGGGCGCAACGGCAGCGCCTGCTAGCCGGTGCGGCTGCCATGGAGATGATCCACACCTTCAGCCTGATCCACGATGACCTGCCGGCACTCGACGATGACGACCTGAGGCGTGGCCGCCCGACGCTGCACCGGCAGTACGACGAGGCGCTGGCGATTCTGGCCGGCGACGCACTCTTGAACCACGCCCTGGGGCTCCTCGTGCGCGAGCCCGCCGATGCCGACCGAGACAGCAGGGCCCAGGCGCTGGAGATCGTGACCGACGCCGTCGGATCGGTCGGCATGATCGGGGGGCAGGTGGCCGACATAGAGGCGGAGAGCGAGTGGCCGGCCGATCCGCAGGCGGCTCTCGAGCTCATCCACCAGCGCAAGACAGGGTGCCTGTTGACTGCCTCGCTGCGCATCGGCGGTATCTACGGCGGCGCCTCGGACGAGCAAGACGCTCTGCTGGGCAGGTTGGGAGCGTGCGTTGGCCTGCTCTTCCAGATCGGCGACGATGTGCTCGACGTCGAGGCGACGACCGAGCAGCTAGGCAAGACTGCGGGCAAGGACGCGGCGGTCCGCAAGCTGACCTTTGCCGAGCTGTATGGGGTCGAGGCTAGCAAGAGGCGCATGGCCGAACTGGTCGACGAGGGTGTGGGGATCGGCCGCCAGCTCGAGGGTGACACCGCGAGGGTCGTCTCTCTCTTGCTCTACCTGCAAGAGAGAGACCGTTGAGCACCTCTTGCTCGCGCCTCGATCAGCTGCTGTTCGAGCGAGGCCTCTACCCGTCGCGCGAGAAGGCTCGTCGAGCGATCATGGCCGGCTCGGTAGAGGTCGACGGGCGGATTCTCGACAAGCCGGGGTATGCGGTGGCAACCGCCGCCGAAGTCGTCGTGCGCGGACCGAAGGAGCCATACGTGTCGCGTGCCGGTCGCAAGCTGGCGGCGGCGCTGGAGACTTTCGCCATCGACGCGCGGGGCAGGGTGTGTCTCGATGTCGGTGCCAGTACCGGCGGCTTCACCGATTGCCTGCTCCAGGCTGGAGCCGCCAAGGTGATCTCGCTGGACGTCGGCCGGGGCCAGCTGGACTACCGCCTGCGCAACGATCCGCGGGTGATCGTCATCGAGGGGGTCAACGCCCGCTATCTCGAGGCCGGCGACTTGCCCGAGCCGGTGTCGTTGGTGACCATCGACGTTTCCTTCATCTCGCTGACGAAGGTGGTGCCGGCTGTGTTGTTGGCGATGGCACAAGACGGTGAGCTGGTATGTCTGATCAAGCCCCAGTTCGAGGCGCCGCGCGGCTCGGTAGGCAAGGGCGGCATCTTGCGCGACGTGCGGTTGCGTGCGGAGGTCGTCGAGCGCACCAGCCGGGAGCTGGCCGCGTCCGGAGAGTTGTCGTTGGTCGCGGTCGCCGACTCGCCGGTGGCGGGAATAGGTGGCAACCGCGAGGCGTTGGCCTACTATCGCCGCGCACCGGGTGCGAGCGGAGGGACGACGACATGAGCCGCGACCAGATCCGCAGTGTTGCCATCGTCACCAAGGGTGGCAGCCGCGAGGCGGCGCGGGTTGCGCAAGAGCTGACCGAGTGGCTGCTACGGCGGGGTATCGAGCTCGCCGTGGACGCCCGTAGTCACGAGAGCCAGGGCCGTGACGACATCTCCGTCTACGATTCCGAGGCATCCTACGATCTGGTGGTGGTTCTCGGTGGCGACGGCACCCTGATGTCGGTCGCCCGTGCGCTGCGCCACAAAGTGCCGATCCTGGGCGTGAATCTCGGCACCCTCGGCTTTCTGACCGAGATCAATCGCGGCGAGTTGTACCCCTGCCTGGTCGAGACCCTGGCTGGGCGCTTCGAGACCGTGAGTCGCTCGCTTCTCGACGTCTACCTGTCGCGGCCCGACGGCGCTGCGCTGCGCTACCGCGCGCTCAACGACGTGGTGGTCACGAAGAGCGCCCTGGCGAGGATCATCGATCTTCGCGTCGAGGTCGATCAGCGCTTGGTCGCGCGCTATCGCTCGGACGGCCTGATCCTGTCCACTCCCACCGGCTCCACCGCCTACAACCTGTCGGCCGGCGGACCGATCGTCTACCCTTCGCTGCCGGTCATCGTGGTCACGCCGATCTGCCCGCACACGCTGACCCATCGTCCACTGGTCGTGCCCGAGACGAGTCGGATCGAAGTGAAACTGGAGACCCCCGATCAGGAGGTATACCTCACCGTCGACGGGCAGGAAGGCACGACTCTCGAGCGCGGCGACTCGGTGTCGGTGCAATCGAGTGCTTCGCACGCCGAACTCGTCCACATCAGCGGGCGCAGCTTTTATGACGGCCTGCGGAGCAAGTTGCGGTGGGGTAGCTGAAGGGGGATAATTCGCGCCGCTGCGCGCCGCAGACGGCGCGTTGGCAGCATCTCTCAGCCATACTGCCCTCCTCCGACCCATTCCCGGGTACCCCGCATGACCGAAGCTCCCTTCTCGCCGATCGAAGACGCGATCGCTGCCTTTCGCGAAGGCAAGTTCGTGGTCATCGTCGATGATGAAGACCGCGAGAACGAGGGCGATCTGGCGATCGCAGCGGAAAAGGTCACGCCCGATGCGATCAACTTCATGGCCCGATTCGGCCGCGGACTGATCTGTCTGGCGCTGACCGAGGAGCGTTGCGACGAGCTACGCCTGCCGCTCATGGTGCAGGACAACACCACGCCCTTCGGCACCGCGTTCACGGTGTCGATCGAGGCGCGCGGCAAGATCACTACGGGAATCTCAGCGGCCGATCGAGCGGCCACGATTCGAACCGCCATCGAGCCGGACACCCGCGCCGACGATCTACTGCGACCCGGCCACGTGTTTCCGCTCCGCGCCATGCGCGGGGGAGTACTCAAACGCGCGGGGCAGACCGAGGCATCGGTTGACCTCGCCACCCTCGCCGGCCTCGAGCCGGCCGGCGTGATCTGCGAGATCATGAACGACGACGGCACGATGGCCAGGGTCGCGGATCTGGCCTCCTACGGGCGCGAGCATGACCTAGTGATCATCACCGTCTCGGATCTGATCGGCTACCGGCTGAGGAACGAGTCCTTGGTGGAGTGCGTGGCGGCGCCGCGGCTGCCGACGATGCAGGGCGACTTCGTGCTCCATGGCTACCGCTCGGAGGTGACCGGAGAGGAACACGTTGCTTTGGTGATGGGAGACATCGATTTCGACGAACCGGTCTTGGTTCGTGTGCACAGCCAGTGCCTGACCGGCGATGTTTTCGGCTCACAGCGCTGTGACTGCGGCTTTCAGCTGCACCTTGCGTTGGAGCAGATCCGTTCCGAGGGCCGCGGTGTGTTGCTCTACCTATTGCAGGAGGGTCGCGGTATCGGCCTGCTGCACAAGCTCCGCGCCTACGAGCTGCAAGAGAAGGGCCACGACACGGTCGAGGCCAACGAGAAGCTCGGCTTCGGTGCTGACCAGCGCGACTACGGTATCGGCGCCCAGATCCTCCTCGATCTCGGTGTTCGGCGGATGCGCCTCATGACCAACAACCCGACGAAGTTCATCGCTCTGTCCGGCTACGGGCTCGAGATCGTCGAGCGCGTACAGCTGGAAGTACCCCCGACGGACTCCTCGCGCGAGTATCTGAAGGTCAAGCGCGAGAAGCTCGGACACCTACTGAACCTCGTTTGACGAAGGCGCTGTGGCGCCTCCCACCCCGGCGGCGCAAGCCGCCCAGAAATTCAACACATTCGATCCGATAGGCCGGGATGCCCGGCACCGAATCCAGAAAGGAAGCCTCCAAAATGAGTCACCTGATCGATCCCCACGGTGGGGAGCTGGTTGACCTGATCGCCGGTCCCGAACGCACGGACGAGCTGAAGGAAGAGTCGCGCGAGTGGGCCTCTTGGGATCTGACCCCGCGTCAGCTCTGCGACCTGGAGCTGCTGATGGTGGGCGGCTTCTCGCCCCTGCGCGGTTTCATGAATCGCGCCGACACCGAGGCGGTCTGCTCTTCGATGCGTTTGGCCGACGGCACGTTGTGGCCGATTCCGATCACCCTCGACCTCACAGAGGAGATGGCCGAGGGACTCTCGGCCGGCGACCGTCTGGCGTTGCGCGACCCGGAGGGCGTGATGCTCGCTTCGATCGAGATCGAGGACATATGGGAGCACGATCGCCGGATGGAGGCCGAGTCGGTCTACGGCACAACGAACGAGGAGCACCCCGGCGTCGCCCATCTCTTCCAGCGCACCAACAACGTTGCCGTCGGTGGGCGGGTCGAGGGTGCCCAGCTGCCGGCGCACTACGACTTTCCAAACCTGCGCCGCGGCCCAGCTCGGCTGCGTCGGGACTTCGAGCTGCGCGGCTGGCGCGACATCGTCGCCTTCCAGACCCGCAACCCGATGCATCGCGCGCACTATGAGCTGACCTTGCGCGCAGCCAAGGATCTCGAGGCCAACCTGCTCATCCACCCGGTGGTAGGCATGACCAAGCCCGGCGATCTCGACCACTACACTCGCGTGCGTTGCTACCAGGAGATCCTCAACTACTACCCGCGCCAGACGGCGCTGCTGTCGCTGCTGCCGCTGGCGATGCGCATGGCGGGCCCGCGCGAGGCGTTGTGGCACGCTCTGATCCGTCGCAACTATGGCTGCACGCACTTCATCGTCGGTCGTGACCACGCCGGTCCCGGCTCGGACTCGCAGGGCAACGCCTTCTACGGGCCGTATGAAGCGCAAGACCTGATGCGCGAGCACCAGGAGGAGCTGGGCTCCGAGATGGTCCCCTTCCAGCTCATGGTCTACCTCGAGGATCAAGATCGCTACGAGCCGATCGATCAGGTACCCGAGGGCGCCCGCACTCTCAACATCTCCGGCACCGAGCTGCGCCGAAGGCTGGCCGAGGGCTCCGACATCCCCAGCTGGTTCACTTTTCCAGAAGTCGCCACCGAGCTGCGTCGCACGCATCCGCCGCGTTCGCGGCAGGGCTTCACGGTGTTTTTCACCGGACTGTCAGGGGCCGGTAAGTCGACGGTCGCCCAGGCGTTGCAGGTGAAGCTGCTTGAGATGGGTGGCCGCCCGGTCACGATCCTCGACGGTGATCTGGTGCGCAAGAATCTGTCGTCGGAGCTCGGCTTCTCGAAGGAGCATCGCGACATCAACATCCGCCGCATCGGCTATGTCGCCTCCGAGATCACCAAGAACGGCGGCATCGCGATCTGTGCGCCGATCGCTCCTTACGAGAACGTGCGCGCCGAGGTGCGGGAGATGATCGAGTCCCTCGGCGGCTTCGTGATGAGCTGGATCGCAACGCCCATAGACGTGTGCGAGAGCCGCGACCGCAAGGGTCTCTATGCGAAGGCGAGGGCGGGCGTGATCGCCTCGTTCACCGGCATCTCCGATCCCTACGAGGAGCCGGTCGATGCCGAGGTGGTGATCGACACCACCGACGTCACTCCGGAGGAGGCTGCGCAACAGGTAATACTTCACCTCGAAAAGGAAGGCTTTATCGGAGCAGGGCCAGCTGTCTAGCTCGTCCCGTGGGTCTGCCTAGCGTCGAAATGTCCAGTAGAGTCACTTAGCCATGAAGGTCGTCGAGCATCTGTCCCAGGCCGGCCGGCCATTGATCTCGTACGAGATCATTCCACCCCTGCGCGGCGGGACGCTGCGTCGGCTGCTCGATCTGATCGAAGATCTGGTGGCCTACAACCCACCGTTCATCGACATCACGAGCCACGCCGCCGAGGTCGTGTACGAGGAGAGCGATACGGGTCTGGAGCGCAAGGTGAAGCGCAAGCGTCCCGGCACGCTCGGCGTCTGTGCCCTGATTCAGAACAAGTACGACATTGATGCGGTCCCGCACATCCTGTGCAATGGCTTCACGCGTGAGGAGACCGAGGACGCGCTGATCGAGCTGCGCTACCTCGGCATCGAGAACGTGCTGGCGGTGCGTGGCGACGACTCAGGCTACGAGAAACCGCTGGTCGGCGGGCGTACGGCCAACGTGTACGCGACCGACCTGGTCGCTCAGGTTGCTGGCATGAACCGTGGAAAGTACCTGCAGCTTGATCTCTTGGACGCCGACCCGACCGACTTCTGTATCGGCGTCGGCGGCTACCCGGAGAAGCACTTTGAGGCGCCGAATCTCGAGACCGATGTTGCCTTCGCCAAGCAGAAGATCGACGCCGGTGCCGACTACATCGTGACCCAGATGTTTTTCGACAACGCACACTTCTACAGCTATGTCGAGCTGTGCAGGGCGGCCGGAATCGAGGCGCCGATCGTGCCAGGGCTGAAGATCGTCACCGCGAAGGCCCACACCAGCTCGGTGCCCGCGAATTTCTACGTCGATCTGCCTCCTGCTTTGAGCGATGCGGTCGGGGCTGCGAAGGACAATGACGAGGCTCTAGAGATCGGCGTCCAGTGGGCGCGCGACCAGGTGATGGATCTGCTCGAGCACGACGTACCTGCGATCCACTTCTACATCATGCAGAGCTCGAAGGCGATCAAGCGCCTGATGGACGGATTGAAGTTATAGAATGAGCGCCAAGGAGCCGGCCACCTTCAGCGCTCAGATCTCCACCCCCGCCCCGCACCCCGACACCGCCCAGCGCTCGGCCGCCCTGCAGGCGGCCTTGGACGACCGAATTCTCGTTCTCGATGGGGCCACGGGTACGTACCTGCAGTCCGTCGAGCTCGACGCTTCAGACTTCGGGGGCCCGGACCTCGAGGGTTGTAACGAGGTTCTGGTCGACACGCGTCCTGATGTCGTCCTCGGGATGCACCGCAGCTATCTTGCAGCCGGTGCGGACGTGGTCGAGACCGACACCTTCGGCGGTACGCCCTTGGTGCTGGCCGAGTACGAACTCGCCGATCGCGCTTTTGAGCTGAACCTCGAAGCCGCGAGGCTCGCGCGCCGGGCCTGTGCAGAGTTCGACGAGCCGGGCCGGCCGCGTTTCGTGTGCGGGTCGATGGGACCGACGACGAAGGTCATCTCGGTAACCGGGGGAGTGACCTTCGACGAGCTGCACGAGAGCTACTACGTCCAAGCCATGGCCCTCTTGACTGGCGGTGCCGACTATCTGATTCTCGAGACCTGTCAGGACACCAGAAACGTCAAGGCGGGACTTCTGGCGATCCGTCGGGCGTTCCGCGAGTGCGGCTGGTCGCTGCCCGTTTCTGTCTCGGTGACTATCGAGCCGATGGGGACGATGCTCGCCGGGCAGGACGCGGAAGCGCTGGCGATTTCGATGCTCCATGAGGACTTGCTGTATCTCGGCCTGAACTGCGCTACCGGACCGGATCTGATGACTGACCATCTGCGCACCATGTCCGAGCTCGCCCGCACCCACGTCGGCTGCGTTCCCAATGCCGGGCTGCCGGATGAGGAGGGCGAATACACGGAGGGTCCTGACGAATTCGTGGCGGTGTTCACACGCTTTCTCGACGCCGGTTGGCTGAACGTCGTGGGTGGCTGCTGTGGCACGACCCACGAGCATGTGGCCGCGCTCAAGGCGCTGGTCGAGGGGCGCCCTCCGCGGCGCACGGCCTATCACTCGCGGGCGCTGATCTCCGGCCTCGAGGGTGTCGAGCTGACTGAGGACAACCGACCTTTGTTGGTTGGTGAACGCACCAACGTCTTGGGGTCCAAGGTCTTTCGTGAGCGGATCGCCGCGGGTGACTTCGAGTCGGCGGCCGAGATCGGGCGAGCGCAGGTTCGGGGCGGTGCGCAGATCATCGACATCTGCCTGCAGGATCCGGACCGTGAGGAGTCCGCCGATATGGACGCCTTCCTCGACCGGATCACACGGATGGTGAAAGCACCGCTGATGATCGATTCAACCGATGCCGAGGTGATGGAGCAGGCCCTGGTGTGGTGCCAGGGCAAGGCGGTCCTGAACTCGATCAACCTCGAGGATGGCCTCGAGCGCTTCGAAACAGTCGTGCCGCTGGCGCGCCGCTACGGTGCTGCGCTGGTCGTGGGTCTGATCGACGAGCCCGGCATGGCCGTCACCGCTGAGCGCAAGATGGAGGTCGCACGTCGTAGCTTCGACATCCTCGTCGGCGAGATGGGAGTGTCTGCGGAGGACATCTGGTTCGATCCCCTGGTTTTCCCCTGCGGTACCGGCGACGAGGCCTATATCGGCTCGGCGGCCGCCACTGTCCAGGGAGTGCGTCGGATCAAGGCCGAGCTGCCGGACTGTCGCACCATCCTCGGTATCTCCAACGTCAGCTTCGGCCTCCCTCTCGCCGGTCGCGAGGTGTTGAACTCTGTGTTTCTCTACCACTGCACCCAGGCGGGGCTCGACGCGGCGATCGTCAATACCGAGAGGCTCGCCCGTTACGCCGAGGTCCCGGCCGAAGAGCGCGAGTTGGCGGAGCGGCTGATCTACCTCGAGCCCGCCGACGTCGCCGCCGCGACCGCCGCCGTAGAGGACTTTGCGGCCCACTTTCGTGGGCGCAAGGGCGTCACCGTCGCGCAGCCGCGTGCGGAGCTGCCGCTCGACGAGCGCCTGTCGCGGGCGGTTGTCGAGGGATCGAAGGAAGGGCTGGTCGAGGACCTCGACGGCGCCATGGCAGACGATCGCTGGCCGGCGCCGCTGGACATCATCAACGGTCCGCTGATGACGGGCATGGCCGAGGTGGGCCGACTCTTCAATGCCAACGAGCTGATTGTGGCCGAGGTGCTGCAGAGTGCCGAGGTGATGAAGGCGGCGGTCTCGCACCTCGAGCCTCACATGGAAAAGACCGAGGAGTCGCTCAAGGGGAAGGTGCTGCTGGCTACGGTCAAGGGCGACGTGCACGACATCGGCAAGAATCTGGTCGACATCATCCTGACGAACAACGGCTTCGACGTGGTCAACCTCGGCATCAAGGTGCCTTCCGAGACCCTCGTCCAGGCCGTGCGCGAGCATCGGCCCAACGTTATTGGGCTGTCGGGTCTGCTGGTGAAGAGCGCGCAGCAGATGGTCATCACAGCCGGCGACCTGGCGGCCGCGGGCATCGAGACGGACCTTCTGGTGGGCGGCGCGGCACTGAGCCGGCGCTTCACGCATCGCAAGATCGTGCCCACCTACGAAGGTCTGTGCACCTACGCGAAAGACGCTATGACCGGGCTGGATTTGGTCGAGTCGCTGGTCAGCGACGAGCGACGTGGCGAGCTCGAGGACCGCGTGCGAGATCTCGTCGGCGAGGACCAGAGCGGCGAGGACAAGCGCTCTAGCGCTCCCGTCGGCGGGGCCAGGCGTTCGACCGTACGCCGAGATGTCGACGTGCCCCCACCTCCTGACCTGGAGCGCCACGTAGCGTCGCCAGACCTCGACGAAGTATGGAGCTACATCAACCCGCAGATGCTCTACGGCAAGCACCTTGGCCTACGAGGATCGGTCTACAAGCTGGCCGAGGCGGGCGATGACAAGTACCGCAAGCTCGAAGAGGTGATCGACCAGGTCAAGGGCGAGGCGCGAGAGCTGTTCGGGGCGCGCGTCGTCTGGCGCTTCTTCCGGGCCGTGTCGCAGGGAGAACGGGTGTCGCTCGTTGGCGACAACGGTTCGCCGCTGGTCGAATGGACCTTTCCACGCCAGGCGGGTGGAGAGGGGATCTGTCTGGCGGACTACGTCTTGGCGGAGGATCACCTGGCGCTGTTCGTCACCACGGCGGGCCGCGGCTTGCGTGATCTGTCGCTACGCTGGAAGGACGAGGGTGAGTACCTGAAAAGCCATGCCCTAGCTGTACTGTCGCTCGAGACGGCGGAGGCGACGGCCGAGTGGATCCACGAGAAGCTGCGCGCCGACTGGGGCTTTGGCGATTCCGAGGCGACGACGCGCCGAGACCTGTTCTCCGCGCGCTACCACGGCAAGCGCTACAGCTTCGGGTATCCGGCCTGTCCGGATCTCGAGGGACAACGAGCTCTGTTTGCGGCGCTCGAGCCGGGCGATATCGGGGTGGAGTTGACGGAGTCCGACATGATGGATCCGGAGGCTTCGGTGTCTGCGATCGTGGTTCATCATCCGGAGGCTAAGTACTTCGGGGTGTAGGCAGCGGTTGTTGGCATTGGCCGCTCGGGAACCGAAGGCTGCGGTTGGGGGGAGTGGGGGCGGGAAATAGTATGCATGGATGTGGAGGCCAAGCGGCGGCGACGGGTCAAGAATGGTGAGGAAGTCCCTGCGATCGCGCTGCTGCACTTCTTCCGTGAGCCGCACTCGCTTTCCTTCCTCTGTGTCGAGCCAGACCCAGAGATGCTTAAAGTGGCGATGCGACGACCGTGTCGGCACGACTCGATCGCGAACTCCTGGTCGAACTCCAGGTCACTGACCCGCAGCGTCGTCACCGTGATCCGTGCGCCCTCGTCCCAGGCGAGCGGAGAGTGATAGACCGCCTCTGTAGAGCGTTGCACGGCGTTTACGTGGTCGGGCTTAGCGATGCCGGCCCGTTTCTCGAAGGACGCGTAGGCCATCTCGGTGAGTCCGAGCAGCACACCCGCGTGCACGTAGCCGGTGCCTCCGAAGGTGTCGGTGTGACGGGTTGGAAAGTCGATGTGAAAGGGCATGGTCGGCTGGGGCGCGAGCGGACTGGGCGCCTTTGTCAGGGCGCGTTCGACAGCGTCGAGTCAGATTCTCTCAAGAGTCTGGGTCTGCGTGGTGATCGTGTCTTCGATGCTCTGCCACTCCGATTCGAGCTCTCCGATCTTCGAGGTCAACGATCGCTGTTCCTCTTCGAGCCGGCGAACCTTCTTGGCCGGCGTCTTGTCGTAGAAGCCTGGATCGCAGAAGGTCTCGTTGATCTCGTGCACTCGAGATTCCGCCTCTTCGAGCTCGCGGGTGAGCTCGTCCAGGCGCCGCGAGAGCTGCCGCTGGGAGACTTTGGTCTCCCGCTCGGGCTTTGCGCCCTTGTCACGATCCTTCCGCTTGGCCTTGCGTGCCTTGGCCAGGACCACGTCTGCGTCGAGATGATCGTCGCCGCACTTTTGGAGATAGTCGTCGTAGCTACCGCGATGGTCGTTGAACCCGTCCGGAGTGATCTCGAGAATGCGATTGGCCAGCCGTGAGACGAACCAGCGGTCGTGGCTGACGAAGACGAGCGTGCCCGGGTAGTCGGCGAGCCCCGCGACCAGGGCGTCGATCGCCTCGAGGTCGAGGTGGTTGGTCGG
>JAYZDP010000011.1:0-2759 GCA_036337765.1 Acidobacteriota bacterium
CGGTTTTAGGCCTCTGAGGAGTCTCCATGCCCATCTCTCGTCTACTCATCGCGAATCGCGGTGAGGTTGCGATCCGGATTGCGCGCGCCGCGGCGGACATCGGAGTCGAGACCGTCGCGGTGTACTCCGACGACGATCGCCAGAGCCTTCACGTGCGCGCGGCGGACGAGACGCGTGCGCTCGAGGGCCGTGGTGTGTCGCCCTACCTCGACAGCGCTGCTCTGGTGGCAATCGCCACCGAGTGCGGTTGTGACGCGGTGCATCCGGGCTACGGCTTTCTCGCCGAGAATGCGGAGTTTGCCGCCGCCGCCGCCGCAGGCGGCGTCGTCTTCGTAGGTCCGTCGGCACCGGTGGTCGAGCTGCTCGGCGACAAGGCGAGGGCGCGCGCCGAGGCCCAGGCCGCTGGTGTGCCGATCTTGCGCGGCACGGACGGCGCCTCGACTCGTGAACAGGCGGCCGCCTTTCTGAGCGGCCTCGGCGAAGGCGGCGCCATCATGATCAAGGCCGTCGCCGGCGGTGGCGGGCGTGGGATGCGAGTCGTCGACGACCCGGCGACTCTGGACGAGTCCTGGGACCGATGCGGCTCCGAGGCGCAGGCGGCCTTCGGGTGCGGCGAGCTCTACGTCGAGGAGCTGATCGCATGTGCCCGCCATATCGAAGTGCAGATCGTCGGCGATGCCACCGGAGCGGTCGTCCATCTCGGCGAGCGGGAGTGCTCGCTGCAGCGCCGCCACCAGAAGATCGTAGAGATCGCTCCGGCTCCGAATCTTGCGGCCGAGCTGCGGGCGCGCATCTGTGCCGCCGCTGTCGAGCTCGCCAGCCGGGTGGGGTACGAGAGCCTCGGTACATTCGAGTTCCTGGTCGATGCGGCCCATCTGGAGACGTTCGCGTTCATCGAGGCCAACGCGCGCCTGCAGGTCGAGCACACGGTGACAGAGGAGATCACGGGTGTCGATCTGGTGCAGGCGCAGCTGGCGATCGCGGGTGGCGCCACCCTGGCGGATCTCGGCCTCGCCGACGGCGCTGCGGGGCGCGGCTGCGCCATCCAGGCGCGCGTGAACATGGAGACGATGAACGCCGAGGGGCAGGTGCTGCCGGCCGGCGGCACACTGACAGCCTATGACGCGCCGAGCGGCCCGGGCGTACGCACCGACGGCTTCGGCTACGCGGGCTACACGACGAGTCCGAGTTTCGACTCGCTACTCGCCAAGGTGATCGGCCATGTCAGGACCCCCGACCTCGCGGCTGCCGCGAAGCGGACCCGTCGCGCGCTGGCCGAGTTTCGAATCGAGGGTGTCGAGACCAACATCCAGTTCCTCGAGGCGGTGCTGTCGCACCCCGACGTCCTGGCAGGCGAGGTCACCACCAGATGGATCGACGATCACGTCGGTGAGCTGGTCGCGCGCTCAACCGAGCTGGGGCCGCGCCGCTTCGCCCCGGTCGATGCCGGTGCGCAGGTCGAGTCGGTGCGAGCGAGCGGCTTCGCCGGTGCCCAGATCGGGTCCAGCGACCCGCTGGCTCTGTTCGAGCACGACCGCAGCGTCAAGGCGTCGGTAGCAGGTGACGAGGACGAGCGCCTGGCGGGTCTCACCGCGCCCGACGGGTCGGTAGGGGTGCCGGCACCGATTCAGGGCACCATCGTCGAGGTTTTCGTCTCGGAGGGCGACAAGGTCCACCAGGGGCAGCTGCTGGTGGTGGTGGAAGCGATGAAGATGGAGCACGAGATCGTCGCCGACCGCTCGGGGTTCGTGCGGCGAGTCGCCGTCGTCGCGGGCGATGTCATGGCCTCGGGCCATCCTGTGGTCTTCATCGAAGAGGCCGACGTCGGCGAGGCAGACCTGGGCGGAGCCGAGGAGCTCGATCCCGACTTCATCCGGCCCGACCTCGACGAGTCCTTCTCGCGTCACGCCTACACGCTCGACGAGAACCGTGCCTACGCGGTCGAGCGACGGCGCAAGACCGGCCAGCGGACCGCGCGCGAGAACATCGAGGACGTCGTCGACGACGGCTCATTTGTCGAGTACGGCCCACTGGTCCTCGCTGCCCAGCGTCGCCGGCGCACCATGGAGTGGCTGCGCACGCATGCGGCCGCCGACGGGCTGATCATGGGCGTCGGCACGGTCAATGCCGACAAGTTCCCCGACCAGGACGCGCGCTGCGTCGCGATCTCGTACGACTACACGGTCCTGGCCGGCACCCAGGGCCACAAGAACCACTACAAGCAGGACCGCATCTTCGAGCTCGCCAGCCGTTTCCGTTTGCCGATCATCTTCTTTACCGAGGGTGGGGGCGGTCGGCCCGGCGACACCGACAGCGCCGGCGGCATCGGCATGGACGTCTACACTTTCACCCAGTGGTCGAAGCTCAGCGGCAAGGTGCCGCTCGTGGGCGTGAACTCGGGGCGGTGCTTCGCAGGAAACACGGCGCTTCTGGGTTGCTGCGACGTCATCATCGCCGCCAAAGACTCGACCATCGCCATGGGTGGCCCGGCGATGATCGAGGGCGGCGGACTCGGCGTCTTCACGCCGGAAGAGGTCGGTCCGATGGCTTTCCAGGTGCCGAACGGAGTGGTCGACATTCTGGTCGAGGACGAGGCTGAAGCCACACGCGTGGCGCGACAGTACCTGTCTTATTTCCAGGGTCCGACGGGCGATTGGGAGGCGCACGATCAGCGGCCGATGCGCCACATCGTGCCCGAGGACCGCAAACGCATGTACGACGTGCGCGACGTCATCCACCGCCTCGCCGACGTCGACTCG
>JAYZDP010000012.1:0-3833 GCA_036337765.1 Acidobacteriota bacterium
TTCTCGATATCGACGGCAACCAGCTCGACGCGACCTTCCTCGACGACCTCGGTGGCGTGAGTGACACCTTCTCGATCGTCAAGGCGACCGGAGTCTGCAACGACAAGGGCGTCTGTGAAGCGGGAGAGGACTGCGCCAACTGCCCGAACGACTGCGTTTCGGGCGGTGGCATCGCGAGCTGCGGCAACGGCATCTGCGAGGCCGCCGATGGCGAGGACTGCATCACCTGCGCAGCCGATTGCCGCGGCAAACAGAACGGCAAGCCGAGCCGGCGCTACTGCTGCGGTGACGGCAACGGAGCCGGAGACGGCCCGGTCGCCTGTGGCGACAACACGAACTGCGCGAGTGACGGCTGGCAGTGCACAGAGAACCCGGTGGCCGCCTACTGTTTGGCCGGGCTCTGCAGCGACGGTCTCGACTGCGACGGACAGATCGACTGCTCCAACAACGCTGATTGCGGCGGCGATCCGGCTTGTGACGCCTGCGTGCAACTGGGTGACGGCTGTAGTGACGACGCCGACTGCTGTTCGCAGAAGTGCAAAGACAAACCGGGCGCGAAGCTCTGCAAGTAGCCGCGCGACCTTAGACTGGCCGACGTGCTGCTGCGCAAGATCATCACGACCCTGGTCATGCCGACGGGGCTGCTGTGGCTCTCTCTTGGCGGTGCTGCGCTGGCCGCGGAGAAGCGATCGAAGCTCCGCAGAGGGCTCTTTCTTTCGTGGCTGGCCCTCACCGTCGCCGCCAATCCGGTCGTCTCGACTCTCATGGTCCGCGTTCTCGAGCGCCCCTACCTCGAGATCCGCCCACTCGAAACCACGGTCACCTACGACGCGGTCCTGGTAATGGGAGGCGGTTCGGGGCTGAGCCACCACCTCGAGCCCCAGCTCAATGGCTCGGGCGACCGCATCCGACTGGGAGCAGCCTTAGCGAGCCGCGGCAAGGCGACCCGTCTCGTTACGACCAGCTCCAGCTTTCTCGGTAACCGCGATCTGAGCAGCGAGACCGCGGCCCTGTGGGCCGACATGGGCATCGGCAGCGAACGGATCGTTCGCGTCAAAGGACCGATGAACACCGCCCAGGAGATCCGCGCCCTCGCCGAACTCGTCCGTACTGAAGGCTGGGCGCGGGTCGGGCTGGTGACGTCTGGCTACCATATGCGCCGTGCGCAGGCGCTGTGCCGCCGTAACGGCCTCGACGCAGATCCGCTGCCGGCGGATCGCCGCACACGGATCGGCGTCCTCTCGCCCTTGTCGTTTCTCCCTCAGGGCACAGCTCTCGCCAAGACCGATCAGGCGGTCAAGGAAATGCTCGGTCTCGCCGCTGTTTACCTGATCGGCGGCTGACCCCTACACGACCTGTTCGGCTCGAAGCGAGGCGATGTCGTCCGACGAGTAGCCGAGCTCACCTAGGACCTCCTCGGTATGCTCGCCGAGCTGTGGCGCACGGTGACGGATCTGTCCCGGAGTCGCCGAGAGGCGCACGGGCGTATCTGCCACCGGGGCGGGCTTCGGCAGCCCCGGATAGTCGACGGGTTTCATGAACTGCATTGCCTGCACGTGCGGATCGTCAAGCGCCTGCTGCGGCGAGTAGACCGGGCCAGCCGGCAGGCGGGCCTCGTCGAGCTCAGCAAGCACTTCCGCCGTAGTGCGCTCGTCGCACCAGCGCTGCATGCGTTCCGAGATTACGACACCGTTGTCGCCGCGGGCCAGATCGTCGGCGAAGCGGGGATCGTCCAGCCATTCCTCCTCACCCATCAGCCGCACCCAACGCTCGAAGAGCGGCTGACCGATGGTGAGCACCTGCACCCAGCCGTCCTTGGTGCGGAAGCAGTCGACGGTTGCGGCGGTCTGGCCGCGGTTGCCGGTGGCGACACGGTTCGCCTCGATGACGGCCTGCTCGATGAGGGTACCGTTGGCTACGGTCAGCGACGAAGCCAGCAGCGAGCCTTCGACCTGCTGACCCTTACCTGACTTCTGACGCTCGAAGAGCGCCGAGACCGTGCCGAAGGCAGTCAGGATCGCCGTCGTGAAGTCGACCCACGGATAGAACAGGCGACACGGCTCGTCCTCCTCCCCCGAGAGGTACATGGCGCCGGACATCGCCTGCGCGATGCCGTCGAAACCGACCCGGTGACTATAAGGACCGCCGTGACCGAAGGCCGAAACCGTCGAGAGGATGATGTCTTCTTTGGTCGCCTTCAGGGTCTCGTAGTCCAGCCCCATCGACTGCAGGGTCTGCGGCGGCAGATTGGCGACGACGACGTCGGCGGCCGCGACCAATTGGCGCACGATCTCCCGACCGCGCTCCTTCTTCGGATTCAGGGTCAGGCACCGCTTGTTGCGGTTGACCTGCATGAACAGGCTCCCCTCCCCCGATTCGGCGATCGGCGAGAGCCAGCGGTCCTCGCTGCCGGTGCCGGGCTTTTCCACCCGCACGACATCGGCACCCATGTCGGACAGGAGAGTAGCGCAGTACGGACCCGCGATGTAGCGGCCGAAATCGAGTACGCGGATGCCTTCGAGAACACTCATGGACGTCGTTCCTCTCGTGGTGGCCCGACCTGGCGAGGCGCCGAGCAGGGCCTGGACGCGGCGGATTATCCCACAGCGAATTCGCGACATCGGATTCGACAAGCTGGACCGTGTCATGCGTCTCTATATGCCACCTTTCAGACCGACCCCACCGGCGCGATTCTGGCCTTTCCGATCGCGGAAGCCGGCTGGAACGCACCAGGGACGCCGGTTGCCGCACGGCAATCGCTCTTTCCTTCAGCGTGGTCCTTCTCGGCTCTTTGCTTTCCGTGAATGGTCAGGAGGAGCCGCCGGAGAAGCTGGAGCATGATTTCGGTACCGCCGAGGAAGGAACGCTCGGTGAAGCTTCCTACGTGGTCTTCAATCACGAAGATGAGCTGTTGGACGTGCGCGGAGTGAAGAAAAACGTCGCCATCGAGATGGCCGTACCCTCGGACATCGCCCCCCACTCCTACCCCGAGATCCGAGCCAGCCTAGACACGACGGGTAGGCTCGGATACTTCGAGGGCAACATCACGATCCTCGCCGACACTGTCCTGCCGATCGTGCTGACCCTCGCCGGGACGGTTCTCCCGCAGAAGGGCGAAGGACCTTTCGATCTACGACCCGGCTCAATGGTGTGGCTGGATGCCGACCGCCCTCTCGGCCAAGTGCAGATCCTCCGCCGCGAGCAGGGCCCGATGCAGATTCTGGCAGTAGAGAACCCCAGCGAACGCTTCTCCACCTCGCTGGAGACGGTCGAAGAGGGAAAGCGTTGGGTACTCTCGATCCAGCTCGTCGAGTCAGGCCCGGCAGGACGGGCATCTGAATCCGTCCTGATCCGCACATCTAGTCCGAATCAACCCGAACTGCGGGTCGTCGTCTTCGCCGCGCTCAGTTCTCGCTGACACATCCCCAAGGCACGCGCAACCGATGGCCTTTTTGTCGACCGGTTCAACCATCGGCCGCGATGCAGTACAGGTGGCGGCCCCGCAGGTAGATCTCGTTGTCGACGATCGCCGCTGAGGCGTCGAAATCGTCGTCGAGCTCGTTGGTGGCCAGCACCTCGTAGCTCTCTCCGGCCCTGATCACGGTGGTCCCGCCCTTGCGATCGGTAATGTAGACCCGCCCGGCTGCTCCCACTGGCGAAGAGTAAATGTTGGTCAGGCCGTCTACCCGCTGACGCACGTAGAGGGGATCGCCGTTGCTGGCGTTGAAGACCGACAGCACACCGTTGTTGCTCTTCGTGAAGTAGAGGTTGCCCTCATAGAGCAACGCCGAGGGTACGTAGGGTGTGTCCTGGTCGTACTGCCAGACGATCGC
>JAYZDP010000013.1:0-7548 GCA_036337765.1 Acidobacteriota bacterium
CGCGAACGCAGATCCGCGTCGCTGTTGTCAGACGATGCCAACCCCCGCAGCAATGGCTCTACGCCAGACGGGAGAAGGCTCGCCGGGACGCTGCGCACACCGACGCTAGAGCCCGACAGCGAAATCACGTCGAAGCCACAGCTCGCGAGCGCCTCAACGCACTGGGAGAGACGCATCGCCTCCGACGGTGCCAGGTCCATGACCATCGGTTCGAGTAGCGTCTGACTCTCGGGAGAATCGCCTTCGAGGTCGATCCGAAAGCGTTCGTAGAGAACCCGCTCGTGGGCGACGTGCTGGTCGATCAGATACAGCCCGTCGACTCCCTCGAGTAGAAGCAGCGTCCCCTTGTACTGACCCAGCAACCTGAGCGAACCAGCCGGCGTCGAGCGACCCGAAAGCCGCACCTGCACGGCCTCGATTGGCTGGTACGACACCTCCGCGAGCTTTTGCGCCGGGTGGCTCGGTGCCCAGCCCTCATGGATCTCGCTTGACCCTGTTTGCGAACTCGATTGCTGACCGAGCCCGGTCCAGGCGGTCGGCGCGGGGCGAAGTCCAGGGTGGAGCACCGACAAGGGTGCCCCCTCGTCGCCGCGTGCGCGGGCGAGTTCCCCGGCCAGGTAGCGGCGCAGGCGGTCGATCAGGCTCGAGTCGCGGAACCGCACCTCTGCCTTCTGGGGATGAACGTTGACGTCGACGGTCGAGGGCTCCACCTCGAGAAACAGAAACAGAGCCGGGAAATCGTCGGTCTTCCACTGGTCGCGGACCGACCGATAGAAAATCGCCAGAACGGCACGATCTCGGATCAGCCGACCGTTGACGAAAACGAAGATGCGGCGCCCCTTCGAGCCGCCCGGCTTGCCGACCAGGCCTCGGGCCCTTGCGGCCGATCCGAGGTCATGCTTCGGGAGCTCGTTAAGGTCGCGGGCGAACTCGGGCCCGAATACCTGACCGACGCGCGCCCGTAAAGCCTCGAGACCACGGGTGATTCCGGCTGGCGCGTTGAGCAGCTCGCGCCCCTCGTGGAGCAGCTCGAAGCTCGCATCGGGGCGCGCAAGGGCATACCCCTGCACCACCTCGACACAACGCCGGAGCTCCGTGACGCCCTTCTTCAGAAAGCTACGCCGAGCAGGCACGTTGAAGAACAGCGACCCGATCTCGATCGTCGTTCCCCGGCGCCGCGAGTCGGGGCGGGCGCTGCGGATTCTCTCGCCCTCGATTCGCACCCGATGGCCTTCGCCATCGGACTCGGCGGTCAGCAGATCGACTCTCGCCACCGCCGCGATCGACGACAGCGCCTCGCCTCGGAACCCCAGAGTCCCGACCTGCTCGAGATCTTCGAACGACGCGATCTTCGACGTGGCGTGGCGGTCGAAGGCCAACAGCGCATCGTCGCGCCCCATTCCCGAGCCGTCGTCGGCAACACGAATCCGACGTTTGCCGCCACTCTCCAGATTCACCACTACCCGAGTGGCTCCGGCGTCGAGGCTGTTCTCGACCAACTCCTTGAGTACCGATGCGGGCCGCTCGATCACCTCGCCGGCCGCGATCTTGGAGACCAGATGATCGTCGAGCAGCCGAATTCGAGAATTGCCGGCTTCGGGCATCCGTTAGACCTTCGCCATCTCGCGCTGCCGCTGAAGGGTCTGCTGCATGACCTCGTAGCTGCGCAGCTCCTGCTGCAGGAAGGACACCCGCACGCGAGCTGCTAGCTTCTCTACCTCGTCGAGAACCAAGGCCTGGGACCACTCCGGCCCGAGATCCGCGGGCGTGTGTCTCGCGGTCGCGCGCAGAAACGTCAGTGCGGCCCGCGACACCGACGTCGCGCCACCGCCCCCTGCGCCGCGACCGCAATCCGAGCATAGAAGCTCGTCGGAGGACCGGGTCAGAACCGCGCCCTTCTCGAGAAGATCGCCGCCACAGCAGGTGCAGCCCCGAGGAACCGGAAAGATCCCGGCGAGACGCAGAACCCAGACCTCGAAGTAGCGCGCCACGAGCTCCGGATCGGTGCCGTCCTCCAGCCAGCCGAGGCTTCGTTCGAGGAGTCGCATCAGATCGGTGCAGTCCTCGTTCTCCTGCGCGAAGGTGCCGAGGTGCTCGGCGAAGTAGCTCACCATGAGGATTCCCTCAAGCGTTTCCAGCACACCCCGGCAGGGCCGGATCAGCTCGACCGACTCGATGCGCACCAGGTCGCGTCCCTCCTTCTCGAACCAACCGATGTCGACCTTTGCCAACAGCTGTAGCTGTCCCGCAAAGCGGCTGTACTTGGTACGCGCCCCGCGCGACACACCGCGCTTGCGTCCCCACTCCGCGGTGAGGAAGGTGACGATTCGATCGCAGTCGTGCAAGTCGACGACCTCGAGCAGGAAGGCTTCGGCGCTCAGCCGCCGCATGTTTAGCGCACCAGCCAGTCGATCATGAACACTGCCAGACCAAAGTAGATGAGGATGCCGGTCAGATCGACGGTCGTGGTCACGAGTGGACTCGCTGCCACAGCTGGATCGATCTCCATGCGCTCGAACACGATCGGCGCTGCCGCGCCGATGATCGAAGAGACGATGATGACCAGAAACAGGGCCCCGCCCACCACGAGGGCGTAGGACAGACTCGATTCGAAGAGGTATGCGCCGATCCCGGCGACCACGGCACAGATCACACCCAGTACTAGGCCCACCCGCAGCTGCTGCAACAGGAAGGGTCGCACCCGCCCTTCTCGGCGGCCGAGCCGCCCCGTGGCGAGTCCGCGTACTGCGATGGTCGAGGTCTGACTACCGATGTTGCCGCCGACACCCATGATCACAGGAACGAAAGCGAGCAGGAACAGGGCCTCCTGCAGGCTCACCTGGAAGTAGCGCAGGAGTTGACCACTGACCACCAGTCCCACCCCGTTGGCGAGAATCCAGGGCAGACGAATGCTGGCGACCTTCCAGGTTCGCTCCTGGTAGAGCAGCTCATCTCCAGAGGTGCCTGCCATCTTCATCAGATCCTCGGTGGCCTCTTCCTGGAAGACATCGATGATGTCGTCGACAGTCACAATTCCAAGCAACCGCTCGTCTTCGTCGACCACCGGAATTGCGAGCAGGTCGTAGTGAGCCGCAAGCTCGGCGACCTCCTCTTGGTCGGTGGACGTATGAACCTTGATGACAGACCCCGTCATCATTTCGCTCAGGCGCCGCACGGGTGGCGAGATCAGCAGTTGGCGCAGCGACGTGACCCCGACGAGACCCTCCTCGTCGTCGACCACGTACAGGTAGAAGATCATCTCGACATCGGCCGACTCCTGGATCGCGGCGATGGCCTCGCCCACGGTGGTCGACTCGACCAGGGAGAAGAGCTCGGTGTTCATGATCCGCCCGGCGGTGTCCTCTTCGTACTCGAGGTGCTGCTGTACGTCCGCCTTTTGGCTGGCGGTCATCAGGCGCAAGACCTCGTCGCGATCGACGTCTGCCAGCAGATCGGCGATCTCTGCGGCGTCGTCGACGGCGAGGGACTCGAGCGCGGCGGCGATCTGGCGCGGAGACAGGGCCTCGAGCAGGAGTCTGCGCTCGGCGGGGTTCATCGACGAGATCACCTCGCCGGCGCTCTCGGGATAGCCCTCGAGTAGCACCTCGAACACGAACACCTGCTGGCTCTCGGTCAGCCCGTTGAGCAAGATCGGGACGTCTTCCGGACGCACCTTGCCGAGCAGCCGCACCAGATTGCCTCGGGCGCCACGCCGCACCAGGCGACGGACCCGATCGCGCACCATGCGCGCACGCTCATCAGCGAGGGGCCTATCCATGTCGCGGATCGTAACGCCTTTCGGCGTCAGTCGAGGTCGCCGCCGACCTCGGATTCGAGCCGGGCCAGAACGGTCTTGCGCTCACGCCAGTTGTCCTCGCAACGCACTTCAAGGCGCAGGTAGATCCTTCGATCCAACAGCTCCTCAAGTCCGAGCCTGGCGTCAGTCGAGATCGCCTTGATCATCGATCCCCCACTGCCGATGACAATCCGCCTTTGGCCGTCCCGCTCGACCAGAATCGAGCCCTCGATGTGAAGGATTCCCCCGGGCCCATCCTCCTGCCAGCGCTCGATGAGCACTGCCGTCGAATAGGGCAGCTCGTCGCGGGTACGGGCGAGCACCTGCTCGCGGACCCACTCGGCGGCGAGGAATCGCTCCGGGTGAACCGTAAACATATCTCTATCGAAGCGGGCCCCACCCTCGGGCAGGCGATCCCACAGCAGGTCGATCAGTACTTCGGCCCCGTCCCCGTCGAGCGCGCTGATGGGCACGATCTCGTCGAAGAAACCGGCCTCGGCGTAGCGCTCCATTCGCGGCAAGAGACCGCGCTTGTTCACTCGGTCGATTTTGTTCACGGCCACCAGGCGCGGTGCCTCGACTTTCGACAACAGCTCGATGACGTACTCGTCGCCTGAACCGTGCGAGGCCGTCGCGTCGGCCAGCAGACACACCACGTCGGCAGCGTTCAGGCTGTCGAGCGTTTCCTGCATCATCCGGCGGTTCAGGCGATGCTTGCCGCGGTGAATGCCCGGCGTGTCCCAGAGCACCATCTGACCGCGACCCCCATTGACGATGCCGATCAGCCGGTGTCGCGTGGTCTGGGGCTTGTCGGAGACGATCGCGACTTTCTCGGCGACCCACCGGTTGAGCAGGGTCGATTTACCCGCGTTGGGTCGTCCCACGAGTGCCACCGTGCCGCAGCGTGGGCTCATCTGGGTCACAGCCAGCGCCGCCTCAGGCGGGTTTCGAGCCGTTCCATACCACCGTCGTCTGTCTCGTGGTCGTGGCCCAGACAGTGCAGTACACCGTGAAGCAGCAGGAGGCGGATCTCGCGCTCTACTGTGTGACGCCGAGTGCCAGCCTGGAGAGCTGCCTGCGGAACGCACACCACGACGTCGCCGAGATGCCCGCCGGGTTCGCCGGGGAAGCTCAGGACGTCGGTTGGGCCGTCCTTACCGCGATAAGACCGGTTCATGCTCGTCATCGCTCGTATGCCATTGAATCGCACGCCGAAGGTCTGCGCCTCAGGTGCCAAATCCTCGATCATCGATCCCAGCCAGCGGCGCAGATCGGCGACCGCCAGTGAGCGGTAGCTCGCTACGTTCTGGATCACAATCTCGACCCCGGAGGCGGCGGGACGTGCCGAACCCGAGATCCTCACGGATTGCGAACGACTCGCAGACCGCCTCCCGCGTCTGACTCGCCATCCTTGAAGTCGAAACCCGGATAGTCGACCCGGCGGTGATGGAGTGTCTCCAACACCCGCTGAAACTCGTCGGCGAGCTTCTTGAGATCGGCCAGGGTGAGATCGGTCTCGTCGAGCTGGCCCGCTTCGACGTGCGACGTGAACATCTGGTCGACGACGTTTCGCAGCGTCCGCGGTGTCGGTTGGTCCAGGCTGCGGCTGGCCGCCTCCACGGCGTCGGCGAGCATCAAGGTGCCCATCACGCGATTCTGCGGCCTGGGTCCGGGGTAGCGAAAGGCTTCTTCGTCCACTCCCTCGTCCAACTCGTTGGCACGGTTGTAGAAGAACCCCATGAGATTGGTCCCGTGATGCTGACTGATCGCGTCGTGAACCACCTGCGGCAGGCCGACCTCCTTCGCCAGGCGCAGGCCGCCGGTCACATGATCGACAACGATGCGCGCGCTCAGCGCCGGATCGAGTCGGTCGTGGGGATTGACGCCGCGCTGGTTCTCGATGAAGTACTCCGGCCGATTGAGCTTGCCGATGTCGTGGTAGAGGCCCGCCGCGTAGGCGAGCACCGCATCGGCGCCGATCTCGGCACAGCCCGCCTTCGCCAGGTTGGCGACCATCAGGGAGTGCTGAAAGGTGCCGGGCGCCTCGAACGCAAGTCGGCGGAGCACGGGCAGGTTTGTGTTCGACAGCTCGACAAGGGTGACCTCGGTGGTAATCGAGAGCAACCATTCGAAGAGTGGCACCGCGAAACCCGCGACCGCCGCCACCAGCAGGCCTCCGACCAGGCCGCAGGCGACGCTGAAGCCGAACACGGACAGATCGATGGGGCCTCCGGAGGTGAGCGTCTCGATCATCATGACCGAGACCATGTTCACCCCGCCAACCAGGAGCCCGGTGCGGTTCACGCTCGAGCGATGTTTGACCCGATCCATGAAATAGATCGCGCTCAGCGAGCCGACCAGCGAATAGATCACCACCGACCATGCTCTCTCCGGAACGATCTGCCCGGCGAGAACCGAATAGACCAGGCTGGACACCAGCGTCAGGCTGCGGCCGTAGAGCAGGAATCCGATCAGGGCGACGGCGGCGAAGGGAATGGCGAAGAGATAGCTCCCGGGCGAATTCAATGGCGCAGTTTCGAAGAAGCCGCTGAGGGCCTCGCTGAAGAGCATCGAAACCTCGAGTCCCAGAAGCCCCGCCACCACGATCATCAGCAGTCCCGTGAACGTGCGGCGGGCCAGGGTCGGAGAGCTGATCTCTCGTTTGGCAGCGAGCCAAATCGTGAAGGCACCCAGAGTCAGGAGGAGGAAGTGTCCGGCAGCCGGCAGCAGCAAGGAGCCGCGACTGCGTCTACCGCTATCCTCGTTGATGAAAAAGGCTGCGCTGTCGTCGATCTCATCGCCCCGGCGCACGATCACCTGTCCCGCCCGGATCCGCTGAAATACCGCCCCGGCGGACTCGGCGGCCTGCTCTTTGCGAACCAGGGTCTCGCTGCGATTCAAAAAGATGTTGGGTGTCGAGTTCGCCACCACCAGGTTCTCGAGCTCCGTGCGCTGGCGCGAGTTGATTCCACGCCAGCGGCGGCTCTCGGCTACCACCAGCTCGCGCACGCCTTCCGGGTAGTCCAGATATCGATACAGGTCGAGCTGTACCCGTTCACTCCCGGCCGCGAGATTGCGTAGATGAATGCCACGCTCACGCTCCTCCAGCAGCCCCGCTCTGTTGCTGACGACTCCACGCCGTAGCACCTCCGTCAGGAGATTCTTCAGCCGATCCTCGAGCTCCTCTGAGAATTCGAGCTCCTTGATCACATCGAGCTGTTCTGACGAGATCTGCAGGCTCGAGGCGGCCATCAGCGCGCTCAGGGCGTCGGGTCCTTCGACATCCGCGAGCTCCTCGAATCCGTCATCGATCGCCAGTGCTGTGGCGCGCCCCACCTCAAACACCTGCACGATCTCGCCTTCACGAGCCTGCCCGGCTCCGGGCTCGTAGTCGTACACGGTCAGCACACCATCACGGGCCCTTGACCGCTTCTCGTCCGTCGACTCGCCGTCCTCCTTGAGAATCTCCCGGCTGGCGACATAGTCGCGAGCGGCGATCTGTCCGGGTTGCACTCGAGTCACGAAAAGGGGGCCCTGGGGCAGAAGGACGAACGAGCCCACGAGCAGAAACACCACCACCCACAGCGGCTCCTGCTCCAGGCAGGTCTGCCACAACCGGCCTAGCCGGGTGGTCAGCGGCTCGCGCTGCGGTGTGGAGTCGCCCGACTCACTCATGGGACCGGCCTCCTCGGTCCGAATCGTGGAATCGGTCGTACGCCGAGACAATTCGCTGAACGAGAGGATGGCGAACA
>JAYZDP010000014.1:0-12084 GCA_036337765.1 Acidobacteriota bacterium
TTGGCGTGGGCGATACCCCTACCCTCCCAGGTGCCGTCCTCGGTGAAGATCGTGACGATCCGTTCCGGATCGTGATCGTCGTCACAGATCTCGCAGTAGAGCGCCTTGAGCTGCTTGATGGCCTCGATGTCTTCGAGGCGCCCGATTCGAGCTTCCAGCTCGCTAGCGTCGCCCATGCCTCACCTTTCTAGTGGTGTCAGGCAACCTTAGTTCACTTCCAGCTCACAGCCCACAGTCAGCCCTTACGTACATTCCCTCACCGGGCATTGGAAGGCCGATGCTGAACTATGGTTCGACGCTGACATCGAAGGAAGCCCTGTGAGCGACCCTCATCACTTCTTTTCCTCTGCGTTCAGGATGTTCATTCGCTGCAGCTCTTCGATGGTGTTGCGACCATCCTCTCCACCGGCTCCGAAATCGAACCGGGAATCGCGAACGTCCCCGACTGGGCAACGACGCGCTCGTTTTTTCGCTCCGGCTCGCCCGAGCGCGAAGAACGCCGCGACGTACGGCGACCAGGTGAAATCGAGAAGACGAGTCGGTGCCCCGTGGTGTTGCATGAGCGCCAGCCACTGGAAGGTGTTCCAGGCCGACTCGGCATGACCTCGATAAGGCCCGCGCCCGGAACCTTTCCGAACTCACCGTCTCGACGTACTCGAGCCACGAGCCCATTCTGTGAACTCGATACGACCTTCGCCTCGATCACGCCTTTTTCGCAGCCTGCTTGCCCGATGCACGCTTGTTTGCGGGCATGAACTGACCGAGGAAGGCTATCCGAGAGCCAGAGTCATGCGAATTGGCCGTGACTCGATCGCTTGCTACACTTTGCGCGAATCCACTCACGAACCGGGCGAGCCGAACGGCCCACTCCTGACTCGGCGACTCGCTCGAAGCGGAGGGAGATCATGTGTTTGAAGGGTTCCTGGCGAGGGGCCGTAGTGGGCCTCGTCGCAGCGTTCGCCCACCCGTTGTGGGCGGCACAGGGGGAGATCGCGAGAACGTCGACCGGTCGGCCGGATCTGAGCGGCACCTATGACGGCGCGACGCTCACTCCCGTGGAGCGGCCGGCAGAGCTTGGCAACAAGATGGAGCTCACGCCCGAGGAGGCGCAGAAGATCGCCGATGAGCAGGCGGTCTTCCTCGACCACGCTCTACGCGACAGCGACCCGGATCGCGAAGCTCCAGCGGTGGGCGGCACCGCGGTCTTCGGCTTCGAGGACGGTCCCGCCGCCGCAGGAGCCCAATCTCCTATCCAGATCCTCGCCGCTGGGCCGGGGGCTGGCAACACGGGCGGGTACAACTGGTTCTGGGTAGATCCCGGTACCAACGTCTTCATGGTGGACGGCAAGTTCCGCACCTCAATCCTCATCGACCCGCCCAATGGACGCATGCCGCCCATCCGGCCCGAGTTGCTGAAGGCGCGCAGGGAGAGTTTCTCAGCGTTCCGTCGCGGCAACGACGGCACGGCATGGTGGCTCGACCGGGACGGTCCCGGTCCCTACGACGACATCGAGCGTCGCCCCCCCACGGAGCGCTGCATCGCCCCCTTCACAGGCCACACACCGGTATTGCCGAGCCTCTACAACAATTACAAATCCATCGTGCAGACTGAGGACTACGTGGTGATCCTGCTCGAGATGATCCACGACGCGCGCATCGTGCGGTTGAAGCGCGACGATCGCCCTGTCGAGCACATGGGACCGGAGGTACGCAAGTGGCTCGGCGACTCGATCGGTTGGTGGGAGGGCGACACGCTGGTCGTCGACACCACCAACTTCCGTCCGGATTCAGGGGCCATTCAAGGCGGGACTGAAAACACCCACGTCGTGGAGCGCTTCACCAAGCGGGACAACGGCGACGTCATCTACAGGTTCACGGTCGAGGACGACACCCTCTGGACCGCGTCCTGGACCGGCGAGTACGTCTGGCAGGCGTCATCCAAGAAGGTCTACGAGTACGCCTGTCACGAGGGCAACTACGCGATGGGCAACATCATGCGCGGAGCGCGCCTGCTCGAAGAGGAGACGCTCGCCGACCAGGAGCAAGGCCGCTCGCGTTGATCGGTTCTTTCACAACTACGGCGGCCACGCCCACAGAATCAGAGGCACACCGGCCACGACAATGAGCAACTCCAGCGGCAGGCCCATCCGCCAGTAATCGCCAAAGTGGTATCCCCCTGGCCCCATGACGAGGGTGTTGGACTGATGGCCGATCGGGGTGAGGAAGGCGCAGGAGGCGCCGACCGCTACCGCCATGAGGAACGGGTCGGGGCTGGCGCCGAGAGCGACCGCAACGCCTAGCGCGATGGGGGCCATGATGACGGCCGTCGCGGCGTTGTTCATGACGTCGGAGAGGAACATCGCGAGGATCAGAACTCCCGCCAAGGCAACCGGAAGCGGCACGACCTGCGCAACGCTACCTAGGGCGTTGGCAATCAGTTGGGCGCCCCCGGTACTCTGGAGCGCTCCACCCACCGGTAGCATCGCGCCGAGCAGCACAACGACAGGCCAGTCGATCGCCTGGTACGCCTGACGCAGCGTGACCACGCGGGCCAGCACCATGGCGACTGCCCCTGCGGCGAAGGCCTGATCGGCCGGTAGCACCCGCGTCACCAGGGCGACCAGCGCCACTCCGAAAATTCCGACCGCCAATGCGAGACGGCGCTGCTGGCGAAGGTCGAGCTGGCGCTCGGCCAGCGGCAACAGACCGAGCGTAGCCAGGCTCTCGCCGACTTCCTGACGGGGTCCCTGGACAAGTAGGACGTCGCCGCCAGAGAAGCGAATCTGACGTAGAGGCTGATGAACGCGCTGGCCCTGGCGCGCCACACCCAGGAGATTGAGCCCGTGGACAGCGCGCAGCTTCACCTCGGCTGCCGTGCGGCCGTGGATGCGCGAGCGGGGGATCACTACCGCTTCGAACAGCCCGATATCGGGCGATTTCATCTCGTCGATGCCGGGCACGTGCTGGCCAGCCAGCTCGAAGCCGGTCTCCTCGAGCACCTTCTGCAGATCGCCTGGATCGCTCTCGACCACCAGATGGTCACCTGCGCGGATTTTCGCCGAGCGGTTCGGCGCCACCTTCCTGCGCCCCTCCCGCACGATGACAGCCACCACGAAATCCGCCTCCAGTCGGCCGGCAACCTCTTCGAGGGTCTTGCCGTCAAAGGGTGAGGCTTCGGGCACGAGCAGCTCGGTCGTGTAGTCCTCGATCTCGAACACCGAGGTCGCTGCCGGGGAGCGCCGCTGAGGGATCAGCCGCCACCCCACGAGCGAGATGAAGGTGATGCCGAGCACCGCCATTCCCAAGCCCACGGCCGAGAAATCGAACATGCCGAACGGCTCTTGCGCCGTGTCTGCGCGAAAGGCTCCAATGATGATGTTCGGCGGAGTCCCGATGAGGGTCGTCATACCACCGAGCAGCGAACCAAATGCCAGCGGCATGAGGAGTCGCGAGGCCGGTACGCCGTGGGTCGCCGCCATGCGTACGGCAACCGGCATCAGCAGCGCCAAGGCCCCGACGTTGTTCATGAAGGCAGAGCACACCGCCACCACGACGCACAGTGCCGAGACCTGCAGCGATACGTTGCTTCCAACTCCGGCCAACAGACGTGAGATCGCATCGACGACGCCCGAGTTCGCCAGCCCCTGGCTGACCACCAAGATCGCCGCGACGGTGACTACGGCTGGGTGTCCGAATCCGGCGAAGACCTGGTCGCGCGCCACGATGCCCGGAAGAGACAGCGCCAGTAGTGTGAGCAGCGCGACGACGTCGTAGCGCCAGCGGTTGAGCACGAACAGCGCCAGCGCCGCTGCCAGTACGAAGAAGAGATAGACCTGCTCGAGCGGCATCGGGCCCTACTCGACCAGAGTTCGCCCGAGGAGCCGCAGCTGCTGAGAGCTGCGCGCCTCTTCTCGTGCACTGGCCCGCATTGCGGTCCGGGTTCAGCCGCCGCTTTCTGCCGCCTTGGCCTCGCGCTGCTGCTGCCGGAACTGGCGAATCTGCTCGACCTGCTCCTTGAGCTCATCGGGAACGATGAAGGTCGGCATGTCTACCTGCTGGCTGCGGTCGCTGAAGGTGTAGTGGATAAAACCCACCATCATCTCGTCGGTCGTCTTCTCGCCAAAGGTCACGTTCGCCGTGGGGTCGGGGTTCGCCGGGTTGTCGGCCGAGTTGTCGAACTTCGCGTCCACCCGGATCGTGGTGCCGGCTGGGAGCACCTTCGGCTCGGTGGGCGTATAGGTGAGCTGCCAGTTGAAGTCGTAGCTCGGTACGTCGAGCAGGATCTCCTTCTCACCGTTGGGATACTCGGCGGTGAAGGTCATCGCCTTGCCGCGCAGGTGCATGTGCGGGGTGTAGTCAAACAGCACCGCCTCGTGCTCGGTGGTGAACGAAGACCAGGAGTGGTAGTTGCTGTCGCCGGGCGGGATGTTCAGCGCGGGATCCACCAACCAGAGCGTCTCGACGACGTTCTCGGGCTTGTCGTCGTGGAAGTAAAGCCCCATCGAGGTCTGGTCGATGCCGCCGGTGCCGGGCCCCGGGTCCTTGTGGTAATGCATCTGGAAGAACAGGCTGCTGTTCGGCGGCATCCGCATGCCGTGCCCATCGGCGAACGCCAGCGGCGCGACGCCTGGCCCCCAGCCGCCCACGAAGGTGAGGTCGAGGGCGCCGGCGCGACTCTGCACTCCTTGCAGAGTGGCCTCTGGAGGAGCCAGGTAGGTCAGCTGATGGTGCACCGCCGCGATGAGGCCCGGGTGGATCTCGATCGCCCGGATCCAGCGCTCCTCGTCGCCCGGGTTGTCGACCTGCAGCCACTGGTAGTGATCCTCCACGTCATCGGAAACCTCGTATTCTGGAGCGACGAAGACCGCATCAGGCTGACCGAGCTTCCACTCGGAGGAGAAGGAGGGAGGCTCCGGCGCCTTGGACAGGTCGCCTGCTGGGGCGCCCGCCGCCACCCATCGGGTCAGGGCATCGATCTCGGAATCGGTAAGGGAGGGATCCTCCACGAACTCACCGTGCTCGGGGTCGGCGAACCAGGGCGGCATGGTGCGCTCTGTGGTGACCTTGCGGATCGACTTCGCCCAAGGGCGGGCCTCGTCGTAGCTCAACAGCGACATCGGCGCGGTTTGGCCGGGACGGTGGCAGCTCGCGCAGTTCTCGTAGAGGATCGGAGCCACGTGCTCGGCCCAGGTCGCCGGTGTGGTGTCGTTCGCGTTCGCGGCAAGCGGCGCAGCCACGGCGGCACTCGCCGCGAGACTGGCGATGAGTGCCAGAAGAAGAGATCGAGAGTGATTCATGCGCTGTCTCCGTGCCCCGATCGACGGGAAAGTGTGATTCTACCGCCGCGACCGAAATCGCACACCGACCTGGGCCAGGCGGGGTGTCGCGAACTCTCTGCCGATCGTAGCCGAGATTTCCGCCAGACGACGCTGGTCGGAGATGTTCTGAACGCCACCGAAGACCTGCGCATCCTTGGCTCGCTCCAGCCAGAAGTCCGACTCGCCGCTGAGCAGCTCCGGGACGGAGCACTCCGGCGCACCCTCGTCGGGCGGCGGCGGATCGTCTCTGCCACCCCCAAGTGGATTGCCACTGTCCCCGCCACCGCACGCTGCCAGGGCCACGAGCACGGAGCCAGCAAGGACCAGCGCCGGATGACGTTTCAGAGGTAAGAGTTATGTGCCTCAAGTCGTATCGCGCTCACCGAGCGAGCTAGCGGCGGAGCCTGGCGAAGGCTCGATCGAGCGACGTGCGCCTAGGTCGCCGCAGCGTGATCGACGAGGGTCCACGTCACGCCGCAGATGTCGATCGACTCGAACTTCCTGCGCCCGCCCGGGACGGCCCAAAGATCCACCCCGACGACGCCGGTCCTACCTGCTGGCGCCGCCTGGACGAATCTCATGGTCTGGCCACCCGACAGCCTGAGCGTCGCGGGTTGGGCGGGGTCGATCGAGCACCCGGTACCGAGGCCGTTCATCCAGCGCTCGCAGACCTGTTCGGGATCCTGGTCACGCGGCGCGATCTCCACGGCGGCGAACCCGGTCGTGACACCACCGTGCGGCCGGACCTCGACATCGTTCTGCCACGTGTTCCCGGCAGGGAAGTACGCGCCCCTGTTCTTCGGGAAATCGCCATGACCGGGCCAGTTCTCCTGAATCTCGGCGAGAGTCCCGAAGTCCCTCGGATGGAACTGGACGTTCACGCCGGAGACCGTGCCGGGGCTCTTGGGCACAGACTCGCCCAACACGTACGGTTCCGACTCGATGCCGGCAAAGCCCGAGCCCGGTGAGCCGGGACACACGACCGTACTTCCCGAAACGATCCCGGTCCCCGACCCCTGGGCGGCCATCGACTGCGAGGCCGCGGCCACGTCGGGCACCTGCACGATGGCCATGTAGCCGCAGTCACCGTTGCGCTCCAGGAGCCGGGTCTGTGTGGTGGAGCGCTCCCAGGCGAGATCGCTCGGGCAGACCGTCTCGAGAAACGAGTCCCCCAGCCGGATGTGCGTGTTGGTGAGGTTCCCGCCCGCGGCCATCCGAGGATCCCGGAAGACGACGGGCGCGTCGAACGCCGCACACAGGACGCCTGACGTCCACTCCAGGTCACGTGCGAGCAGACAGATCTGACGAAGGCGCAGAACAGGGTCGGCGGTCATAGGCACTCCTGAATACTTGCTTCGGTGAGGACCTTCAGGCCGGCTTCACCTTCGTCGCGCAGCAGGCAGAGGCCCCTCCAGCTCGATCGATCATCAGCCTTTCCGAGCACCGCGGCCGTGAACCGTTCGTCCCAGAAGATGGGCCGTCTGAAGTAGATGCTGAGATCGAGCGCCTGGGGTGCGCCGTGCGACCACAGCAGGGCGGCGAGGTAGTGCACGCCCATACCGCCGCCGATCATCGGGGCCCGGAAACCGGCTCGGCGGGCAGCCTTCTCCTCATAGTGGATGCTGTTGCCCTGCACCGAGTAGCTCTTGACTCTCTCGGGTGTGAGTTGGTGCTCCCCCAAGACTTCGGCCAGCGCCGGATCCGGCACGACCGGCGGCGGACGCTCACCCGCACCGCGTCGCGCACCCTTGTCCGGATCGGGCCTCAGCGACATACGTGAAGCGTCGACCACCACGGTGCCCGATGCGTCCTCGAAGGTAACGCTGGTCTCGACCGTGTGACCACGAGGCACCTCGCGGACGCATTCGATACGCCCCTGGACGGTAAGGACCTCACCCAACTGCACCGGGCGGCTCTGGATGAGCCGCTGCACCATGTTCACATTGCCCTCGGCACTGATCCCACTGCGTATGCCCGCCTGGATGCCGACGCCGATGAAAAACGATGGGTCGACGGTGTCACCGAATGCTGACGGCTCAAGGCCGGCTGCGCGAAGCTTCTCACCCTGGTAGTCGGAAGTGATCGACAGGGTGTTGGCAGTGAGCTCGAAGCCGCCTCGGGGCTCGATCCACTCCGCAACGCCCGTGTCGACGTGAAAGATGGGGTCCGTCTGCGCCATCCGAGTCCCTCCCAACGTTGAGACTACCGCTGTGTTCCGCCCCATGGCGCTACGTCACGCGCTGGCAGCACGAACAGCTCGCGGCCGCTTCGGGACGGTACGCGCGTGACTCGGCCTCGACGCCCGACTCGACCGGAGTCCTCGATCTCGAGGCCAGCCCCTCACTGGTGTCGATCGAAGCAGCAGCCCGCACGTCGATGTGGAACTCGTGGGTCGCGATGTCGGTTTCGATCTCGATCGCGTCGTCCGTGACGACACGCCACCTCGGGAACGCAGCGCCGTCGCAGCTGACCGAAACGGCCTTGGGATCGGGCAGCTGCGTGATCCGGAACGTCGTGGCCGCGCCGGCGCGAGACGGGGTGCCGACGCAGGTGCCTACGTGGAGGACCCCCTCGCCGACGTCGTTGTAGGCGCGCCGAACAGCGAGCGACGGGTAGTCGACCCCTGCGACCGTCGGCTCGTCGAACTTCGATCGATTCGGCTCGCGAAACGCCTTCGACCAAGCGCCAGGACCCGCCGCCTCGCACACCATCTGAAGCGCCGAGAGCTGACCCCGCGGCCAAGGCTCGTCGGTGCCGAACCACCACCCGAACCGGTCGTCCTCGTCGCCGAACCAACGCGGCTCGAACTGCTCTTCTGCATACTGGCGGAGCCGCTTGGCGGTTGTCTCGTCGCCGAGGTCCTGGGCAACGAGCAGACCGATTGAAAGGAACCTCGGATCGGGAAAGAGCTCGATGATCGGCTTGGACGGGTCGTCCCAGCGCAGCTTGTGGACCGAGTCCTCGTAGAGGAATCGCCCCCACTCCGGTGCCTGGGGCAAAACGTAGGGCGTGATCGCGAGAGCCGGATAGGCCGACAACGGTGCGGGGTACCCGAGGGTCACATCCTCGAGTGGGTCGTAGAAGAAGGCGAACGACGCGATTCCGCCCTTCGAATCGATCGCCATGTAGTGCTTCTTCGCGTACTCCACCCACTCGTCATAGACGCCGTGCAAGTCGGTGTCGGTCACTCTGTCGTAGAGCTGTAGACCGAGGCCCGCCGCGCTCAGGCAGAACGGCCAGATCTTGGTGTTCTCGCAGTGCGGGCCCTGGGGACGCTCCTTCCACTGCACGTTGATGAACTCGGCGATCTCACGGTGCGACCAGGCGAAGCGGCGGTCGCCGAAGCCAGCAACGTCGAACGGGCGCTCCCACTTGTCGCTGCCGGAAACCGAGCGATAGACCGACAACAGCAGGTTGAAGAAGCCGCGGAAGAAGAGGTTTCCGTCCGAGCCGATCGGATCAGGCTGCAGGCCCCACGGCTCGACGCCGTTCGCCGTCCAGCCGGGCGGGTCGTAGCGCCCACGCAGGCGCTCCGGGATATAGATCAGCCACTCCGGCGGATACTCGTCGGGGTGCGGGTCGTGGCCGATCAAGCTCAGCCAGTCGGCTGCCGCCCAAAACGTCGTGTGTCGCCCGACGAGCTCGTCCGCGATTCGGGTGTAGACCTCGCGCCAAGCGGGCGTCTGGTCGGCCAGGACCGGGAGAATGTAGGAGGTCTCGCCGAGGTCGAAGCGCGGAAAGGCGCACATCGGCGCCGTGCTGTCACGATCCCACCATTGGTGAGGCTCGCCCCGCACCGACCAGTCGTCGGGCGTGGTCGCCTTGTCCCACACGAAGCGGAGCCAGCCACGGGACCGATCGGAAAGGTGGGGCACCATACAGCCTCTCCTAGAACGGCTTCGGCCGCTCGCCGGCGGCGACCCGCATCATGAGAATCTTCTCCCGGGCGGCCCACGCATCCGGCTGCGCCCGATCGAGCTCGGCGACAGCCGGTTCCCGGACGATGCGGCGATTCACCTCCGGGTTCGCGGTCGGCTGAACGTAGGGCGACGGCGGCGTGTGCGGCAGATGAAACGCCGGGAATCCCGGAATCGCTGCCGGCACCAGCCCCTGGAACCAGAGCAACAGACGACGGTCGCCCTCCATCTCGATCGAGCCGTCGAGCATGCCCTGGAACAGGCGATCCGGACCATCGGGCGCGAGCAGGGCCGCAACCCCGACCCCAGCCGACGGGAATCGGATCGAGAGGTCGGGCGAATCCACGCTGGGCGAATCCACGCTGGGCGAACCCACGCGGCCCGGCCGGCTCGTCGCACGCCGGCCGGCGAAGATGAAGTGCCGCGCCGCGCCGTCGGCCGACGAGATCTCGATCACCACGTCGCGGCTCAGCTGACGTCGGAATGCGTCACGGGTGCGGCTGACGAACGAGAACGTCCACCCGAGGACAGCGAGAAGGATTCTCAGCGACACCGGCGTGCGACCCTACTACGCCAACACGACCCACCCTGGCGAGCCGTTCGACACACCTCAAAGATAGTCGGCCAACCTTCCACGGTGTGCTTCGAGCTGCGCTTCGTCGAGCTCGATTCCGATTCCCGGGCGGTCCGACACAACGAGGTCACCGTCTGTCCACTCGAAGGGCTGCCTGACGATCTCGTCGAAGAAGTCCCGCGACTTGTGGATGCTCTCCTGGATCAGGAAGTTCGAAACGTTGGCGTCGATCTGCAGCGCCGCAGCGGTGATGACGGGTCCTCCCCAGACATGGGGCGCCATCAGCACGTAGTTGGCCTCTGCCAGCGTAGCGATCTTCTTGGCGGCTGTGATGCCGCCACAGCTCCCCAGGTCGGGTTGGGCGAACGCGCACGCACCCTGTGCGAACAGATTCTGGAACTCGAACGGTGTCACCAGCCTTTCACCGGTCGCAATCGGAATCGAGGTGCTGGAGGCGATACGACCCATTTCCGCATAGTTCTCGGGCGGACACGGCTCCTCGAGCCAGAGTGGATCGAAGCGCTCCAGCCGCCGCGCCAGACGGCGGGCGGCTGACGGAGTGATCTGGCCGTGGGTGCCGATCAGGATGTCGGCGCGATTGCCTACCGCTTCCCGGATGGCGGCGACCGCCTTCTCCGCGTGATCGTACTCAGCAAGGCTGATCTCCCAGGGCGGTGCGGGGAGCTTCCTGAAGCCAGCTTGGGGTAGAGGGTCGAACTTGAGGCCGGTAAATCCCTCGTCCGCCAACTTCGCGGCGTGCTCGGCCAGCCGCTGCGGGTCGGTCGTCCAGTCCGCCGTTGCCGCGCGCAGTCCGTCCGTGGCATCCATATCGTAGATATAGGTGTAGGTCCTGATCCGATCTCTGTACTGGCCACCCAGCAGATTGAAGACCGGGGTGTCGTAGTGCTTGCCAGCGATGTCCCACAGCGCGATGTCGAAGGCACTGACGAGCCCCATCGCCACGTAGTCCGGGTGCTGAGCGGTGAGACCCTTGTAGAGGGCATGGTAGAGCGGCTCACGGTCGATCGGATCCCGCCCTTTCAGGAACGTGTCGAAGACCTCCTGGACACGCGCTTCGTAGCTGTCCTCGAGTCCGAAAAGGCAGGACAGAACCGCGGTCTCTCCCCAGCCTTCGATTCCCTCGTCGGTCTCGAGCTTGAGGAAGAACCACAGGATGCCGCCCCAGTTCGGTGGGTCGGTCTTAACGACGTAGGTTCTGGCACCGGTCAGCTTCATGCGGCTACCTCCGTTGGGAATCCGGAATCCTACCTACACCGGGTGACCAAGGGCCGGACAGCCTCAGGTGTAGAGTCGACTCGATCCGACTCGGACAACAGGGAGGTTTCGATGTCCAGATATTCGCGATGTTGGCTCGGGCTCGTGGTGGCCCTGCTGGGACTGGCTCCCCCGGCCTTCGCCGAGGCAGCGAGCCCCGATTCCACGGGCGGCATCGACGCCCTGGTCGGCACCTGGACGTTGCGGGGAGACTCGCGCTACGGACCGCTGGAGCATCAGCTGGTCGTGGTGGGCGATGGGGCGGCCACCTACGAATCCAATGGCGAGCTCAGCGACGTGAGAGCTCTCGAGATCGAGGGTGACTCCGTGCGTTTCGAGATGACGGTCTTCGGAGGCCCCTCGAATTACGAGATGAGCTTCGCAGGCACCCTGGACGGCAACCGCCTGATGGGTGAGCTCGTCGGCCGCACCGGAAACTTCGCGACCCTCGAGGCGATTCGCGAAGAAGACGAGGAATGAGCCATCGCAACTTGAAGCTCGAGCCGGCCGTTTAGTCACCCGACAGCTCGACACCGACGCTCGGCTCTTCGTCGGCGAAGACGACGTCCACGCGAAGATCCTCGGCGTGCGGGAAGTCGTGCAGGATCCACTCGCGCACGAAGAGCTCCGCGCGTCGCCTCCCCACCTCGCGCACGAGCTCGATGTGCTGCCGGGCACGCTCCTCGAGAAGGGGGGTCAGCCGAGCACGGAGCGCCTCCACGACCTCGTCTTCGTCTCGGAGCACGCCGACCCCGCACTCCTGCCGATCTGGAGCTTCCGAGTCGTCATGGGCCTTCACAAGCGGCTGCGCGGCATCGAGCTCAGCGGCAGCGGCCCCTACGGATTGGCCGGCAAGGCGCCGGCGGGCTGGCCATCGCCCATCGGGCCAGGCTGGTGGGTGCGCGCCGACGAGCGCCTCGAGCGATGACGCTTCGCCAAAGTCGTCCCAGAGACGGCGTCGACAGCCTAGAATCGAGCTGGAGACCTTGCTGTTGAAGCT
>JAYZDP010000015.1:0-15548 GCA_036337765.1 Acidobacteriota bacterium
CGAGGTCCCGGGCACGCCCTTCGACGAGCTTCGTACCTTGGCCGACGTGCTCCGCCAGCGCCTCGGCTCGGGTGTGGTGGTAGTGGGCGCCAGCACCGATGATCGTGTCAGCTTGGTCGTGGCGGTGACAGATGACCTGACCGATCGACTCGACGCGGGTGCCCTAGCGCGTCGGATGGGCAGTCTGGTTGGCGGTAGCGGCGGTGGCCGTGCCGACTTCGCTCAGGCGGGCGGCAAGGACCCGGCGCGGCTCGCCGGTGCGCTGGCCGCGGTTCCGGCCGCGGTCGGAGATCTGCTGGCTGGCGCCAGATAAACTCCTTCGTCTGGGTTGGCCTCGACATTTATAGACAGATCTCGATATTCTCGTACCTTCAGTATGAGAAGGACAGCCGTGGCTCGACTCACACTCTTTGTGCTCGCAACGCTTCTGGTCGGCTCAGCCGTGGCCGAGGCGCAGGCCTTCGGGTCGGTGAAGATGTCGCGACGCAAAGACGGTGTGCTGGTCCTGAGCAACAATCCCGATCGGCCAGGCATCGTGCCCAGCACGACCGCACCCTCCATCGCTCCCGAGGCGCTGCGGGGGCGGATCTCGTACTGGGCTCGTCAGAAGCGGCTCGATCCCGGGCTGGTCGAGGCCGTGGTTCGAGTCGAGTCGGCGTTCAAGCCGAAGGCGACTTCTCACAAGGGCGCCATGGGGCTGATGCAGCTGATGCCACAGACCGCTCGTGAGCTCGGTGTGCGTAACGCCTACGACGTCGATGAGAATCTGCGGGGCGGCACCACCTACCTGCGACGCATGATCGATCGATTCGACGGCAACTTGCAGTGGGCGCTAGCCGGCTACAACGCCGGCCCGGAGGCGGTGCAGCGCTACCGCGGCATTCCGCCATACCGCGAGACCACCGACTATGTGAAGAGGGTGCTCTCAATCTATCGGCCGAGCCGCTCCACCATGACCGTGCGATCGCCGTCGGGCTCGGTGAGCCAGGTGACCGTCCCCTCCCGCGGTGCTGGCGCCGGTTCCTGAGTAGGCGGCCAACGGCGGCGTTTCGCGGTTAGCATAGGCACTCCGCTGGCCTGTGTGATGCGTGCCCGGCGGCCCACGATATGAACCTCCCGAATCTCCTGTCGCTGAGCCGGATTCTGCTCGCTCCGATCCTCGTCGTGGTGCTACTCACCGAGGTCGAGGACAAGGAGTTCATCGCCCTGGGGATCTTTCTGCTCGCGGCCTTCACCGACTTCCTGGACGGATTCATCGCCCGTAGGCGCTCGCAGGTCACCCGCCTCGGACAGTTGCTCGATCCCGCTGCCGACAAGATCCTCACCTCGGCCGCGTTCATCTCCCTGGTCGGGCTGGGACTCGCTCCGGCATGGATGGTGGTGGTCATCGTCGCGCGCGAGTTCGCTGTTTCGGCTCTGCGTAGCGTCGCGGCGTTGCAGAACCGGGCTATTTCGGCGTCTGTAGCGGGCAAGCTCAAGACCACTGTGCAGATCGTTGCCATCTCGCTGGCGATCGTGTCCAACCAGCTCGGGAGCTTTCAACAGCTCGCTCCGGCGAGCCTGTGGGCGGCGCTGGTGATCACGTTGTATTCGGGTCTGGAGTACTTCGTGAAGTTCGGTCGCGTGGTGGTCCAGGAACCGACCTGACGGTCGCGCGGATGCAGGGACGCTACCTCCAGCGGATCGCTCTCTACGGACGCAGGCATTACCGCCGGATCTTTCTGGCGACGGCCATACTGGTCGCGCTGAGCCTCGTGTCGGCGTCGCGCCTACGCATCGACAGCGACATGCTCGGGCTGCTGCCCCGCAATGAGCCGGTGGTCGACACGTTTCGCTCCACCCTCGAGGACTTCGGTGGAGTCGACCTACTGCTGGTGCTGGTCGGCGTGCCCGAAGGCGAGGCCGTCGACCCCTACGAGAGCTTCGTCGCGGAGCTAGCGAGGGAGCTCGAAACGCTGGAGCATCTCGAGTACGTCGACTATCGCATCGGCGACGTCGAAGAGCTCGTACGTTCCTACTTCCCCAGCTCCTTGCTGTTTCTCGACGAGGAAGGGCGGCGCGTCATCGAGTCGAAGCTCACGGACCAGGGCATCCGCGACCGCGTTGCCGAGATTCGGCGGCTCCTCGCCACGCCGCAGGCCGTGCTGATGAAGCCGTTGGTCCTGCTCGACCCTCTGGGACTGACGGACGTCTTCATGTCGAGCCTCTCCACCACCCGTGGAGCGCTGCGGGTCGACCTGACGTCGGGCTTCTTTCTGTCCGCGGACCATCGCCTGGTGCTGTTGATGGCCAAGCCGATCCGACCCGCGCAGGACATCGTGTTCACGCAAGAGCTGGTCGACCAGGTCGAGGCGAAGATCACCATCACCACCGAGCGTTGGGAGGAGATCGCGGGCCCCGACCCTCCTCCGGTGCCGAGCGTCGACATCGGAGGCAACTACCTCACCGCACTCGAGGATGGCGGCACCATCCGTCGCGACCTGATCATCGGTGTGTTGACGTCGATGGGTGGGGTGCTGCTCCTCTTCCTGTTCGCGTTCCGGCGGGTCGGTCTCTTGATGTACGCCTTCCTGCCGCTCGGCATCGGTCTGATCCTGGCCTACGGCTTCACCGGCGTCACGATCGGGGTGCTGAACGTGGCGAGCGCCGCGTTTGCAGTCCTGCTGATCGGCATGGGCGTCGACTTCGTCATCGTCAGCTATGGGCGCTACGTGGAGGAGCGAGCTCGCGGCCGGCGTATCGCCGGTGCTCTGCGCGTCATGGCATCGAGCTGCGGGCGCGCGGTACTGATCGGTGGGATCACCAGCGCCGCAACGTTTTACGCTTTCACGGGGACGGCGTTCGTGGGTCTACGCCAGCTGGGTCTGCTGACGGGAACCGGCATCCTGCTGTGCATGGGGGCGGTCATCTTCCTGCTGCCGTCCATGCTGGCTTGGAGTGAGGACCACTACAGCCGTCGCCAGCGCGAGGCAAGACTGTTTCTGCACGGCTTCGGCAGCGGGCGGCTGATTCGCCTGTGCATGGCCCACCCGGTTCCGGTCCTGGTACTTGGCGTAGGCCTGACCCTCGGCATGGGTCTGTCCGCGCTGCAGCTGACGTTTCAGGACAGTATCCGTGAGATGCGGCCCGAGGGGGTGCGGGCGGCGGCCAACGAGCGGCGGATGGCCGACCACTTCGGCTCGGGCTTCGACTTCATGATGCTGGTGCTTCGCGGCGACTCCCTCGAAGAGGTGCTGGAACTGACGGCGGACGCCGGTGAGAGGGCAGAGCTTCTGGCTGGCTCCGACGAGCTGGTCCGCTACGAGAGCATCGCCTCGATCCTGCCGCCGAGTGCCCGGCAGGAGGAGACACTCGACTGGCTGGCCCTGCGCGGTGGCGACCTGCTAGACCCGGAGCGGGTCCGGAGCGTGTTCGCCGATGCGGCGGCGAGCGAGGGCCTCCGCGGCTCTGCCTTCGCCGAGGGGCTGAGCCTGTTTACCGAGGCGAGTCAGGTATCACGGCCCATCTCACTCGGCGACCTCGTACTGGACGACTCGTCGCGCCGGCTGCTCGAGAGATTCGTTCGTGAGGGGCCCGACGCATGGACGAGCATCTTGTATCTCTACCCGCCACCGACGATCTGGAAGCGAGAGCCGCCTCCAGGCCTGCGCCGACTGGCCGACGAGATGGGGGAGCATGTCGTGCTCTCCGGCGTCAACGTCGTCAGCGAGTTCATGCGAGTGACGGTCAAGCGTGACGCCATCGTTGCCGCCGTGCTCGGATTCCTGCTGGTCGGGGTGCTCTTGTGGGTCGACTTCCGCAACCTGCTAGACACGGTGTTGTCGCTGGCGCCGCTGACGGTCGGCCTGGTGTGGATGATGGGTGGCATGGTGCTGCTCTCGATGCCGGTGAACTTCTTCAACATCTTCGTATTCACAATGATCATCGGCATCGGTGTCGACTACGGCATCCACATGATGCACCGTTACCGCGAGAACCGGGACCTCGACCGGCAGCACCTCGAGAACGGGCTGGTGGAGACCGGTAAGGCTGTGGTGCTGGCCGCTCTGTCGACCATGGTCGGATTCGGATCGCTGTCGTTGTCGTCCTACCCCGGCATGCGCTCGATCGGCTACGTCGCCATTCTCGGCGCCTCGTCGACGGCGCTGGTGGCGATATTGCTGCTGCCGGCCTACCTCACCATTCGCCTTCGCCGAGCGGATCTTCGGGCGGCCAACAGGGGGCTGACCGATGTTTGAGAGCCTCCAGGAGCGGTTTCAGGGCGTCTTTCGCCAGCTGCGCAGCGAGGGCCGCGTCGGCGAGGAGCACGTGCAGGCGGCGATGCGCGAGATCCGCCTGGCGCTGCTCGAGGCCGACGTCCACTTCAAGGTGGTTCGCGGTTTCGTCGAGAAGGTTGGCGAGAAGGCTCTGGGGGCCGAGGTGGTTGGCAGCCTGACAGCGGATCAACAGGTGCTCAAGATCGTGCGCGACGAGATGGTCACCTTGTTGGGCGAGCCCGGCGGGGAGCTGCGTACCGACGCCAAGTCGGTGGGGGTCGGTTCCGGCAAGGCCGCGGTGGTGCTGCTATGCGGGCTGCAGGGCTCGGGGAAGACGACCACGTCGGGGAAGATCGCTCAGCGCCTGCGTGCGGCGGGGCGGCGTCCGATTCTGGTCGCCGCCGACCTGCAGCGTGCGGCCGCGGTCGAGCAGTTGCGCCAGGTCGGCGCCGCGATCGACGTTGCGGTCCTCGTGCCTGAAGAGGGTGAAGACGTGGCGGCGTTGGGGCGTCGCCTTCTGATCGCCGCGCCAGCGGCCGGTCACGACGTCGCGATCGTCGATACCGCAGGTCGTCTTCACGTCGATGAGGATCTGATGGGGGAGCTTCGGGGTCTCATCGACATCGTCACCCCGACCGAGATCCTCTACGTCGCCGACGCGATGACGGGCCAGGACGCGGTTCGCAGCGCCGGTGACTTCGCTGCCTCCGTCGATTTGACAGGCGTGGTCCTGACCAAGCTCGACGGTGACGCGCGCGGTGGCGCGGCGCTGTCGGTGCGAACTGTCACCGGCGTGCCGCTTCGCTTCGTCGGAGTTGGCGAGAAAGCCGACGATCTCGATGTCTTCGACCCCGAACGCATGACTTCTCGCATTCTCGGCTTGGGCGACGTTTTGTCGCTGATCGAGAAGGCCGGGAAGGTGGTCGACGGTGCCGAGGCCCAGCGCCTCGCCCGCAAGATCTCCAAGCGTCAGTTCACGCTCGAGGATCTGCAGGACCAGCTCCGCCAGCTGCGCAAGATGGGGCCTCTGTCGCAGCTCATGGACCTGTTACCCCGTGGAGGGCCGTTCCGCGGCATGGATACCACCGACGTCGACGAGAGCCGACTGACGCGGGTACAGGCGATTATCTCTTCGATGACACCGTCAGAGCGGCGCAAGCCCGAGACCCTCAACGCGAGCCGCAAGCGCCGCGTCGCCAGGGGCTCCGGCACCACCGTCCAGGACGTCAACCAGCTGCTCAAGCAGTACCGCGAGATGAAGCGCATGATGAAGAAGATGAAGGGCAAGTTTCTGCGCGGAGCGATGGGTGCCTGAGCCTCGAGAAGTGCGTGATCCGGACACCCGGTTCTGCTAGTATTCGCGTTCTTGCGCGGCCGCATTCTGCGGCCCAGGATTTCGGAGGCAGCAAAGCAATGGTCAAGATTCGGCTTCGCCGGATGGGAGCACGCAACCGCCCGTTCTACCGGGTCGTCGTTTCGGATTCACGCCGCACCCCGAGGGCGCCGGCGATCGATGAGCTGGGTTACTACGACCCCTGTCAGAAGCCGGCGGTGGTCAAGATCGACGCCGGCAAGATCGACGCCTGGCTCGCCAAGGGGGCGCTGATGTCGCCCACCGTGAAGAAGCTCGTTCGTAGCCAGGCCGATGCGGCAACGCCCGAAGCCGCCGCATCCTGAGTCATGAGTATCGAACAGGAGCTCGAAGAGACGGTTCGCCGCCTCGTCGACGACCCCGATGCCGTTGAAGTGGAAGAGGTGGAGGGCGACGACGGCAGTCGGTTCGAGGTGCGAGTTGCCCAGGAGGACCTGGGAAAGGTCATCGGCCGGCAAGGCCGGACGGTACGGGCCCTGCGTACCCTGCTCGACGCCCGCGCCGAGCGCGACGGTTTGCGCTATTGGATCGACATTCTCGAAGATTGAGGCGCGCTCGCCGCCTCAGCAGGCCGTGAGCAGTTCCTTCAACTCGAGTTCGCGCCATGTCCCGCGGGTTGCCTGACACGGTCGTCGTTGGCCGGATCGTCAAGCCGCATGGACTGCGCGGGGACGTGGTGGTCGAGGTCGCGACGGATGTCGAGGGGCGCTTCGATCCGGGCTCGGCGCTCGATCTCGAAGGGCAGGAGAGCCCGCTGGTCGTGGACCGGTGCCGGCTGCACAAGGGGGCGCTGTTGGTGGCTTTCGAGGGGCGTGTGTCGCGCGACGCCGCCGAGGCGCTTCGCGGCCGGGAGCTGACTGTGGCGCGCGAGAGCGTGCCGCCTGCGCCTGCCGGGTCGTACTACTACTTCGAGCTGGTGGGCTGTATGTGTAGCGACGTCCACGAGGGTGAGCTCGGCCTGGTGCGAGAGATCATTGAAGACGGCGGTGGGCTGATCCTCGAGATCGAGAGCGACGGCAAGTTGCTCCTGGTGCCCTTCGTTTCGGACTTCCTGCGCTCTGTGGATGTCGAGTCCGCAACGATCGAGCTCGATCTACCGCCCGGTCTGGTGGAGACATGCGCGTCGAAGTGATCAGCATCTTCCCTGAGATGTTCCGCTCGTTCCTGCAGACGAGCCTGGTGGGGAACGCTGTCGAGGAGGGCCTTCTGAACGTCGGCCTCCACGATCTGCGCGACTACACCGACGACCCCCACCGGTCGGTGGACGACGAGCCCTACGGCGGGGGTGGGGGCATGGTCATGAGCGCGCTGCCATGGCTGCGCGCGGTGCGGACGGTGTCGGCCGGCACATCACCCTGGCGTGTGCTGCTATCGCCTCAGGGAGTTTCGCTGGGCGACGCCAAGGTGCGAGAGTTAGCGGCGCGCGAGCACGTGCTGCTCCTCTGCGGTCGATACGAGGGCCTCGACGAGCGCGTCGCCGAGTCGGTCGTCGACGAAGAGATCTCGATAGGTGACTACGTGATGGCCGGCGGCGAGATCCCGGCAATGGTCTTGATCGAGGCCATCTCGAGGATGGTTCCTGGTGTCGTGGGCCTGGCCGACTCGGTCGAGAACGACAGTTTCCGCCATGGGATTCTCGACTATCCTCACTACACCCGGCCCCGAGAAGTCGAGGGCGTGCCCGTGCCGGAGGTACTCGTGTCCGGCAATCATCAGGCGATTGCTGACTGGCGCCGTGAGCGGGCGCTGGAAGCGACCCGTCAAAAACGCCCGGATCTGTTGGAATCAGACGGCCGCCGCAGCGGCGGCGCCGACATCTGTTGCAAGTCGGCGGAGGAAACAGCATAATTACGAGCCGCAGTCGAGTCTGAGCCGCTGATAGCTGCTTAAAGGTTTGGTTTACAACGGGTTACACTCACGCGCTGTCAGCAGCGCACTCATGCACCGTCGGCGGCGCGCCCACAAACTCGAAGACGGCAGATTGGTTTGGAAATGATCGAGTTGCAGCAAGTCGAGTTGCCCTACCTGAAGGCCGACGTGCCAGAGTTTCGCGCCGGCGACACTGTGAAAGTGCACGTTCGCGTCATCGAGGGTCAGAAAGAGCGGATTCAGATCTTTCAGGGCGTAGTCATCGCCCGTAGAGGCGGCGGAACCCGTGAGTCCTTTACTGTGAGAAAGATTTCGGGAGGGGTTGCGGTGGAGAGAATCTTCCCTCTTCATTCGCCGGCGATCGCCAGGATCGAGGTGACTCGGCGAGGGAAGGTGCGTCGAGCAAAGCTGTACTACCTGCGCGAGCTGCGCGGCAAGGCCGCGCGAATCGAGGAGCGTAGAGACGACCGCCCAGCCCGGAGCGAAGGCAAAGCCTGAACCCTCCATCGCCTCGGGGGAGGCGTGCGGCTCCGGAGTCACGTTGCTGCCCCTGATGGCAGAAGCTTTTCGCCTGCACCTCCTGCGGGGAGTGGAAGCGGAGCTTCGACTCGGTAGCTATCGGAACATTGCCGGGGTCGACGAGGTCGGCCGCGGATGCCTCGCCGGGCCGGTCGTGGCTGCGGCAGTCATCGTCGATCCTGATCGATTGGTGCCAGGGGTAGACGATTCGAAGCGGGTCGGTCCGCAGGATCGGGAGCGGCTGGCGGCAGCGATCAAGGCTTCGAGTTTAGCCTGGCGGGTCGCCTCGGTATCAGCAGATGAGATCGACCGTTCCAACATTCTCCGAGCAACTCGAAAAGCCATGACTGAGGCCCTCGGCTCCCTACAACCCGCCCCTGACTGCGCCGTCATCGACGCGGTGGCGCTTGACGACCTGCCGTTCCCGACGCTCGGAATGGTGCGAGGCGACAGCCTGAGTTACGCGGTAGCGTGTGCCTCGATCGTTGCCAAGGTCGAGCGTGACGCTCTCATGAGAAGCTACGATACCTTGTATCCGCAGTACGGCTTCGCCCGCCACAAGGGGTATGCAGCGTCCGAGCATCGAGACGCTCTAGGCGTGTACGGGCCGACCCCCATCCACCGCCTCACTTTCCGCTCGGTAGTGCCGCGACCCGCCGCACAGGAGTCGGAGCGGGTGCACTGATGGCGCTTTTTCGCCGAGAGCCTTCGCAGCGACGGGCCGAGAAGCTCGTGTCGCGCGGCAAGATCGAAGCCGCCATCAAGGAGTACCGCCGGCTGCTCGACGCCGACCCGGAGGATTCCGGCACGCTGAACCGGGTCGGTGACCTCTACTCCAGGGTCAACAGGTACGACGAGGCGATCGAGCTCTACCGACAGACCGCCGGCCGCTTCGTCGACGAGGGCTTCTACGTCAAAGCGATCGCGGTCTACAAGAAGATCCATCGTCTCGACGCCAACCAGTTCGACGTCTACGAGAAGCTCGCGGGCCTGTACAGCGTGCAGGGCCTCGTCAAAGACGCCCGCACCCAGTTCGAGGTGTTGGTCGACTACTACGAGAGCGATGGCCAGGTGTCGGCCGCGATCGGGATCTGCAAACAGATCGTAGAGCTGGAGCCGCAGGACCCGGGTCATCGCACGCGTCTGGCTGAGCTCTACGAGGGGCAGGGCGACCTCGCGGCCGTGGTCGCCGAGTCTCTCGAGATCGCGCGCGTGATGCTCGACCACGGCCGTGTCGAGAAGGCGACCCAGGTACTCGAGCGGGCCCTCGGTATCCACCCCTTCGATGTCAGCTTCATCGTCGACGCCGTCGGGCTGATGAGCCTGCACGGACAGGAAGAGTTCGCTGAGGAGTATCTCGCTCAGGCGGAGTCGCGGATGAGCGAGGCTGGCAAGGCCGGGCTCTTCGACGAGGTCCTCGAGAGAGTCAAAGACCTGCCGTCACCGCTCACCCCATCGGATGGGGTCGAGGAAGAGGCCGTGGTCGAGACCGAGGCCTCTGAGGTCGTGCCGACGGTCGTGGATGAAGCGCCGCCGGCGATGGCTACCGGGTTGGTGGAGGACGACGACCGCACCGTCCTGCTCGAGCCGTCCGAGGAGTTCGACGAGGAGATCGATCTCGCCGACATTGCCGAGGAGGTGCCCAACGCGGCTGCAGCTGAGCGATCTGAGGTGATCGCTACGGATCTGCTCGCCGAGGTCGACGTTTTCATCAAGTACGGCTTACGAGAGAAGGCGCTCGATCGACTGGGCGAGGTGATTCGTGAGTTTCCCAATTCGGTACCCGCCTATCAGCTGCTGATCGTCTTGCTGCTCAAGGATCGGTCGTATCGCGCAGCGATGGAGGCCGCCAACCGCATGTCCGAGGCGGTCACTCGCACCGGCATCGCGGAGGGCTGGCCGCAGATCAAACAGCGCCTGCAGGACCAGGGCTTCCTCGTCGAAGGCGATGAGATCAAGGCGCCGCCGGCGACGTTGGAGGACAGCTCGGGCGAGATCGACCTGCTCGAGCCCCAAGGCGCCGACCTGCAGTCGATCATCGACTCCGCACACACCGCCTCGTCGGCGACGACGGGACCAGCGGTGGAGGTCCCCGAACCACCGCAAGAGCAGCTCGCTGGAGCGACGCCGGCACCTCCCGACCGTCCGGGGGGTGTGCCGTCGCCTGATGAGGACGAAGGCATCGACTTCGTGGTAGTCGACGACGAGTTCGCGGATCTCGCGGACGAGGTGTCGCGAGAAATGGAGCAGGCCTCGGGAGAGCCTGTCGAGGCGGCCGACACACCTTCGCTCGAGCAGATCGTCGAGAGCTTCAAGCAGGGAGTCGCCGAGAACCTGTCGAGCGAAGACTTCGACACTCACTACAATCTCGGGATCGCCTACCGGGAGATGGGCTTGCTCGACGAGGCTGTTGGCGAGTTCGAGATCTCATCGCAGAGCCCTGACTACTTCATCGGTAGCTGCTCACTGCTGGGGCTGTGCTTCCGCGACAAGGGGGAAGCCGAAACCGGGATGGAGTGGTACCGCAAGGGGCTCGGCGTGCCCGAGCTCAGCGACGACGAGAAGATGTCGCTGCTCTACGATCTCGCCGATGCCTTCGAGGACAGCGGTGATCGGCAGAATGCCAGCGCCACCTTCTCGGAGCTCCAGGGGATCGACGGCGGCTACCGGGACGTGACCGGCCGCTTGGCGTCCTTACAGTAGCCACGCTAGCGCCGTTAGAATCGTCCGGTGGGTCGGGCGCGCATCATCTTTGCCTTGGTGGGGCTGGCGTCGGTGCTGGGGTTGGTCGTACTCTGGCTGCAGCCGCGCGTGGAGAAGGCGCTCGCACCAGAGCCGCATACGGCTCATGTGGCGATCGAGGTGGACGGATCCGACGTGGCCGTGGTCGGGCGAGTCGAGACCCTCGCGGGCACCGGGTTTCGCCTCCACGCGGTGCTCGAGGCGACGGCTCGCAACGGCGAGGCGATCTTCTACTCCGAGGCGCAGGCGCTCGAGATCGGTGGCGATCGGGTTCCGAGCGAACAGATCCGAAGATGGAACCGGCCGCAGGAGGCGAAGGTCCTGTGGTTTACGGTCGAGGCCACCTCACCCTTCGCCAAGCTCGATTCTGGCCAGGGCCTGGAACGGGTCCGCTACGAAGAGTTCTTCCACCCCGACTGGTCGACGTTGTGGCAGATCGACGGCAATCTCGATCCCCGCCATGCTGAGATTTTGGCTGGATCGGAGGAGGCTACCGCACATTTCGGAACGCAGCGCTTCCGCACCTGGGTGGAGATATTCGAGCCGGTGAACCCGCTCGTTCCTGCGCAGCGCTTTCGCTCGCTAGGCGCCGAGGATCTCCGGGACCGCGTTGCCGACTTCCCAACCGTCACGGCTACGCTGCCAGGCTCGGCCGCGGCGGTGTCGGCGGTATTCGGCTTGGTCGGCGTTGAGCTACCCGGCGACGCGTCGCCTGAGCTGCGATCAGAAGTAGCCGATCAGGCCGCGCGCCGATTGCTCTTCACCCGAGTGTCGGTCTTGAGAGAGGCCCTGCGGTTGGCTGGGGCGGAGCTCGACGAGCTGCCATGGCGCAACATCGAGCTGGTCGGAAGGATGTCGTGGGGGGTAGAGGTGCGACAGGGCGATCTGCTGCGAGTGGGCGCCCGCCTGGTGATGCTGCACGAGGATCGTGACGGGGATGGCCAGCTCGGCGGCGCAGACTCATGCCTCGACTTTGACGAGGGAGCCGCAGTCCGGCGACTCGACGAGGTATTCCCCGGCGAAGGAGAGATCGAGTGGGCAAGTCTCCAGACCTGAGCCTGTCGCTCTTCGGTGAGCCGGAACCGAGCGGCCCGAGCAGCGATTCCCCCGGCACGCCGCTTGCGGAGCGAATGCGGCCGCGTACGCTCGACGAAGTCGTGGGGCAGGCCGACGTGGTCGGTGCGCAGGGCTTCCTGCGCCGCGCGCTTGCCGAGGACCGTGTGCCTTCGCTGATTTTCTGGGGGCCGCCAGGCTGTGGCAAGACCACCCTGGCGCGGATCATCGCCAGCCAGAGCGACAGCCAGTTCGTGCCGTTCAGTGCGGTCACCGCCGGGATCAAACAGATCAAGGAAGTGATGCAGGACGCGGCCAAGCTGCGGCGTGGCCTGGGCCGTCGGACGCTGCTGTTTGTCGACGAGATCCACCGCTTCAACAAGGCTCAGCAGGACGCCTTCCTGCCGTACGTGGAGAGCGGTGAGATCGTGTTGGTCGGTGCCACGACCGAGAATCCATCGTTTGAGCTCAACGGGGCGCTGCTCTCACGCTGCCGGGTGGTGGTACTCGGACCGCTCGCACTCAAGGACCTGGAGGATCTGCTGCGGCGCGCCCTGGCCGACGCGGAGATCGGACTGAGCGCAACCGTGTCTGCCGACGACGAGGCGCTCGAGGCGATCGCGCAGCTTGCCTCGGGCGACGCACGACGCGCGCTGAACCTGTTGGAGATGGCCGTCGCCGATCGAGGCGAAGGTGGCCGCCTCGACGCCGATGCCGTGCGGCAGGTGGCTCAGCGCAAAGTGCTGCTCTACGACAAATCCGGCGAGGAGCACTTCAATCTCATCTCTGCGCTGCACAAGTCACTGCGCGAGAGCGACCCGGACGCGTCGCTCTACTGGTTGGAGCGGATGCTGGTGGCGGGCGAGGACCCGGGCTACCTCGCCAGGAGGATGGTGCGCTTCGCGGCTGAGGACATCGGTCTCGCCGACCCCGCCGCGCTCCAGCACGCACTTGCCGGGTGGCAGGCCTACGACCGGCTGGGATCGCCGGAGGGAGACATCGCGCTCGCCCAGGTCGCCCTCTATCTGGCTCTTGCCCCCAAGAGCGTTGCGGTCTACCGTGCGCAGGGGGCTGCTCGCACCGCGATTGAACAACGCCCGGCCGAGCCTGTGCCGATGGCGATCCGTAACGCCTCTACCGATCTCATGAGAGACGTCGGCTATGGCAAGGGCTACGTCTACGCGCCTGACACGCAGGACGGAGTCGGTGGGCTCGAATGCCTGCCCGACGGGCTGCGCGGAGAGCGATTCTTCTCGCCTTCGGACGCCGGTTTCGAAGAGGAGCTGCGCGCCAGGCTCGAGCGGCTGCACGAGCTACGGCGGTCGACTCGAGGGGGGAGCTAGGCGAAGAAGTCGAGCTCGGTCCCGATGCCGCTGTCGCGGGCGCGGTTGTAGACGCGGGCGGCGATCGCGACATCCTGGACCGCCAGTCCGGTGGAGTCGAAGATCGTCAGCTCGTCGCCCTCCCGGCCGGGGCGCAGGCCATCGATGATCTCTCCGAGGCTCGCGTGGATGGTGTCGGGCGTGAACTCACCGCGTTCGATCGGGCCGTTGATCTCGCCGCCAGCGATGGCCTGGTCGTAGTCGTCGACGACCAGGCGTGCCCGGCCGAGAATCTCGGTGGCGAACTCCTGTTTACCGTGCCCGTCTGCCCGCATGGCGTTGACGTGACGAGGACCGTTGAGCCACTCCGAGCGGATGATCGGCTCCCGAACCGGCGTTGCCGTGCAGACGATGTCGCAGGCCGACGCGTCGGCGAGGCTCCCAGCCCTGCCGCCGGCCTCTTCGGCGAAGGCGGCAGCTGCCTCGCTCCGAGCGTCGGCCGCCACGACCTCGAAGCTGTCGAAGACGGCCCGATGCGCCGCGAGCAGCGTGCGCGCTTGAACCCCGCAGCCGATGAAGCCGATCGAGCCGACGTTGGCTGGGGCGAGGTGGTGTGAGGCCACCGCGGCCGCGGCTCCGGTTCGTGCCGCCGTCAGCCACGTCGCGTCGAGCACGGCCAGAGGCACCGCGGTGGCAGGGTCCGAGAGGATGTACATGCCACGAACGGTAGGCAGTCCCTTAGCCGGGTTGTCGGGGTGCGCGTTGATCCACTTCACGCCGGTCGCGCCATCGAGGTATGCAGGCATAGCCCGAAAATCGCCGTTGTAGCTCCGCAGGTCGAGATGGACCTTGACCGGCATCAGGGTCTCGCCACGGGCATGGGCCGCGAAGGCGCCCTCGACACCCTCGATGGCGTCCTCCATCGACAGAACCGCACGCACCTCGGACTGCCTGAGTAGAAGGGTTGCGGGGGTCGTGGTAGTCATGACTGGAAGACTCGTCTAGTGTGTCCCGCGCCCATAGCACGACCCCCGCTACCTATGCTGTCCCTCTGGGGGGCGCTCGCCGCCCGGTGCTCCGGCAGAGCGCAGGCCCGGACAGAACCCTCCTCGAACCTTGACTCGTTTCTCAACATCTAGGCACCCTTGCCGGACTAGGGATCTCCACCAAGCAAAGTCGTGAGCTTCAGATCACGTTCTTGAATCGGCTCTGGGCCTGCGCGGCGAGCGCCCCCGGAGGGAGGGCATGTGAGCGGGGGTCGTGGTAGGGGCGCTACAAACTCGACACGTCAGGAGTCATGACTACCGCGGCCCCCGCTCACCGCATCCAGGACGACTCTTTTGGTCAGGAGCTCAGGGAAGAGGAAGGGCTGTTTGCCGGGGCGGTAGAGCAGGTAGAAGGGGATCGAGTAGCGCCCGTGCTCAGCCAGGAGTGTCGCGATCTCTTCGTTGCGATTGGTCCAGTCGGCCCGCATCGGCACGACGCCGTGCTCCTCGAAGGCCGCGGCTATCTGCTCTGTCTCGAGCACCAATCGCTCGTTGGCCTTGCAGGTGAAGCACCAGTCGGCGGTCACGTCGACGAAGACCAGAGTTCCCTCGGTGGCGAGCGCCTCGGCGCGGCCGCGATCGAACTCGGTCCAGGGGATGATGCCGGCCGTCTCCACCGCGCCGGCGGTGGCGGGCGGAGCCCCGGCACTGAGGTAGAGCGTCGCTAGCACTGCGGCGACCACGGCAGCCTGCGCAGCGTGGCGTCGGCCCTTTCGCTGTGCGGTGTGCGTGGCCCAGACGGTCAGCGCCACGAGGAGAAGGCCCCCCTCGATGAAAGCGAGCCTTTCGGGTGCGACCTGGGAGGCGAGTACGTAGAGTAGCCAGACTGCGGCGCCCGACAACAGGAAGCCCATCACCACCTTGAGCTGGATCATCCACTCTCCCGGCTTGGGCAGCCAGGCGAGGCTGCGCGGGAAGGCGGCGAGAAGCAGGTAGGGCAGGGACATGCCGAGGCCGATGGCGGTGAAGGTCGCGAGGATGACAGCGCCGCTCTGGCTGAGCCCGAATCCGACCGCCGTGCCGAGGAACGGCGCCGAGCAGGGGGTCGCCATCAGGGTGGCGAACAGACCCGTGGCGAAGTGCCCGGCCACCCCCTCGCCGCCGTCGACGCTGCCGGCACGTGCGAGTGCCGCCGGCAGGGGGACCTCGAAGAGACCCCATAGATTGAGCGAGAAGAGCACCACTACCAGGGTGAGGAAGGTGACGAAGGTCGGGTTTTGGAACTGGACGCCCCAACCGATGAACTCGCCGGCGGCGCGCGCGCCGATCGCAAGCAATGCCAGGGCCCAGAACGAGGCGACGATGCCAGCCGCCGTCGCAAGACTGCCCGCGACCACCGCGCGGCGGCTCTGGCCCGCTTGCTGCAGGA
>JAYZDP010000016.1:0-4302 GCA_036337765.1 Acidobacteriota bacterium
GAACTTGCTCCACACCCTCAAGTCACGACTCGACCCGGGCGAATGAGCCGATCCCCGATCAGAAGGGGATGTCGTCGTCGTCTTGGGCACCGCCGACATCGACCGAGGGTATGGCCTCGGGGGCACTGACCGGAACGCTAGCAGGCGAGTCGCCACGCTGGCCCAGCATCTGGAAGTTGTCGCATACGATCTCGGTGCGGTACTTCTTCTCGCCGCTTTGCTTGTCCTCCCACGAATCAGTCTGGATTCTGCCTTCGACATAGATCTGCTTGCCCTTTGTCAGGTACTGACCGGCCACTTCGGCCTGCCGGCCCCAGCAGACGATGTCGTGCCACTCGGTCTGCTCCTGACGATTGCCGTCGCGGTCACGCCATTTTCGGTTCGTGGCCAGGCTGACCTTGGCTACCTGCTGGCCCGACGGCGTCGAGCGGATTTCCGGATCGCGGCCGAGGTTGCCGACGAGGATTGCCTTGTTGACCATGCGGATTCTCCTTTGGGATGGCCGGTATCATAAGCCTGCTTGGTATCCGTGAGGACGTGAAATCTGCGCATCGTCTTGCAGCGCGTTTCTAGGGCGCGAGTGACCGTTGGCGGCGAGACCGTTGGCTCGATCGGAGCTGGCGTTGTGGCGTTGATCGGCGTCGCGCGCGGTGACGACGCTCTCGCCGCGGAACGTGCGGCCAAGAAGCTCGGTGACCTGCGTATCTTCCCGGACACAGAAGGCAGAATGAACCTCGATACGCTCGCGGCGGGCGGTGAGTTCCTGGTCGTTTCACAGTTCACTCTCGCCGGTAGCCTAACGAAGGGACGCCGACCGTCCTTCGGCGATTCGGCGCCGGCCGCCATGGCGCGACCGCTGGTCGGCGCGGTTGCGGACAACCTGCGACTGCGGGGATTCCGAGTCGAAGAGGGTCGCTTCGGGGCGGCGATGGAGGTCGAGCTCGTCAACGACGGCCCCGTAACCTTCGTCCTCGACGTCTGATAGTGCTCCGAGTCGGCTAGCGTCCCGACCAGGCATTCCAGACTGCGACCAGGACCCCGGGTGGATCCTGCACCCAGACATACTCGAGCGGGATCGGCGTGAACGCTAGCGCGAGCATCAGCGGAGCCAGCAGCGCCAGTCTCCGCCGCCGTGGATCGAGAGGCTCGGGGTCAACCACGGTGGGATGGCGCAGACCCATGACGAGCACCAGAACACACCACAGAAGCCAGCCTTGCCAGAACCAGCCGCAGGCCAGCAGCCCGAGCCACAGCGGCCACGCCAGCGCCCGGTGGGCCTTCGCGTTGGCTGCGAACAGGATGTGCCCGCCGTCGAGTTGACCCAGCGGAACCAGATTCAAAGCCGTCGCCAGCAGGCCCACCCAGGCGGCCAGGGCGAAAGGATGCAGATCCAGCGAGCCCGGCGAAATCGAAGTGCCGTGGAAGACCCACGAGGTGAGAGTGATCGCCAGGTTCGTGCCAGGCCGATACAGAATTGCGTCGGCGAGATCGGGGGACTCCGCCAGATGGATGACACCCGGGCGTGAGCGTGCGACACCATAGAGAAGAAACGGCAGGAGCGTCACGAAACCGGCGATCGGACCCGCGATGCCAACATCGAACAGGCGCCGCCGATCGCGGATCTGCGACCGGATACGGATGAATGCTCCGAAGGTGCCGATGAAGAACGGTGCCGGTAGAAAGTACGGCACCGTCGCCTGGATTCGGTGGCGCCGGCACGCAACGTAGTGACCCAACTCGTGGGCCATGAGAATCAGGAGCAGCGGAATCGAAAAGCTCAGCCCGGTGCGGAGGAGCTCCTGATCGCCCCACACTCGCCGCAGAGTCTGCGGGCCGAGAAAGGGGAGCACGTCAATGGTGGTGTCGGTGCGCGTCGCCAACAGGACCACTCCGCCGAGGGTGGTCGTCGTCAGGGCGGTGAGCAGGAAGAGCAGCGCAGCAAGGCGATACGGCGGCCGGTGCCGCGTAGTAGCCATGGGCTCGGCCACCGGACAGTCGAGGGGACGCGCCGGGCCGGCGAGCGCGTCGATGACGGGCGGCCTGTCACCGCCGGGCACTTCCATTGCGGGAGAGTATGTCGTGTCGCGGACTAGAGGTCGCGCAGACCCTTGCCGGGCTTGAAACGGACTGTCTTGCCTGGCGCTATCTCGACTTCGACACCGGTCTTGGGGTTGCGGCCGACACCCTTCTTGCGATCACGAACCTGGAAGACGCCGAAGCCACGCAGCTCGATCCGCTTGCCCTGGCGCAGGGCCTCTTTCATCGCGTCGAGCAGTGTGTCGACGGCGATCGCTGCTTTCACGCGCGACACGTCGGACGCCTCCGCAACGCGATTGACGATGTCTGCCTTGATCATGTGACCCCAGAAGCGTACCCGCCAGTCTAGCAATGGCCCCTTGGAGTGTCAACGCGATCGGCGCCTCACGAGTTTCGCTACGCTCACTCTAAAGGACTGAATCAAAGACGCTTGTGGCTCTCGGGCTAGCCCGGAGACGAGCGCTCGACCGTTGAGGCCGGTCCGCTCGCATGGTAGTCTCGCCGCGGTGAGACGGACCCTCTCGACGAGCCTGGTCGCCGCTTTGGTCGCGGTGTGCGTTGCCGCCCTGGCGGGCGCGCAGAGTGCCTCGTACTACTTCGCGATCGCCAAGATGTACGCGGCCGAGGGCTCCTATCGAGAGGCGGTCGAGGCTTTCACCAGGGCCGTCGCGCTCGAGCCTGAGGACCCCTACATCCGCATGGAATATGCCGAACTGCTGAGCCGCACGGGTCGCTCTCGGCAGGCGGCAGAGGTGGCCGGCCAGGCTCTGGAGCTGGCACCGCTAAACCCCGACGCGCTGCGTTTGGTCGGAGAGATCCGGCTCGAGCTCGCCCCCCGCGACGCTCGCTCGCTGAGGCTGGCCAGAGACGCGTTCGAGAAGCTTCGCGATATCGATCCCGCCGACACTCCGTCGCTCCTGACCCTGGCACGGATCTACCTGAGCCAGAACAACGCTGCCGGGGCACTCGAGACGCTGGAAGTGGCCTCGTCCTACAACCCCAACCATCCTGCCGTACACCGGGCCTTGCTCGAAGCGGTGGCGAGCTCCGGCGATGACGACAAGGCTCTCGAGCTGCTCCCTGGCATCCTTCAGCGCGATCCCGGGTTTTTGGCCGGTCGTCTCGCTTTGGCTCGGGTGCACAGCGAACGCGGCGATCACGGTGCGGCAGTGAGCGTTCTCGACGCGGCTCCGCCTGACGATGGTGCAAACCCCGATGCCATGTACCTGCTGGCTTCCGAGCTCTTCAGGCGGGCGGCCAGGGGATCGCAGGCCCGCGCCGGCGCCACTGACGATCTCGAGCGGGCCGCCGGGCTCGTTAAGGGGATCCTCGACGAGCAGCCGACCCACCTGGAGGCGCAATATCTTCGGGGCCTCATCGTCGCCGAGCAGGGAGATCTCGAGGCCGCCATCGGGGGACTCGAGACCCTCTACGAGGTCGCGCCCCAGGATCTGCGGCTGCGGATCGGTAGCAAGCTGTCGCAACTCCTCGAGGGTGAAGGTCGGGTAGCCGAGGCTGCGGCACTGCTCTCGGATCTCGCGCAGGAGCAGAAGCAGACCGGTACCCGCGATGTCATGGCTGACCGGGTTCTGCTGCAGGTGGCGCGGCTACACCAACGTCATCAGGAATGGCAGGAACTGGAGGCCGCGGCCGAAAAGCTGATGGAGGCGAGCGAGACGGCGCTGCGGCTCGAGGGCGCGCTGTTGATGGCAGAGGCCCTCCACGAGGGCGGAGACTCGCGCGCGGCGCTGCAACATCTCCGCCGGCGAAGTGCCGACTTCGACGATCCGACGAGACTCCAGCTGCGCCGGGCCGAGATCCTCGACGAGATGGGCAACCGCGGCGAGGCCGACCGCACGCTCGCCAGACTGGTCGAGAGCGGAGAGGTCCCGGCGCTGCTGGCGGTGGCCCAGTTTCACCTCGAGCGCGGCAACGAGGCGGAAGTGGTGCCCGTTCTCGAGGTCCTGCTCGCACAGCCGAAGGATTCGGTCGACGCCGGCATGCACCGCGAGATCGTCTACCTTCTGAGTGACAGTCTGATCACGCTCGAGCGCGGCGAAGACGCCCTGGCGGTGCTTTCCAGCGCCGCCGGCGCCAACTCGGTCGAGGGGGCGAACCTGGACCAACGGCGGTTGCAGCTCAAACGGGCCGAGATCCTCGAAACGCTCGACCGTGGCGAGGAGGCGGCGGCAATCGTGGCCGGGATCACGGAGTCCCCGGACCGTAGCGCGGCGCTTCTGTTGGTGAACTACTACCAACGTCAGA
>JAYZDP010000017.1:0-12026 GCA_036337765.1 Acidobacteriota bacterium
CTTACGACCCGTCTCTGCCATAGCCGCGGGGTCGAAGCTGCCGTCGTGCACCGGCAAGCCGAACGAGAAGGACGCCGGAGGGCCCGGTCCGAGCGATACCGCCAGCGCCGACAGGGCATCGCTTTGCCTCAGCGGCGACCGTCGCCACAGGCTCACAGCGAGGTCACGAATCTCAGTGCGGGGATCCCGCTCGAGCAGGGCCCTCGCTTCGTTCGACCGCAAGAAGCGCGCTGTCTCGTCGCGCAGTTGCACAGCCCGAGTGGCCGGTTCGATGGTCGGCTCCGCAGCCCGCTCGGCGACCGCCCTGCGTAACACCCAACGCCCGCTGGCCTGCCAGACAACGGCGCCGAGAAGCATGGCGAAAACGAGGGCACCGATCCAGACTCCTAGCCCCCGCTCGCCACCCAGTGGCCCGTTGGCGACCGGCCCGAAGGTGACGCCAACAGCCACGAGGACCGCAGCGAGGCCGAGCTGGTCATGGCTCGCCGCGGCCACGAGAAGGGTGCCGGCGCCGATCGAGAGCGATGGCGTCCATCGCAGCCCACGGCGCCGCGCCGGTAGCAGGAGCGCGGCCATGATCGGGACGACGACTGCGATCCGGAGTAGCGACTCGCCGCCGCCCTCGAAGAGGGAGTTGCCGAGCTGTACTCGACCCTCCAGGCTCTGATAGCCGAGAGCGATGGCCCAAGGCAGGGCCCCACCCAGGCCGAGGCGGGCGATCAAAGAGGCCGTCGGGCCTAGCGCCGGTCGCGCCCACAAGACCGCCACAGCGATCACCGTCGCGACCACGAGCAAGATCAACGGTCCATGGGTAGCGCCTGCGGCGGCGGCAACGGCCAGTAGACCCGCCGACCCCAGGGCCGTTGCATTCGTGCCCTCTACTCGAGCACCGACAATCAGCCCCCTGCACAGAACCATGGCTGCCACCAGTAGCGCTGCACCGAGGAGCAAAGCCCCGGCCCGGCTCAGCCCTCTCACACGGTCGCTCCGGCTCAGGTCGGGGAGCTCGAGGATCGAGACTCGCAGGCCGCGCCCGGAGTCGATCATCAGCCCACTCGCCTCCTCTCCCGCTTCGCCCACTCGCCACGAAAAGCCCTGGTTGCGGATACCGAGACCTGGACTGAAGGGGAGCCGGTCGAGCGGGTAGCTCCTACCGACAGTCAGCCGCCAGGGGGGGCGCTGCCCGTCGAGGCTCTGCCGGTAGAACAGCGTCGCGGCCTCGTAGCTCGAGACCGACCCGGCCCCGAAGCCCGAGCGCGTCGACGGATCATGCAGGAAGCCCTCTCCCGACCACGCCACGGCCTCGCCGCTGCCGTCCATGAGCAGATAGCTGCGCTTTCGCTCGTCGGAGCGGGCCGCCTCGCTCAGGGCATCGAAGGCGCTGAGACGGGAGCCCTCGGACAATTCGCCTTCGAGCAGCCCGGCCACGCGCTGCGCCTCGGCCGCCATGTCGTCGACGATCCGGGCGAGCCTAGCCTCGCCGGCCTCCTGCCATGCGGCGTCTCCGACTCCCCGTTCGATGTGCCACTGCCAGAGCCCTAGCCCGGCAGCGACGATCGCTACGATGGCCATCATCCAGGCTAGGCGTGTCGTGCGCCGGCCGGCGATCAACACCACGGAACAGGCTAAGGCGAGAACCGTGGACCAAGGGTTGGGAACGAAGACGAGGGCGGCGGCTACCGTGATCGAAGCGACCGTCAGGCCGGCCTTCAACCCTCACTCCGTACGTCGTAGCGCTTCATCTTCATCGCCAGACCGTTGCGCGAGATACCGAGAAGACGGGAGGCCTCGGACTTGTTGTCGTGACTGCGGCGCAGCGCCTCGCGGATAGCTGCCCGCTCGCAGGTCGCGACCAGCTTGTCCAATGTCAGGTCCGAGCTCTCGTCAATGCGCGGAACGGCGCCCAGAGACGACAGCCGGACTTGGGTGGGCAGGAGGTTCACGTCGACAGGCTGGCCCGAGCTGCACAGATAGACCATCTGGCGCGCAAGGTTCTCGAGCTCCTTGAGGTTGCCGGGAAACTCATAGGAAGCGAGCGTTGACATGGTCTTGACCGTGATGCCTGCGACGCGCTTGCCGGTCTCGTGGCAGAAACGGTTGATGTAGCCCTGCGTCAGAAGCGGGACGTCTTCTCGGCGATCGCGCAGGGCCGGCACATCGATCACGAACTGTGACAAGAGGTATGCGAGATCGACACGAAGCCGGTCTTCAGTGACGAACTTCTCGAGCGGCTCGCGCGTGCTGACCAAGATGCGAACGTCGACGTCCTTGGCCGCAGCGCCATCGGTCTCCTCCATCTCACCGGTACGCAGAAAGCGGACCATTCGCGCCTGGAGCTCGAGCGGGAGGCTCTCGGGCTCTTCGAGAAACAGGCTGCCACCAGCCGCAAGCACCAATTTGCTTTCGCGGCGCAGGGGTCCGTTACGGCCAGGCACTTCGGCGCCGAAGAGGTCGGCCTCGATTTGGCGAGGCTCGGCACCACTACAGTTGACGACCACGAACGGTCCGTCGCGCCGTGGGCTGGACAGATGAAGAGTGCGCGCCAGAAGCTCTCTTCCCGACCCCGGTTCGCCTCTGAAGAGTACGTGCACCTCAGGGTCTGCAATCGAGCGCAGCCGCTCCATGACCTGTGCCATCACCTGGGACTCACCCACGATCAGGCCGGGAGCTGTCACCAGGTCGCGCCGCACACCGGTTCCCGGCAGGATGGGCTCGTAGCGACCGACGTGGTGGACCAGGCCCTGAATCAGATGGTCGCTCAGCGCTTGAAAGGCCGGGACTACCGACCACTCTCCCGCCCGGAAGGCGGCCAACGCGCAGACCACGGTGTAGTGACGGTCCATCACGGTCAGTGAGGTGTAGAAGACGGTGCAGGTCGCGGTACCGAGCGAGCCCTCGAAAAGAAGGGAGCTCTCCGACTCGTCGGCGGAGACGGCAGCCTGGACGAGCAGATCGCCGGCCGCTGTCAACCAGCCCGGATCGGTGGTCGCCACGAACTTGATACCGGGGTTTTCCGCCTCCCCACCGTGGCAGACGAAGAGCACTCCCCCGCCGAAATCTTGCAGTACGGCCTTGATCAGCGACTCGAGCGTCACCCTGCTCTCGGTGTCGGTGAGTACCCACTGGCTGATGGCAGCAAGATGCTCGGTCATCGACTCCGGTGTCATCACCGCTTCCATCGCCTCCTCGCGGCCGAGGGTGAGGGAATCGCCGTCTTCGAGGGGCGAAGGGCTGACGTCCTCGACGAGGAGTGTGATCGCCCCCAATCGAACTTCATCGAGCGCCTCGAGCTGCGCCTCGCGCACCCGCTGGCCGTTCACGAGAGTCCCGCGGCGAGTTCCGAGATCCTCGATCTTCAGGCCGCCGTCCTCGCGCAGGATCCGGGCGTGCCGTTTACCGACTCCCGTGAAGGGGAGGTAGATCTCGCAGTCGGGCTGACTGCCGACCAGTAGATCGCTGGTTGCGACGGGGAAACGCTGTACCCCGTTCTTCGCGTACGCGATGAGCCGGTACATTAGGGGCATCCTAGCAGCAGTGCCCAGTGGATTCCTTCTGCTACTGTGCGCCCCCGATGCACAGTCGCTTCCTCCAAACGTGCCGCGGCGAGCCTACCGATCGGCGTCCGGTGTGGCTGATGCGACAAGCCGGGCGCTACCTTCCCGAGTATCGGGCGGTGAGGGACAAGACCAGCTTCCTCGAGCTCTGCGCCACGCCCGAGCTTGCGGCGAAGGTCACGCTGCAACCGGTCGACCTCCTCGGCGTCGATGCGGCGATCATCTTCGCCGACATTCTCCTGCCTCTCGACGCCATGGGCGCGGGGCTGAGCTTCGCCAAGGGTGATGGTCCCCGGTTCGAGCATCCGATCCGGTCACGCGAAGACATCCAGGCTCTCGTGCGACCCGACGTGCACGCCAGCCTGGGCTACGTCTTCGAAACGGTCCGGCTAGTGCGCGCCGAGCTCAACGGGCGAGTGCCGGTGATCGGCTTCGCCGGGAGCCCATGGACCCTCGCTGCCTATGCGGTCGAAGGAGGCGTCTCCCAGGCCTTTCCGGAGCTTTTGCGCTGGAGCTACGAAGATCCGCAGGCCGTACGCCAGCTTCTGGATCTCATCGCCGAGGTGTCGGTGGAATATCTCCACGGTCAGATCGAGGCGGGTGCGCAGGCGATCCAGATCTTCGACACCTGGGGAGGGCTGCTGAGCGCGCGCCGCTGGCGGGAGATTGCGCTCCCTGCACTCAGCCGCATGCTCGAGTCGATTCCAGGAGAGGTGCCGCGGATTTTCTACATGCGGGGCTCGGCCCATCTACTCGACGTGCTGCGTACGCTGCCGATCGAGGTCCTGTCGGTCGACTGGCGCATGCCCCTTGACGAGGTGCGTCAGCAGGTCGGTCCCGAGCTGGTCCTCCAGGGCAACCTCGACCCCTGCGCGCTGCTGGCCTCTCCCGACGTAATTCGGGCCGAGGTCGAAGAACTGCTCGCGCGCGGCAGGGGCGGCGGGCATATCGTCAACCTCGGCCACGGGATTCTGCCTCCTACGCCACCGGCGAACGCCAAGGCGTTTGTCGATGCCGTGCAGTCAGCCGCGCCTTAGGCGCTGGATCTCGGTCGCGTTCAGCTCGCGGCAGGAGCCGGGCCGCAGCTTCGGGTCGCGCACTCCACCAATGGCTACCCGCCGCAGGCGCTGCACCGGGTGCCCGACGCGCTGGAACATCTCGCGGATCTGGCGGCTTCGGCCCTCGGTCAGCTTCACCGTCCACCAGCTATTTACCGGCGCGTCTTTGCGGGTACTGACCACCGATCGCCGCCGGATCTCGCACGAATGTGTCCTGCGGCCGCGAACCACGATGCCGCGCCGGAGCCGCTCGAGAGCCTTGAGGTCCGGGATGCCGCGGACCTTGACCTCGTAGAGCTTCGGACAGCCGTGACGGGGGTGGGCGATGCGCTCGGCGAAGTCCCCGTCGTTGGTGAGCACAATCAGCCCCTCGGTGTCGAAGTCGAGGCGTCCGACGGGGAACAGCAGCTTGTGGAGCTTGGGAGGGACGAAGTCGAGCACGGTCCTGCGCCCCTGTGGATCGGACTTCGTCGACACGGCGCCCCGCGGCTTGTTCAGGAGGTAGTAGTGCTTGGGGTGCACCAGCCGCACACGCCTGCCGTCAACCTTGACCGCGTCGGTGGCCGGGTCCGCCCTCGCGCCCAGGCCCGCGGGCTCGCCGTTGACAGTCACGCGTCCCTGCCGGATGAGCTCTTCGGCCGCTCGGCGCGAGCAGATGCCGGCTCGGGACAGGAGCTTCTGCAGGCGCTGCCCTGTTAGACGCGCTTCGCGGCTGCCGCGCCGATCGCCCACGATCAGCCCTCCGGGGCCTCGGGCGTACTCTCTTCGTTCGCCGGGTCGTGGGCCCTACCGTCCTCGGCCTCTTCGGGGCTCTGCCAGAGCAACAGCGTCCCCCCGACGCTTGGCTCATCGGCCTCCTCGGGATCGCCCTCCTCCACCAGGTCGGCGTCGAGCTGGCTCTTCAGCAAGTCCTCGACTTCGTCGAGTGGCGGCAGATCCTTGAGCGACTCGAGCCCGAAGCGCAGCAAGAAATCCTTCGACGTGCAATACAGAAACGGTTTTCCGACTACCGCCTTGCGGCCCGCGATGCGAACTAGCCGATGCTCGAGCAGGGTCTTGAGTACCCCCGACGCGCTCACTCCCCGAAGCTCCTGGATCTCCGGCGCCGTGATCGGCTGTCGGTAGGCGATGATCGCGAGGGTCTCTAGTGCGGCCATCGAGAGCTTGGTTCGACCAGTGACCTGGAAGTACTTGCGCAGGTAGCCGTGCAGCTCAGGTCGGGTCACGAGGCGAAGGCCGCCGCCCGCGCGGTCGATCGTCACCCCACGGGACTCAGTCGACCGGTAGCGCTCGACCACGGCCTCGAGCGCTGCCTCGACGCGCTCGCGCGGCACATCGAAAAGCTCGACCAGTCGGTCGGTTCGCACCGGCTCGCTCGACACGAACAGCACCGCCTCGATCGCTCCCTCAAGCTCGTGGGTGGCGGTCATCCTTGGATTGCCTCGATGTCTTCGCGGTCAGCCGGTCGCGCCGTACGGTAGAGCAGGATACCGCCCTCGCGGGTCTGGTGGAGTCGAATCAGCTCCATGCGGCTGAGCTCGAGCAGGGCGAGAAAAGCGGCCACGGCCTCAGCGCGACACGATAGACCGAGCAGGTCGTCCAGTATGTCGAGGGGTCGCCCGCGTTCGGAACGACCGAGGATACGCTCGATCTGATCTCGAATGCGATAGCTCTCGCCAGAGAGGTGAAGCGGCTCCGGGTTCTCACGCTGATAGCGATCGAGCGCGCCGCGAAAGGCGACGAGGAGATCGTAGAGCGACACCTCCTCGAGATCGAGCTCGCGCTCGTCCTGGTCGACGAGGTTCGGAGCCCTGGCGCGACGAGCCCACATGCCGCTGCGCACGTTGTCGGTCTCGGCGAAGGTGTTGGCGGCCTCCTTAAGCTGCTCGTACTCGATTAGACGGCGAATCAGATCGGCCCTTGGATCCCCCTCGCCCTCCTTCGGGGTACGCGGCAGAAGCAGGCGCGACTTGATCTGAATGAGCAACGCGGCCTCATAGATGTACTCGCCGGCGATGTCGAGGTCGAGCTCCTCCATGAGGGCGAGATACTCGTGGAACTGGTCGCAGACCAGCAGCACCGGAATCTCGGTGATCTCGACTTCGTTGACCTTGACGAGCTGGAGCAGCAAGTCGAGCGGGCCCTCGAAGACAGGCAGTTCGACACGCCAGGAGTCAGGCAGCTTGCCATGGTGGGTGCGTTGTGTCTTCAACCCTGTCTCACGCCAGAAGATCGTTGATCTCTGTCATCAGGTGCTCGTTCGCCCTCAGTACCTGCCCCTCCATCACCAGGGTATAAACCTGAGAGCCAATGGTGACGTAGAACAACACCTCGTGGATCCAGCTCGGACCGACGCCGGCAACGTACGCCCCACCCGCGACGAAGGTGGCGATGATGAGGGCCATCGCCAACATCAGCCATGGATACGACCGACTCTTGAACGCCTTGGTGCGCTCGGCGAGATCCGCATCGAGCTGGTTCTCGGTTACCGCCTTCTTGATCGCGGTGCCACTTCCGATCAGGTAGAACATCACCCAGCAGTGGGCGAAAAGGAGCAGGAGGCTGCCAATGAGCCCGATCAGTACGTGCACTGTCAGAGATCGAATCGCCGTGCCGAGCAGATAACCGATGATGGCCGTCGCAGCGATCCCCAGAGTGGAGAGCCACCCGAGAATCAAGAGGGCTCGACCCATCATGGCCCCACCTCTTCCATCGCGCGAACCCATTGCACGCGCGGAGTCTACCCTCCCCTTCGGGCCCACGCACGGTCGGTTTGGAGCTCGGATTCGATTGACTCCAGGTAAGGCTGCCAGGCGTCTGGAACGGGCGGGCCCACCGCCTTTCTGGCGTCGTCGCGGGCCCTTTCTAGCCACATCAGATCGCGTGGCAACCGCGCGCAGCGGAGCCTAGGCCAGCCCCACTGGCGCGCCCCTTCGAGCTCGCCCGGGCCCCGCTGCTCGAGGTCGGCCTCGGCGATCAAGAAGCCATCTCGAGTGGCCTTGAAGCTGTCGAGGCGCGCCTTTCCGCCAGCGGTCAAGGGGCCGTGCAGTGCGAGGCAATAGGAGTCCTCAGGCCCTCTTCCCACCCGGCCTCGGAGTTGGTGGAGCTGCGCCAGACCGAAGCGCTCGGCACTCTCGATCACCATGAAGCGGGCGTTGGGTACGTCAACGCCGACCTCGATCACAGAAGTTGCGACCAGCACGTCGATCTCGCCGCGACGAAAGGCCGCCATGACTGCGGAGCGTTCTTCGTAGTTCAGCCGACCGTGCACGAAACGTGATCGGCACCCCTCGAGCCACGATTCGACCTCTCTCCCCTCGCGATTCAGCGCGCCGACATCGAGGTCTTCGTTGGCTTCGATGAACGGCAGCACGACGTAGGCCTGTGCCCCCTCCCGCACGCGCCTTGCAAGCGCCTCGTACACCTCCCGGCGGCGCTTCTTGTCGAGGACTCGCGTCTCGAGGTCGCCGCGTCCGGGCGGTAGCTCGTCGATCACGGTCAGATCGAGATCGCCATACGTCGTCAGCGCTAGGGAGCGGGGAATGGGAGTGGCTGTCATCACCAGCAGGTCGGCCCGGAAGCCCTTGGAAACCAGCCGTTGGCGCTGGGCGACCCCGAACCGATGCTGCTCGTCGATGACGGCCAGACCGAGGCGGCGGAACGATGTCGCGCTCTGGATCAAGGCATGAGTACCGATGGCGACATCGATCTCGCCGCGCTCTAGGCCCCCGACGTCACCCTTCGTCGATCCGGTGAACAGAGCGCAGCGGTAGCGATCGCCCACGAGGCCATGGATGTGGTGCGCGTGCTGCTCGGCCAGCAGCTCCGTCGGCGCCATCAGCGCTGCCTGCAGCCCGCTCTCGACCGCGGCGGCGATGGCGGAAAGGGCCACGATCGTCTTACCGCAGCCGACATCGCCCTGGATCAGTCGGTGCATCGCCTGCGGGCGGCGGAGATCGGCCAGGATCTCTCGCACGGCTCGGTTCTGGCCATCGGTGAGTGTGAAGGGTGCGAGAGAATCCAGAACCGGTGCCAGCGCCGTCTGTGATGCATAGATGTGCTGCTTCGGTGCTGGCGGTGTTGCGGCCCGGCGCGTCTCGATCCGTGCGCGCAGCGCGAGGAGCTCACCGTAGATCAGGCGGTGATGCGCCGGGGTGTCTCTCGCGGTCAGGCTCCCGGGGTCGGCATCCGGCGTCGGGCGGTGGAGGGTGACGAACGCGTCGGCGAGCCTCGGTAGGCCGTGACGCCGGCGACTCGAGTCGGGTAGATGCTCACCGCACGCGGCCTCGAAGCCCTCGCGGTCCAGGATCTGCTCGAGCAGCGCTCGCAGCCGCCTCTGCCCTAGTCCTGGTACCGCCCCGTAGACCGGCACGATTCCCCGAGCAGCCTCATCGGCGGGCTCCCAGCTGGGATTGGCGAGCTCGAGCGAACCCCCCTTTCCCTCACGTACCGCGCCGTGGAGACGGTAGACCGTGTCCTCTCTCAGTTGGTCCTTGACGTACGGCTGGTTGAACCAGACGACGGCAAGCTCACCCGTGTCGTCGCGGACCATGCCGCGACTGATCCGCAGTCCCCGGCGTCGCGTGAAGACCCGGGTGACGGCGCCCACCGTGCCGATGACGGTGTAGCTTCCCGCGTCTGCGACCCTACCGATCGGCGTCCGCTCGCCCCGGTGCTCGTAGCGCACAGGTAGGTGCAGCAAAAGGTCGCCTACGCAGTGCAACCCTGCCTCCGCGAGCCGTTGCGCAGTCTTCGGTCCGATCCCGGTCAGGATTTCCGGTGAGGCGTCGAGATCCACGGTGCAACGATAGTCGCTTCTACGAGCGTTGGCAGCAACCTGGCTGAGCACGGTGCCGGATCGCGACCACGTGGCTACTTGTTAACCCTGAAAAGCAGTTTGGCCAGACCGAAGCGTAGACGATCGCCGTCATTGAGCTCGGCCGGCACTCCGGTCTCGAGCTTCTCATCGCTGATGAAAGTGCCGTTGGACGCACCGATCTCCTCGCGCACAAAGAACTTCGTGCCTCGGTGGTAAACCTTGGCGTGAACGCGGTTGATCGAACGGTGTTGATCGACCGGAGAGAGATCTACGTCTGGATCGACGCCGGTGAGCGGGTCACGGCGCCCGACCGTGGTCTCACTCCCCACCGAGAGCCGAAATTCCAAGGTGCCATCAGCAGACACTAGGCGGTGCTCACCGGGTACCTTTCTCGACGTCGCCACGCCAGTGGGTCGCATCGGGGCGGGCTGAGCATCTGTACCTTCAGAGAGCACCGGATCCAGCTCGTCTGTCACTGCCCGCAGGCGACCCGACATCCCTCGCATCATGCGCAGCACGATCTCTGGGTTCTCCTGGACCATCTTCGAGAAAGTCGCAGTACTCACCCTCAGGCAGGTTGGTCTCTATCGCCCGGACTGTCGCGCTACGCGGGAGATCTTCGAGCAGCGCCATCTCGCCGAAGACCTGGCCGTTGCGGAGAATGACCACTCGGCGCGCCTTGCCACCGATTTGCTTCACCACCTCGACCTTGCCGGTCTGGATGATGAACAACTCGTCGCCCGGACCCCCTCGGCGAGGATCTCCGTGCCGCTGTCGCAGGTGACGACCGAATCCTTGCCGCCGTCGTCCTTCTTCGCCGTGGTTCGGAAGACCGTCTCGGCCATCCGAGCCCCCTAGTTGCCGGGAATCCGAAGTTCGCACCTCTCGGGATCGAGGTGTGCGGTGAGCCCCAGGGGCAGAGTGAGGTTCGGTGCGCCGTGGCCGAACGCTACGCCCCAGGCCACGGGTGCGATCGATTCGAGGTCTCGGGCGATCGATTCGGTGCGGCCGAAGGATTCGGACGCGGGCCGGTCTACGGCCTCTAAGTGTCCAAGAATCATAGCCTTAACACCGTCCAACCTACCCGACATCCGGAGGTGGGTCAACATTCGATCTAGTCTATAGAAGGGCTCGTTGACGTCCTCGAGAAAGAGCACCGCGCCGTCGAGATTCGGGAAGTATGCCGTGTCCAGAAGCGAAGTCAGTAGCGTCAGGCAGCCTCCCATCAGCGTTCCTTCGATCGGCCCCCGAGCCTTGGCGGCGGCACCTGGAATGCAGTCGAGGCGCAACTCCCCGTCGTCTTCGAGCATGCGTCGTAGCGAATCGAGCTCCGTCGGATCGAGGCCACGCTCGAGCTCGCCGGCCACGAGCGGCCCGTGAAAGCTGACGATTCCAAGCCGGCCCGCCAGGTGAAGCAAAAGCGGCGTGAGATCCGAATAGCCGACGTAGACCTTGGGCCTGGCGGCGATGAGCTCCCAATCGATTCGGTCCATGAGACGCAACACGCCGTGGCCACCCCTGGCGAAGAAGACGCCTTCGACCTCCGGGTCGCAAACAAGATCGTGGAAAGCCGCGAGGCGCAGCTCGTCCGTGCCAGCGAAGGTCCGCCACCGGGCACCGAGATTGGTGGCCCTCCGCACTCGATAGCCGAGCCCCTCGAGGCCCCGGATGCCTCGCTCGAGACGATCGGCGTCGAAAGCGCTCGACAGTGCTGCGACCCCGACCGTAGCCCCGCGGCGAAGTGTCGGGCGCATCACCAACGACGAAAACGGGCGGAGAGCCCCGTAAGCCGAATTCTGTCCTCGATCACTCGAGTGCCGGTCATTCATCTGGGAGCCCGGTTGCCCGAGCCCTCTAGCAACCTACCCGGAAGAGCGGCCATCACGGCCACGGGACGAGCGGCCCGCAATCTCTCTTCCCTATTTGGTCTTGCTCCGCATGGGGTTTGCCGTGCCACACACCGTCGCCGGTGGTGCGGTGCGCTCTTACCACACCCTTTCACCCTTACCGGAGGTCGAAACCCCCGGCGGTCTACTCTCTGTTGCACTTTCCGTCGCGTCGCCGCGCCTCGCCGTTAGCGAGCATGCTGCTCGTTGGAGTTCGGACTTTCCTCCCCTCTTCAGGAGCGACCGACCTGGGCTCTCCGCCCGTAGCGAAGTCTAGCAGTGGCTGGGTCACGGGCGGTTGAAGAGCGACTTCAACGCCCTGAGCACTGGGCCACGATCGTCGGGCTCGACCCGCTCCTCGAAGGCCTCGAGCTCTTCCTGAGACTTCTCCAGCTCGGGCTTGAGCTCGATCGCGGCGCGGTACTGGATCCCGGCTTGCTCCTTGTCGCCGGTTTCCTCCAGCGTCTTGGCGAAGCTCATGCGAAGGTCTGCATCGTCGGGTCGGCAGCGGACGGCATCGAAGGTCGCCATTAGACGTGAGGTCCTATAGAAGGTTTGCTCTGAGCGGCATCGGGAGCATGAACCTGCTCGTGTACCCGTGCGCCTAGTCGCACTCCGAGCACCTCCTGGATCTCTGCGAGCTCCGCCCGGGTGACACCCGCGAAGCTCCCGAACCTCCGCACTAGAAGCTTTCGCCGTTTCGCCCCCA
>JAYZDP010000018.1:0-11035 GCA_036337765.1 Acidobacteriota bacterium
GTCGAAAGACATCGAATCATCGCAGGGCCACGCCGTGACCTATCCGTTGATCGGCGATCCGACCCTCGAGATCGTCAAGGCCTTCGACATGCTGCCCGCGGATGCCGGCGACACCTCGGAGGGTCGGACTCCGGCCGACAATGCGACTGCGCGCTCGGTCTTCGTCATCGGCCCGGACAAAAAGATCAAGGCGACCCTGACCTATCCGATGTCTACCGGCCGTAATTTCGCCGAGATATTGCGCCTGCTCGACTCGGTCCAGCTGACGGCCAGCGAGCAGGTCGCCACTCCGGCGAACTGGCAGCCGGGCGACGACGTCATCATCTTGCCCTCGGTCTCCAACGAGGCCGCGCAGGCCAAGTACCCGGACGGGTGGGAGTCCCCTCTGCCCTACATCCGGGTGGTGCCCCAACCAGGCAGCTGAGGAGCTCGGCTACAGAGCGTAGATCCGGTCCATGCGCGACGAGATGTCGCGGAGGCGATCGGGACCGCCACCCGGCACCTCCGCCGAGCCCCAGCCGCGATAGCCGATCCGGTCTAGCGCCGACATCACGCTGGGCCAGTCGCAGTCACCCTCGAGGAGCTTGACGTCGAAGCCCGCACGCGGGCCTTCGGCGTCTCGCTTCTCGCGCGAGTACTCCTTGATGTCGAGCTTGAGGATGCGCTTGCCGAGAGTGTCGATCCAGTGCTCGGGCCAGCCGAAGTTGACGATGTTGCCGACATCGAAGTACCAGCCCAGCTGAGGGCTCTCGATCTCGTCGACATAGCGCGCCGCCTCGACGGGGCTGAGCAGAAAGCCGTTCCATACATTCTCGATCGCGATCTGAATTCCGAGCTCAGCAGCGAGCGGCAGCGCCTTGCGGATCTCAGCCTGTGACCGCCGATACGCGTCGGCATAGGACACCCTCTTCGACACCACTGCCGGCACCAGCAGAACGGTCGACCCGCCATACGCCTTACAGTCGCGCAGGGCGGTCTCGAGCCCCGCGAGACCGGCAGCGCGCACCTCGGGGCTGGGATCGGACAGATGCTGACGCCAGTGGACCGAGTCGACCACGCCCGGGATCTCGAGTCCGGTCGCGTCACGAGCGGCGAGCACCTCGGCGGTGTCCAACTCGTTGGGGCTGTCGAGCTCGACTCCGTCGAAGCCGGCCGCCGCGGCGGCGCGGAACTTGTCCTCCACGCTACCGTCGACCCGGATCATCCCGATTTTCAACGCCTTCATCATGCCGTCTCTCGGCGCGGCGCCGGTGGACACAGGCGCCATCGCCGCCGCGGCCGAGGCCGTTGCGAGGGTCAGAAATCGGCGGCGGTCCAAATGTCGCTGCACGGCTCTAGACGAAGCGTGTCTCGCCCGGGCGAGCCACGGCCACGTGCGGCATCTCCACGTCCCAGGAGTAGGAGGGCGGCGTCAGGTCCTCCTCGGACTCGAGCGCCTCCGCCCAGGTCACCGTGCGGCCGGTGTATGCCGACATCCTCCCGAGTAGCGCCATCAGAGTGGAGTTGGTCATCGACACGCCGTCGTTGATCGGCCGACCGGCTCGGATCGAGGCGAAGAGCGCATCGTGCTCCGCCTGATACATGTCGTTCGCCTCTGCCTCGTATCTCCAGAGCTTGCGGCCTCTTCGGATTTCGTTGCGATTGCCGCCGTCGATGAAGGCGGTGCCCTTCGAACCGACGAGGCGGTCCTGGACCGCCATCGAGCAGCCCTCCTGCTGCCGGCAGTTGTGAAATCCCATCGCACCATCGGCGTATTCGTAGCGCACGCCGAAGTGATCGAAGATGTGGCCGTACTCGGCTCCGGTACGTACTTGACGACCCCCAGACGCCGTGGCGCTCGTCGGCGTCCGGCCGCCCATCGCCCAGCACATCTTGTCGATCGAGTGCACGGCCTGCTCGACTATGTGGTCGCCCGACAGCCATGTGAAGTAGTACCAGTTGCGCATCTGGTACTCCATCTCGGACCACTCTGCCGCGCGCTCGCGGACCCAGATCGGCCCGGTGTTGTAGCAGGAGTGCACGGCAAGCACGTCGCCGATCGCACCCTTGGCGATGCGCCGGAAGGTCTCGCGCTCGGCGTCGGAGTACCGCCAGCAGAACCCCGAGACCAGCGACAGCTTCCTGCGCCGCGCCTCCTCCACGGTCTCGTAGACCGAGCGGATGCCGGGAGCATCGACAGCCACGGGCTTCTCGCAGAAGACGTGCTTGCCGGCATCCACAGCGGCCTTCAAGTGAGCCGGCCGAAAGCCGGGTGGGGTCGCGAGAAGGACCACGTCGACGCCGCTCGCAAGCAGATCGGCACAGGCGTCGAAACCGACGAAACGGCCAGCTTCGGCGACGTTGACCTGATCCGGCCGCGCGGCGGTGATGGTTGCGAGACTCGCCTCGAGCCGATCCGAGAAGGCATCGGCCATCGCAGTGAGCCTTGCACCCGGGTCGGCGCAGAGGGCCTGAACCGCCGCTCCGGTGCCACGGCCGCCGCACCCCACGAGCCCGACTCTGAGCTCGGTCGTCTCTGCGGCCGCCATCTGGCGAGAGGCCAACGCGCCTACCGCGGCCCCCGCCGCGGAGGCTTGAAGGAACGTCCGACGTGAAAGCTCGTCGTTGTCGTCTCTGTCGGTCACTGGAGATCACTACATTAGTACACTCGCCTGCCTATGACCGCCGCCCCGAAACGCCGCCCCGACTCGTCGCGACTCCAAGATCTGGCTCTCTCCTTTCAAAAGTCGGCCGCCCTGATGTCAGCCGTCGACCTCGGTGTGTTCACCGCGATCTCGCAGGGTGCGACGTCCGAGCACGAGGTCGCCGCCGCCGTCAGCATCACGCCCACCAACGCCGAGCGGTTGCTCACCGTCCTACGGACCCTCGGCCTAGTGGTCGACGACGAAGGAAAGCTGGTCAACGCTCCCGACGCCGAGCGTTTCCTGGTCGAGGGAGAGCGCGACTATGCGGGGCCCTGGATTCTCTTCACCCGCCCGCGCTGGAACGACTACGGGCAGCTCACCGAGCACCTGCGCTCCGGCGAGGAGTCGCGGCTCAGCCGGTCCACGCGCGACATGACCGTCGACGGCGCCCGCGACTATCACCGAGCGACGTACAGCGTCGGCCTCGGCGCGGGACGGCGCTTCGCACGACAGGTCGACCTCTCCGGACGTCGCCTGATGCTCGACATCGGCGGTGGCTCGGGTGCCTACTCGATCGTCGCCACGCAGCAGTGGCCCGAGCTCGAGGCCGTCGTCTTCGACCTGCCACCGGTGACCGTGGTGACTGCCGAGTTCGTCGACGCCGCCGGGGTCTCGGACCGCGTGCGCACAGCGGCTGGCGACTTCACCGCCGATCCGCTCCCCGCGGGGGCCGACATCGCTGTCATGGCATCGAACCTTCCGATGTACTCGCGCGAGATCATCGGCTCGGTGGTCGCCAAGGCGTTCGAGGCGATAGCACCCGGCGGCGAGATGCATCTCATCGGCGAGATCGTTGACGACGACAAGGCCGGACCGATGGGTCCGGCGCTGTGGGGTCTGGCAGAGGCCGTGTCGCACTCGACCGGCCTGGCGCACTCGCGCGCCGACTGCATCGGCTACTTCGAAAGTGCCGGCTTCATCGACGTCACGGCCACCGAGTTCGTGCGTGCCACCCTCACCCGGATCACTGGCACGAAGCCGGCGCAGGAGGACGCATGAGCGACGCATCTTCCGCGCCCGGCGCGCCTCGACCCGGCACCCTCGAATGGCTGGCCCAGGTCGTCGAGGAACCGATCGATCCCGATCGCCCGATCATCGACCCGCACCACCATCTGTGGCGCGAGAGCCGCGCCGGGCATCCCTACCTGGTCGACGATCTGTGGGCCGACACCGAGTCGGGCCACAACATCGAAAAGACAGTCTTTCTCGAGTGTGGCGCCAGCTACCGCGACGACGGCCCCGAGCACATGAAGGTCATCGGCGAGACCGAGTTCGTGGCCGAGCAGGCCGCGCTGTCGGCAGCCGACGACTCGAAGGCCACCATCGCAGCGATCGTCTCGCGCGCCGATCTCTCGCTCGGTGACGCGGTCGAAGAAGTGCTCCACGCACACGAAGAGGCCGGCAACGGCCTCTTCCGCGGCATCCGGCACTCCATCGCCCGCGATCCGCACCCGGAGGCGCTGAGCATTCCCGGTCGCGCACCGGAAGGCCTCGCGACAGACCCAGGCTTTCGCGCCGGCCTGAAGCGGCTCGGCGATCTCGGCTACACCTACGACGTGTGGCTCTACCACCACCAGCTCCTCGACTTCGCCGCCGTCGCCGCCGCCGTCCCGACCACCACCATGGTCCTCGACCACTTCGGTACCCCGCTCGGGGTCGGCCCGTATGACGGCAAGCGCGAAGAGATCTTCGAGCAGTGGAAGCCCGACATCGTCGAGGTCGCCCGCAACGAGAACGTGGTCGCCAAGCTCGGGGGCCTCGCGATGCCCGACAATGGCTTCGGCTGGAACAGCCGCTCTACCCCGGCCACCTCCGACGAGCTGGTCGCCGCCCAGGCCCCCTACTACATCCACACCATCGAGTGCTTCGGCCCCGAGCGCGGCATGATGGAGTCGAACTTCCCGGTCGATCGGCGCTCGATCTCCTACACGGTGATGTGGAACGGTCTCAAGAAGATCGTCACAGATTTCTCCGAGGACGAAAGCCAGGCGATGTTCTACGACACGGCTGCGCGCGTGTATCGGATCTAGCTCCCTAAAGCTCGACGAACGGATCGCACGTGGTCAGGCCCTCGAACCGACCGAAATCACGATCTCGCGTCAGGAGCTCATCGACGCCATGCTCTCGGCAAAGGGCGGCAATGTGTCCGGCCATGAACCAGGTTGCCTCCAAAGCGCCTCCTCGAGGATCGCCCGTACTGTCGTGCCGTCCTCCGCAGCCCATTTCTCCACTTCACGAAGGAGCTGATCGTTGATGTCTACTGTCGCTCTCATGCATCGACGGTAGCGGGAATATGCTCTCTCCCTCACTACCCTCCACGCTGCCGCCTCCGGGCTCGAGTGAGACCCTCGACACACCGGCACCGCAGCACTCGCGCGGTCAGATCGCGTTCTGCCCGGCTTCGAAGAGCGGCTCCATCTCGAGACCATGGCTCAGACCGGCCATCGCGTCGTCAGATCGCACTTCGGGCTCGGCCGTTGCCGCCTCAAGCATCGTCCGCAGCAGAGTGGCATCGCTCGAGGTGTTGAGGAAGATCCCAGGCCTCTGCAGCACCCACTGGACCGCGGCGTCGATCGCGGCCGGCTCGCGCAGCGGCTCGTACCAGCTGTAGCGGCGCTCAGGCTCGGCCTGCCAGCGGCGGCGGGCGATGGATTTTATGGTCTGGACTGCGACTCCCCGCTCGGTGCAGAGCGCCAGCAGCGCCTCGAAGTCCCCCGCGTACTCCGAGTGGCTCATCATCGGGTAGTTATAGGGCAGAAGCACCGAGTCGAATTCGAAGCGTTCGAGGCTCTCGATGTGCCGGCGGGCGACGTCCCAGCCGTGGCCGGTGACGCCGATGAAGCGCACCAGGCCCTGATCGCGGGCCTCGACCGCGGCCTCCAGCGCTCCGCCCGGACCCATGGCGGTTGCCCAGCCGTCGGCATCGACGAGGTTGTGGAACTGAATCATGTCGATCGTCCCGACATCGAGTCGACGCAGCGAGTTGTGGATGCCCTCCTTTGCGCCATCGTAGGTGCGCTCACCGGTCTTGGTGGCGAGAAAGAAGCGGCCGCGGTGCTCCTTCATCCACGGGCCGACGACGAGCTCGGAGTCGCCGTAGCGGGCCGCCGTGTCGATGTGGTTGATGCCGTTCTCGAGAAGCGTCGCCAGGACCTTCTGGCCGAGATCGTGGTTGCCGCTGCCGAGCGCGGCGGCGCCGAAGATGATCCGGGAGCTCTCATGGCCGGTGCTGCCGAACGGAATTCTCTCGATCATGCGGTCTCCTTGCTCCGAGCTACGTCGTGCTCGAGCTTCTCGAGGTAGGGCGCGACGTCGGGTGAAAACGCAGCGTGCGCGCACAGTCGGCGGTAGTGGGCTGTCGCTCTCGGGTAGAGCGGGTCGAGGTCGTCGGCGACGATGGGCTCCAACCCGCTGCGCGCCAGCCGGCGTCCCGCGGCGCGATCGCGCGAGAACTGGCTGAGCTCGCAGACGAAGCAGACGTCGGCCAGGGTGATCTCGTCGCCGACGAGGAACAGACGCCCATGCGAGAGGCCGCGCTCGATACCACTCATCCAGGTGTCGAATGACTCCGCGGCCCGCCGATGGACCTCGGCTGGCATCTGCTCGCCGCCCAGCTCCAGCAGGTAGATCTGCGAGTCGCGCGCGAACACCAGCGACGCGTCGAGGAAGCTGTCGATGCGCGACGCCGAGTACGGATCGGATCCGTAGGCGGGATAGCGGTCCTCGCCGAGACGCGCAACGGTGCGCATGATGCTGTTGGACTCGAAGATCCCGATCTCTCCGTCGGGAGAGAAGGCGGCGGGAACGGTGCCGAAGGGGTGGGCGTCGAGAAAGGCGTCGGTCTTGTGGAGCTTGCCCTGGAAACCGACGCGCCCCTGGCGCTCAGTGTCCGAGTCGTCGTGGCGATCCGCGTCGGTAAGGGGGCGCGCGTCAAAATCCCAGAGCCAGTCCGCCAACTCCCCGGGCTTCGCTCCTCGCAGATCGATCTCGACCCCGCAGAGCCGAGCGGTGATCGTCGCTTTCCAGATCCTCGGGTTCGGAAGGTAGGAGAAGATCCGAAGCCCGACAGTGTGGGTCGTCAGTTCGCTCATGCGCAGCGGGTGCCGATCATGACACGGAGCTCTCAGCGGATCTTCAGCCCAAGTAGCAACGATGGGTCAATCCTGAAGGGAGTATCCATGACCGTCAGTCGTATGGCTGCCACAACGCTCGGTGCCCTCGTCGTCCTGGCGATTGCTACGCCCCCGGCCCAGTGGCAGGACTCCCATTGGACCCTTCGCGGGTTCTCGCACGCTCTCGACTCTGGGGACGACCGCGTTGGCACGGTCCCTGCGCCGGGAAGCAGCTCCGCATTTCTGGAGGCGGCGGGCGGTGGCGGCTTCGGCGCCGAGGTCGAGTACCGGCTCAGTGATCTGCTCGGCATTGAGCTCGGAGCCTTCATCGGTGAGCTCGACACAGACCTGACTCTCCAACACGGCAGCATGCGTCGGGTATCTGAAGACTTCGACTTCGAGATGGTAAGCGTCGGCGCCAACTACCACTTCACACCTGGCCGGCGGGCCGACGTCTATGCCGGTGTGCTAGTGGGCAGCGTCTCAGACGGTGACATCGTCTACGCGCTCGACGCAATGACCAACCACACACTACGTTTCGATGACGACTTCGGCTTCGGCTTCCGCGCGGGCATCGACGTACCGATCAAAGAGGACGGGGCTCGGGACGTGGCTGGAGTTCCAGGTAGGTCACTCTGCGCGATCCACGACTGGTGCTACCAGCCATCGACCGCCGGACGCTTCTTCCCCTCGCGGGGGGGCGGCGGACGAACGGAGCGCAGCATTCCCGCGACCCAGGTGCGCGACTCGGCCGGGTCGATGGTGTCGTCAACGGCGAATTGTGACGCCTGGTTGAGTGCCTTGCCTGCCTCGTAGGCCTTGGCCACCATCTCCTCGTAGCGCTGCGTGCGCTCGTCGGGGTCTTCGATCGCAGCCAGCTCGTTGCGATAGCCAAGCTTGACCGACCCTTCGAGGCCCATGCCGCCAAACTCGCCGGTCGGCCACGAGACGCAGAACGCCGGCTCCTTGTAGCTGCCGCCGCCCATCGCGATGCCGCCGAGGCCGTAGGCCTTGCGCAGGATGATCGTGAAGTGCGGCACGCTCAGGTTGGCGCCGATCAGAAACATGCGGTTGGCGTGGCGCACCAGCGCGGTCTTCTCCACCTCCGGCCCTACCATGATGCCGGGCGTGTCGCAGAGAAAGAGCACCGGAATGTCGAAGGCGTCGCAAAGCTGCAGAAAGCGCGCTCCCTTGTCGGCGCCGTCGGAGTCGATGGCGCCGCCGAGATGGACCGGATTGTTGGCCACCACCCCCACCGAGCGGCCCTCGACCCGGATCAGCGAGGTGATCATGCCCAGGCCGAACTTGGAGCGTAGCTCGAGAATCGAGTCCGTATCGGCGAGCGTCTCGATGACGTTGCGCACGTCGTACACCCGCAGTCGATTCTCCGGGATGACACTGCGCATCCGGCGCTGGTCAGGCACCTCGAAGCTCTCCACCCTGCCCTGGAAGTAGGACAGGTACTTCTTGGTCACGGCCACCGCTTCGGCCTCGTCCTCCACCGCGATGTCGACCACTCCGTTCGGCACCTGGACCGACATCGGGCCGATGTCCTCGGGCAGAAACACTCCGAGACCACCGCCTTCGACCATCGCCGGTCCGCCCATGCCGATGTTCGAGTCTCGAGTGGCGATGATCACGTCGCAGCAGCCCAAGAGCGAGGCGTTACCGGCAAAGCAGCGGCCGGTGGTGATCCCGACGGTGGGCACCTGCCCACTGAGGCGTGCGAAGTGGGTGAAGGTGGTCGTGTCGCCGGGTCCCCCGACACCCTTGTCGGTGTCGCCGGGCCGACCCCCGCCACCCTCGGCGAAGAGCACCAGGGGCAGCCGCTGCTCCATCGAAACCGCGATCAGACGATCGGTCTTGCGGTGGTTCTGAGTACCCTGCGTACCGGCGAGGACCGTGTAGTCGTAGGCCAGCACCGCGCACCGGCACGCTGGATCGCCGAAGAGATCGCCGTTGATCGAGCCGACACCGGTCACCATGCCGTCGTGCGGGGTCTTGCGGATCAGCTCGTCGAGCGGACGTCGGCGGCGCTGCGCAGCGACCACCAGGGGGCCGTACTCGAGGAAGGTGTCATCGTCGACCAGATCGTAGACGTTGGCCCGTGCCGTGCGCTTGCCCTTCGCGGCCCGGCGCTCGACCGCCTCGGGTCGGTTCTCGTCGAGGCCGAAAGCCCGGCGGTCGTAGATCTCCTGCAAATCGGGACGGATGCGATCGAGATTCACCGCCTCTTCCACCGCATCCCCGCCGCCGGCGACCTCGGCCTCCTCGACCAAAAGCAGGGCGTGGCCCTCCCACAACGTGTCGCCGGCCGCCACGTCGATCCGGCTGACCGTGCCGCCGGTGGGAGCGCGGATCTCGTGCTCCATCTTCATCGACTCCATCACCACCAGAAGCTCACCCGCACGCACGACGGCACCCACCTCCACTTCCACCGACACGATCGTCCCCTGCAGGGGCGAGCGCACCGCGACCGTGCCATCCGGCACCTCGACGTCCGTGGCGCCCGCCTGCGCCCTGCCGCCGGGATTCTCCTCACGACCGAACGCAAGCACCGCCAACGGATCAGACGAGTCCAACGTGGCGCCCGCTCGACCGGTGCCTTGCGCCCGAGACTCTTCCGAGCCCGCAGCGGACACCTCGGTCGCAACAGCAACCAGCTCGCCGGCATGATCGTCGACAAAGCGTGTGTAGAGATCCCCGTCGAGCGCCGTCGGATGGAGGAGGATCGAACGCAGAAACGTGGAGTTGGTCGCGACCCCGTCCACCCGCAGCTCGCCCAGCGAGCGCTCCAGGCGATCCCGCGCACGAGTGAAATCGTCAGAGGGGTGGTGGGCCACTACCTTGGCGAGCAGCGAGTCGAAACGCGGACTCGTGGTGTAGCCAGAATAGCCGAAGGAGTCGACCCGAATACCGGGGCCCGACGGTACCTCGAACACCGACATCGTGCCGCCCGACGGCTTCACCTCGCCCTCAGCGGTCATGGTCTCCATGTTGACGCGCGCCTGGATCGCGAAACCGTTGGCAACAGACGGCTCGGGGGGCAGATCTACCTCTGAAAGCGCTCGCCACGCGGCGATCTCGAGCTGTACCTGCACCAGATCTACGCCCATGACCTCCTCGGTCACCGTGTGCTCGACCTGCAGCCGCGCGTTGGCTTCGATGAAGGCGAAGTAGGCGTCGTCACCAAGCTCCGAGGCATCGATCAGAAACTCGAAAGTGCCGAGGCTGCAATAGCCAACCGCCGTCGCCAGGCGGACGGCGGCGCTGTGGATCCGGCTCCGCAGGCCGTCTGGCAGGCCCGGGGCCGGAGCGATCTCGACCAGCTTCTGGTGGCGCCGCTGCAGGCTACAGTCGCGCTCACCGAGATGACGCACACTCTCGCCGTCGCCCAGCACCTGGACCTCGACGTGGCGTGCCCGCTCGAGAAAGCGCTCGACATAGAGCTCGTCGCTACCGAAGGCGGCCCGCGCCTCGGAGGCGCAACGACTCCAAGCCTCCTCGAGCTCCCCAGCTGCCCGAACGACGCGGACACCGCGCCCGCCACCGCCGGCAACGGCCTTGACGATCATCGCCGCGCCGCCGAGCGACGCGAGAAACTCGCCAGCGCCCTCGAGGGTGGTCGCCTCGGTCGTGCCCTCCAGCACCGGCACGTCGTTGTCGACCGCGACGGCCCGTGCCCGTGCCTTGTCGCCGAAAAGTGCCAGCAGCTCAGGAGTCGGCCCGACGAACACCAGGCCCGCTTCGTGGCAGGTGGTCGCGAACTCGGCACTCTCCGAAAGAAAGCCGTACCCCGGGTGCACCGCGTCGCAACCGCAGCCCAAAGCCCGTTCGACGATCTGCGGCCCGTCGAGATAGGCCGCCGCGCCGACTCCGTCGAGAGCCACGGCCGCCGCAGCCCGGCGCACGTGCAGTGAGTGCTCGTCGTCGACAGGGTAGATCGCGACGCTCTCGATGCCGAGCTCGGCCGTCGCGCGCGCGACGCGAATCGCGATCTCGCCGCGATTGGCGATGAGAACTTTCGTGATCGCCATGATCGAGGAGAGAGCTTACCCGCGCTTTCGCGAGCGGGCGACCCCGTTCTACTTTCCGTGGAAGCGGGGTGTTAGGTTTCCGCCGTGCCACCCCGCGCCCTGCCCCACCTGATCCACGAGCTCACCGTCCTGCAGGAGCGGGAGAGGTGGCTGTCAGAGGCGTCGCTGCGCAGCCTCGCAGAGCGCCTCGGAGTGCCCCTGC
>JAYZDP010000019.1:0-11734 GCA_036337765.1 Acidobacteriota bacterium
CAACGTCATAGTCTCCTCCTGTAGTAGGCTCCACATCCTAATCGCGCAAAGAAGAGCCACCGGCCATGATCACCGCCATGCCCCGTGTCGCCATCGCCGTCAACGACTGGGACCAGGCTCTCAGCACGTTTCGAGACGCGCTGGGCATGCCGATCGTCGACATTTCGGAGTCGAGCCTGCAGAGCCTCGGAGCGCACGTGGCCATGTGCGTGCCAGAGGGTGGCTCGAACATCGAGCTGATGTCGCCAGGCAGGCCCGAGGCGCCGCTCAGCCAGAGCCTGCAGAAGTTCCTCGACCGCCGCGGGCAGGGCCTGTTCGCTCTAATGCTCGAAGCTCCGGATCCCGACGCCGAGGCGGAGGAACTGCTGGCCCGAGGACTCGACGTGCTTCCGCTCATGGAAGGCGCAGGTGGTCGCGACGTCCACCCCCGATCGACACACGGAGTCCTGATCCGCGTCTACCCCGACAACTCGTTCACGGACACGACCGACGACACCTCCCTGACACCGGGTCTGTCCGGCATCAGCCACGCGATCATCGCGGTAAACGACGTCGGTGCCGCCGCCTCGGTATACGGGCACGGCTTCGGCCTCGACGTCTCGGAGCCCGAGCTAGATGCGGAGCGCGGCGTGATGCGGGTCGTCTGCTCTCCGCCCAAGGGCGGCCAGATCGAGTTCGTCTCCCCTGCCGACACCACGCGTCCGTTCGCCGCACGCATTGCGAGCTTCCTGGGAGAGAGGCGAGAGGGCATGTACGCCCTGGTGCTGCGCGCCGACGATCCGGCCGCCGCCGCCGATGCTCTCGAGGAGCGCGGCATCCCGGTCGAGCGCGGCGAGGACATCGCCGCCTCGGTGTACGGCGCTCGCATCCTCATCAAACAGGCGTAGCTCCGCCCCTCGGCCTCACGACCCAGATCGATCGGCGATCCAGCGATCGATGTGGGCCTCGAGGATGTCGAGCGGAATGGCGCCGTTCTCGAGCACCGCGTCGTGGAAGGCGCGCAGATCGAAGGACTCACCGAGCGCCGTTTCCGCACGAGACCGCAGCTCGCGGAACTTGAGCTCGCCGAGCTTGTAGCCTAGCGCCTGCCCCGGCCACGAGATATAGCGATCGACCTCGGCGACGATGTTGTGGGGCGTCAAGGAGGTGTTGGCGAGCATGAAGTCGATCGCCCGTTGCCGCGACCAGCCCAAGGCGTGCATCCCAGTGTCGACCACCAGGCGGCAGGCGCGCCACATTTCGTACGACAGCCTGCCGAAGTTCGCGTACGGATCGGTGTAGAAGCCGACATCGAGCCCGAGCCTTTCAGCGTACAGGCCCCAGCCCTCGACGAACGCAGTGACACCGAAGCCGACGCGGCGGAACATCGGCAGGTCGAGCTCGTTGGCGAGCGTGATCTGCAGCAGATGCCCCGGCATCGCCTCGTGCGCGGTCAAGGCCTCAAGCTCGTAGAGCGGGCGCTCGGACAGCCGCGAGGTGTTCAGCCGAAAGACCCCCGCGATGGAACCGTCCGGCGACGCCGGCTCGGCGTATGCGGTGGTCGTTTTGTGGGCAATGGCCGGCGGTACGGGCTTGATGGTGTACGGCGTACGGGGCAGTCGACCGAAAAGCCGCGGTAGCTCGCCGTCGAGACGCTTGGCGATCAGCGAGGCCTGCGCCAGATACTCCTCTTCCGACTCGGGATAGAAGCGCGAGTCCGTGCGCAGAAACTCCTGAAAGACTTCGAAGTCACCATCGAACCCGGTCTCCAAAATGACCGCGTCCATCTCCTCACGAATGCGACTCACCTCGGACAGGCCAAGCTCGTGAACCTCGTCCGCCGTCATCGACGTGGTGGTATGGCGGCGGATGCCAAAGGCGTAAAGCGCCTCGCCCCCAGGCAGGCCCGAGGCACCGATGTCGGTTCGGGTCCGCGGAAGATACTCGCCTTCGTAGTACTGGAGAAGCTGCCGATGCGCGGGAACCCCCGCCGCCCGAATCGCGTCACGTGCCTCGGCCCGCAGGCGCCGCTGGGTCTCGGGCGGGATCGACGACGGCATCTGCGAAAAGGGCTGGAAGAAGACGCTGTCCTCGGGCCGATCGACGAGATGCGTGGAGATCGCGGCCTCACTGCCCTCGAGCGCCACCCGCGATTGGACGAAGCCGGTGTCGAGCCCCGCCTGCATCAGGGCCATGCCGTCTTTGACGTAGCGCGGCACGTCGCGGAGCCGGGCGATGTAGCTCTCGTAGTCAGCCCGGTTCAGAAGTGGAACTCGGTCCGGCAGGGAGGCGAGCTGGGTGTACCAGGTGGAGAATCCGGTCATCGTGTCGAGGTAGCGATAGCCGACCTCCACGGATTGCACGGCCTCCAGATTCAGCCGCTTCAACAGCTCCCAGTTGACGCGGTCGGTCGGCGCGAGGGCCTCGGGGTCGAGCGCCTCCAGCCGCGTTAGAAACTCGCGACTCGCCACAACCAGTCGCTCGTAGGCTGCGGGCGAGTAGTCCGCCAGCCTGCCGTCGTAGTCGCGCACACCCACCCGGGTCGCGAGGACCGGATCTTCCCGCAGAGTGAACTGCCAGTGATCCTCGAGAATCGCGTCGAGAGAGTCGGCGGTCGCGACGGGTCTCCCAACCGCGGTGAGCAACGAAAGGCCGACCAAGACTCCGAGCCAGGCTCCGCGACGAGCGCTCGTCATGGCCCTTGTATAGCACGCGCATCTCGACGTTGTTCCCCGCTCCTCGCCTGATACCGTGACCCGTCTCCCGCCCCCCACCATGGCCGCTCACCCGATCAGCGTCAGAATCTGTCACTGGATGAACCTCGTCGCCTGTGGCTTTCTGCTGTGGAGCGGCGTGCACATCTTTCTCGACTTCCCCGAGCTGTACTGGGGAGACACGGGCTACCAGGGCTACCCGGCAATCTTCAAGCTGTCGGACTGGGGACTGAGCTGGGACCAAGCGGGTGAGCTCGGCGACCGCATGTGGGGCCGCAACTACCACTTCACTTTCGCCTGGGTGTTTCTCTTGAACGGCGTCTTCTACGTCGGCTGGAACTTGCTGCGCGGTACCTACAAGAGCCGCATGTTCCCCACCCGGAACGACCTGGCCCCGCGCCAGCTCTGGGCCACCGTCAAGGCACATCTGCGCTGGCCACGGCCCGAACAGAGATCGCCGCTCGACTACAACACCCTGCAGAAGCTCTCCTACCTCTCGTTGGTCTTCGTCTATGTCCCCCTCATGCTCCTAACAGGCATCGCCCAAGCACCCGCATTCGCGGCCGCGTGGCCTTGGCTTCTGGACATGTTCGGCGGTCGACAAACGGCTCGCACGCTGCACGCGATCGGGACGGTCGTGCTCGTCGCCTTCGTCGCCGTTCACATCTTCGAGGTCTTCGGTCGGGGAGCGCTCGCACGGCTGCGCTCGATGACGATCGGTAGAATCTCCGAAACGAAGGACCCCTCATGAGATTCACTCGCCGCCGGCTGCTCAAAGGCTTGTCCATTCTCGGCAGCGCCCTCGTGACCGGGTGCGCACGCGACTCTCTCCTACCACCGCAGGTGCGCGGCGGCCTGGTGGGGATGGCAGACGTTCTGACCATGGGCACCACGCGGATGCTCCTCGCCGATCAACCCCTGGCGAGGGAGTACGACCGGGGCCGAATCGCGCCGGAGTTTCCGACCTGGGGCCAGACCAACCCCGAAGACGAGGAGTATCAGCGTCAGCTCCGCGAGGGCTTCGCCGACTGGCGCCTCCCCGTCAGTGGCCTAATCGGAGCGCCGCGTTCGTTCTCGCTCGACGACATCCGCCGGATTCAGGCACGCACGCAGATCACGGCCCACGTCTGCGAGCAGGGCTGGTCGGCGATCGCGGAGTGGACCGGCGCCCCGCTCACACGGCTTCTCGACGCCGCCGGCGGTATTTCGCCCGAGGCGCGCTACGTCGTCTTTCACTCGGTCGACGGCTGGTACGAAAGCCTGGACATGTTCGACGTCGTCCATCCCCAGACGATCCTCGCCTATGGACTCAACGGCCGCGACCTCCCGGTCGGCAACGGCGCGCCCGTTCGCCTGCGGGTCGAGCGTCAGTGCGGCTACAAGAGCCTCAAGTTCGTCAAGTCGATCGAGGTGGTCGACTCGGTGGCCGGGATCGGCAGGGGCAGCGGCAGCCTAGTCTCCGACTTCGGTTTCCACTGGTACGCCGGGGTCTGAGGGGGCCGTGCTGGGTCATGACGGTAAAGACCTACCCGACATTTCCGCCGTCATGCCACGGCTCCCTCAGACTTGCTGTCCCTCCGGGAGGGCACTCGCCGCGCAGGCCCGGAGCCGAGCTCTCAAGCCGGCAGCTACACGCGCGGGTCCCTTCCGGGCCTACGCGGCGAGCGCCCTCCCCCGCTAATTGATAACTAAGGGGGCGACGATGTCGCTCCAGATCTGGTAGCCGGCGTCGTTCATGTGCAGGCCGTCCTCGATGAAAAGACTCGCCACCGGCTCGCCGCTACTGTCGATCATGGGTGACGCGACGTCGACGAAGCTCAGCAGTGGATCTGTCTTGGCCGCCTTGGCGATCGAGGCGTTGGCTCTCGCCATCTCGGGCCAGAGCGTCCAGCGCGACAGGCTCGGCTTGATCGCGACATAGTAGACATGAGCGCGCGGCAGGCGCTGCGCTACAAGCGCGCGGAACTTCGAGAAGTCCGCGGCGACGACCTCCGCGCTCTTGCCACGAGCAACATCGTTGTCGCCCGCGTAGAAGAAGATCGCGCGCGGCGCGTGCGGCGCGACGAGTGTGTCGAAATGGCGGATCGAGTCCGCGATCTCTGAGCCCCCGAAGCCGCGGTTGACCGCACCGCTCGACGGTAGCCAACGCTCGAGGTCCCACATCCGGATGCTCGAGCTGCCGAGAAAGAGCACTCCACCCGGCGTCGGCGGCGTCTGCCGATCGAGCTCTGCGAAGCGGTCCATTGCAGGCTGCCAGCGATCGGCCTCCTGAGCAACGGCGACGGACAGAGCGAGAAGCGCCAAGGCCACGACGGTGCCGAGACGCCGAGTGCTCGAGGTGGAGAGACGAGACAGGACAGAGCGGTTGAGGGTCATGCCGTCACCCTATCGCCGCCACTATGCTGCTGGCCAACTCTGCAGTGCGAATCGTATCCAGAGAACGCCCAAGACGACGCAGCTCGAAGCGAACAGGGCGAATCGATAGGCAAGGCGATTGAAGCCGATGTAGACAGCGGCGTGCAGCGTGCGGGCGACGACGAAGAGCCACGCCAGTGTCACCTAGACTGCATCGAGCTCGCCGGGTGGCGATCGTGACCGACAGGATCCCCGTGCCCCCTAGATAGTCGGGCAGTGGCGGACGGTCGGACATGCCGGACCTAGGCTAGCCGATCCGACCTTTCCGACACGACGCTAGGCCGATACTCTCTGCCTTCGTTCGAAACACGGAGTGTGAAGACTATGGCGATGATGTCCATCGGCGGTGTCGCCCGACTGCAGGCGGAGCGCGATCCGGATCGCCCCGCGGTCACCTTCGAGTCCGAGTCGGTGACCCGGCGCGAACTCGACCTGCGGAGCAATCGGCTGGCCCGCGCCTACCGGAAGCTGGGCGTGAAGCAGGGCGACTTCGTGACCATCGCGCTGCCGAATGGCATCGAGTTCTACGAGGCGACCCTCGCAACCTGGAAGCTGGGTGCTACCCCACAACCTGTCTCGGCTCGGCTGCCGTTTGTCGAGCGCGACGCGATCATCGAGCTTGCCGAGCCGTCACTCGTGGTCGGTGTGGAGCCTGCAGAGCATGGCGAGCGCGCCGCAGTCCCTATCGGCTACCAACCGGACCCGGCGCTCGACGACACGGCCCTCGACGAGCGCACCGCCAAGCACTACAAAGCAATGACTTCGGGCGGCAGCACCGGCCGACCCAAGCTCATCGTCGCCGCCAATGCCGGCGAGGTCGACCTCGACCTCGAAAGCCCGATCCAGATGCCCGACGACGGCGCGCAGCTGGTGCCGGGACCGCTGTACCACAACGGGCCTTTTGCCTTCTCGATGGCGGGGCTGCTGCGTGGCAACCACGCCGTGGTCATGACGCGCTTCGACGCCGAGGAGGCGTTGCGACTCATCGAGCGCCACCGCATCGACTACGTGATGGTGGTGCCGACGAGGATGCAGCGCATCTGGCGTCTGCCAGCCAAGACCCGGGACGCCTACGACCGGTCGGCACTGCGGGTCCTGCTGCACCTCGCAGCCCCATGTCCGGCGTGGCTCAAGGAGGCCTGGATCGAGTGGCTCGGAGCTGACCGGATCTACGAGCTCTACGGCGGCACGGAAGGTCAGGGAGCGACCTGGATCGACGGCAGCGAGTGGCTCGAGCACCGTGGCTCGGTGGGACGGCCGCGCGAGGGCTGCCGGATGAAGATCCTCGACGAGGACGGCCAGGAGCTACCGGCGGGCGAGATCGGCGAGGTCTTCATGATCCCCGACACCGGCCCGGGCTCGACCTACCACTACATCGGAGCCCAGGCGAAGAAGCGCGACGGCTGGGAGTCGCTCGGCGACATGGGCTGGATGGACGATGACGGCTATCTCTACCTCGCAGACCGCCAAACCGACATGATCCTCTCGGGCGGAGCGAACATCTACCCTGCTGAGGTCGAGTCGGCGCTCGACTCCCACCCCGAGGTGCGCTCGAGTGCCGTCATCGGAATGCCCGACGAAGACCTCGGTCAGCGCGTGCACGCGCTCGTTCAGGCCGACGACGGACTCGACGACGACGAGCTCCGCGAGCATCTCGCGGACCTGTTGGTGCGCTACAAGATTCCCCGCACCTTCGAGTACGTCGACGAGCCCCTACGCGACGACGCAGGTAAGGTCAGACGCTCAGCACTACGCGCGGAGAGGCTCGCGGCAGCCGAAGCGACCGACCGCTGAACCTCCCCCGTTGCTCACCCCAGGTGGCGCCGGAATATGGAGTGCACACGCTCCCAGTGCAGCTCTGAGGCCTCGCGGTTGTAGCGCTCTGCGCCCGGTGGGGCGTAGCCGTGCAGGGCATCGGTGAGCCAGTCCAGCGTGTAGTTCACGCCGCCGGCCTCGAGCGCCTCGCGCATCACGGGCACGTCCTCTGGCGGTGCGGTCGGATCGTTGTCGCACCAGCCAAAGTAGACCTCGGCCTCGACCGTATCCAGGCCCAGGTGAGGCGAGTCATCGGTGTCGCGCACCAACCAGGCACCGTGGATCGAGGCGACAGCGGCTACCCGATCCGGCTTCGCGCGCGCCAGCGAGATGACCAGCCCGCCGCTCATGCAGAAGCCGACGGCACCGATCTTGCCGCCGGCAGCGGCGGCATCCTCGGCGGCCAGCGCCAGCAGGGCATCGGCGTCGGAGAGAATGTTCGTCGGCGTCACCGTACCCATGAGCCCCTGTCGTGCGTGCATGTCTTCGTCCGAGGCGCCGAACTCGCGAAACGGTCCGCCACGGTAGAAGAGGTAGGGCAGCATCACGTAGTAGCCGGCACTGGCAAGGCGCATCGCCATGTCCTTCAGCGCTGGCCGGATCGAGGGTGCGTCCATCAGATACAACACCACCGGATGAGGGCCATCGTGCTGCGGGTGATAGATGAAGGTCTTCATCTCCCCTTCGGCAGTGGTGACGTCTAGCTCTCTTTCGATCATGGCAAGAGCATCTCATGAGCAGCGTCTCCCGATTGCGCTAGGGTCGCCGAACATGAGTGAGCTCCAAGGCAAGACCGCGCTCGTAACCGGCGCCACCCGAGGCATCGGCGAAGCCAGTGCCCGCGCCCTCGATGCCGCCGGCGCCCGGGTCGTGCTGTCGGGGCGGACCGTCTCAGACCTCGACCGCGTTGCGGCTGAGCTCACCAACGACCCTGTCATCCTCGAGTCGGATCTCGCCCCGGCGAGCGCCGGTACCGAGCTCGCCGAGCGCGTGCTGACGGAGGTCGGCGGCGTCGACATCCTGGTCAACAACGCCGGCATCCCGATGCGACGCACCCCTGACGCGCTCACCGAGGACGACTTCGATCTGGTCTTTTCGATCAACGTGCGCTCTCTACTGATGCTGACTCTCGGTCTCGGCCCGGCGATGATCGAGCGCGGCGGGGGCTCGGTCATCAACATCTCGTCGATTGCGAGCCTTCGCGGACCGATGGGGCGCGTCGCCTACGCCGGAACGAAAGGCGCGGTCGACGCGATGACGCGGGCACTGGCGGCGGACTGGGGCCCGAGCGGGATTCGCGTCAACGCCATCTGCCCCGGGCTGATCGCGACCGCGATCTGGGAAGAGAGCCGCAACACCGTGCCGGGGCTGACGGAGCAGCTCGAGGAACAGATCGCGCTCAAGCGTTGGGGCGACGGTGCCGACGTCGGCGACGTCGTGCTCTTTCTCGCCTCCGAGGGTTCGCGCTACATCACAGGCGAGGTGATCGCCGTCGACGGCGGCATGGCGCGAGTCGGGTCGGCACCGCGGCAGGCGATCAAGGTCCCTGGGACGCGGTAGGCGTACAATGCGCCTTCCCACTATCGCCAGCGCTCGAAAGGAGCACCCATGAAAGCACTCGGGACCGGCCTCGCCGTTCTCCTCCTCGCGACTGCCGCCGTCGCGGCCACCGGCACCGACGTCGAGATCGTTGGCGCCGACGGCACCAAGCTGGCGGCCACCTACACCTCGCCCGGCACCCCTGGGCCTGGAATGCTGCTCATTCACCAGTGCAACATGGATCGCACCGCCTGGGCACGACTCACCGAGTATCTGGTCGACTCGGGAGTCCACGTGCTAGCCATGGACCTGCGTGGTTTCGGCGACAGCCCGGGCGAGCCTTTCTCGCGGGAGTCGTTCCCCAAGCTGCTGCAGGTCTCGCACGGCGACCTCGACGCAGCAATGGACTTCCTGGTCGATCAGAAGGGCGTGGACAGCGCACGTATCGGCGCCGGCGGCGCCAGCTGCGGCGCCATGCTCACCGCCGATCTCGCCAGCCGTAACGACTCGGTCAAGACCCTGATGCTCCTGTCGGGACCCCCGAGCGACGCTGCGGTAGCGCACATTGGGTCCACAGCCGGGTTGGCCGTGTTCGCGGCCGCCGCCAGCGAAGATGGCATCACGCCCGGTGTCGCGGACCGCCTCAGCGGCGCCGTCGACGGCTCGCCGAACGACGCCTCAACGGCCAAGGTCTTCGCGGGAACCGAGCACGGCATGCCGATGTTCGCCAAGAACCCGTCGCTCGGCCCCGAGCTGGTGTCGTGGCTGAGCGCGCAGCTCCAGCGCTAGAGATGACCGCAATCTCCGCCGCAGACGGCCCGGTCGCGGTGACCGGCGCCAGCGGATACATTGGATCGTGGATCGTCCACGACTTCCTCGAGCAGGGCTACGAGGTGCGCGCCTGCGTGCGCGATACCAGCCTGCCCGAGAAGATCGACCACCTGACCGCGATGAACGACGACCCGGCCCTCGGGGGTCGGGTCGAGCTCGGCACGGGCGATCTCCAAGAGCCCGGCAGCTACGACAACGCCTTCGCCGGCTGCTCAGCCGTCATTCATGCCGGCGCCGCTGTCGGCTACAACAAAGAGACCCCACAGGAGGTCTACGACGGCTGCTTCACGGAGAACCGCCACGTCATCGATTCGGTAAAGAAGGCGGGCACCGTGCGGCGCTTCGTGTTCACCAGTTCGTTCGCCGCGGTAGGGCACCCGCGACCCGAGGGCTACGTCTTCACCGAGAAGGACTGGTGTGGCGACAACCTCGAAGGCTACAAGGGCCGCTGGACCGAAGACAACATCCCGAAGAACCGCAACATCGCCTACGCCATGGCGAAGGCCAACTCGGAACGCCTGCTGTACGAAGAGGCCGACGCCGACGGCACCTTCGAGGCGATGGCCATCCTGCCACTGCACGTCATCGGCCCGTTGATGTGCACGAACCATGATCAGGGTTGGAGCTGGCAGAACTGCATCTTCTTCATGATGAAAGGCAAGGACTACAGGAAGTCGCCCGACGGACGGATGCTCTGGAACAACACCGACGTGCGAGACGTGGCGCGAGCGCACCGGCTTTGCGCCGAGTCGGCAGTCGCCCGCAACGGCTCGCGCTACATCCTTTCGGCCGCCGACCGCTCCGGGGAGCTATTCACCTGGCAACTCCAGTCGCGCCTACGGGAGCTCTACCCCGCCGTGACCGAGATCGGCGGTGAGGTCATGAACGGCGACGAACCGGCGGAGAAGACCTACGACTCGCCGCGCTCGTACTGCCTGCTCGCCAAGGAGGAGCTGGGCCTCGAGACCTACTCGATCGACGAAACGCTTCGCGCTACGGTCGACTCCTACTACGAGCTCGGTCATCTGGCCTAGTGCCCGGAAACGTCCGGCAGCCGGCCAGCCGCTATCGCTCGCGAATCGAGAAGAGCTGGTTGCGGGTCCGGATCAGAAGGCGATCGCCGACGATCGCCGGCGAGGCGAGTGCCTTTTCGCCCAGCGGGTTGGCGTGGAGCTGTTCGAACTCGTCGCCGGTACCGAAGGCGAAGGTTGTGCCCTCCTCGTCGATCGCGAAGATCGTGTCGCGGTAGGCCCACGGTGAGGCAGAGAATGCACCCGACGAGCCCTCGATCCTGCCGCGGTAACGACGCTCGCCGGTGTCGGCGTCGTAGCGGGCGAAGATCCCCTTGTCGTACACCACCCAGATCGAGCCGTCGTAGGCGACCGGGGTCGGGATGTAGGGACCGGCAGCCTTGTCGTACCAGCGCACGAACTCGCCATTCATGGCACCTTCTTCCAGCGTCAGATCACCCGAGGCGCCCGGGCGGATAGAAGTGATGGGCCGGAACCGGTCGCCGAGCACGCCCGAGACGACGAACAGGTTGCCGCCGTAGGCGAACGGAGTCGGTACTGGAAGGGCGGAGTGGTTCGACATGCGCCACAGCTCGTTGCCACGGGTGTCGTAGCTCAGCACCATGAACGGGCCCAGGGCCACGATCTCGGTGCGCAGATCGTGCCGCCAGACGAACGGCGTCGACCAGGAGGTACGGATCATGCGGTCCTGCGGCACGGTCTGGCGCGCCGTTCGCCAAGCCTCGCGCCCGTCCTTCTTGTAGAAGGCGGCGATGAACTGGTGCTCCTGGTTGTCATTGAGAATCACCACGTGCTCTTCGGTCAGGGCTGCCGAGCCCCCGGGGCCGAAGCTCATGTAGACGTCGAAGGCGTCGAGCTCGCGGTGCCAGCGCTCCACGCCCTCGAGCGAGAAGGCCCAGAGGCCGAGATTGCCGACGTAGACGTAGACCGACTCGCCGTCGGTCACCGGCGTCTCGGATGAGAACGTGTTCTTGGCGTGACGGCCGCCCGGTGGCGGGCCCGAGAAGAACGTACGCCGCCACAGCTCTTCGCCGGTCTCGAGTGACAGCGCCACGAGCGCGTAGTCGAGCTCGGTCTCTTCGGGGAACTCGATGAAGCGCTCGTTGTGCTTCTCGATCACCTCGCCGATCGGCAAGCCCTGCTCGCGCAGCTCCGCGATGTAGTCGTTGGAGAAGTCGGTCCCGAGCTGGGCGTTCTTGGTGGTCTCACGCGCACCGATGGCACTGGTGACGAAAACGATGTCGCCGGCCACGATTGGCGACGACCATGAAAGCCCAGAGATGTCCGCCCGCCACTCCACGTTCTCGGTTACCGACCAGTGCAACGGCAGCTTGTCGTTGTCCGAGACGGGAGTACCGCCGGGGCCGCGGAACCCGGGCCAGGCGGCATCGCCGTTCTCGGCGCCGACCG
>JAYZDP010000020.1:0-7633 GCA_036337765.1 Acidobacteriota bacterium
GACGTTGGGCTTTTCTACAGCCAGCCTCGCGAACACCAGTCGCGTCGCCTCGCCCCCCGACAGGCTGCCGAGCTTCTTCTCGGCGTCGTCGCCCGAAAAGAGGACGGCGCCGAGCTGGCCACGTACGAAGCCGATCGGCTCGCCTGGGCAGTGGTCCCACAGCCAGGCCTCGACAGTCTGCTTGGGCGTTTCGAGCTGCTCGCGGTGATCCTGCGCGAAGTAGCCGGGGTGGGTCTCGTAGCCCCACTCGACGGTGCCGGTGTCGGCGGCGAGGTCGTCGACCAGGAGCTTCAGAAGCGTCGACTTGCCGATGCCGTTCGGGCCCAGGATGGCGAGTCGGTCGCCTCGGTTGACCACCAGGTCGAGGTTCTCGAGCACCTTCAGCTCGCCGAACGACTTCGACATGCCTTCGACCTTCAGTACCTCCTTGCCGCTCGGGCGCACCTGGCCGAAACGGAAGCTCGGAAAGCGGCGCGAGGTCCGCGGCAGCCGCTCGATCTGGATACGGTCGATGAGCTTGACCTTCGATTGGGCCTGGCGAGCCTTGCTGGCCTTGGCACGGAAGCGATCGACGAATGCCTGGTGCTCGGCGATCTGCTTCTCCTGCTTGGAGATTTCGGCCTCCTTACGCTCGCGTTCCGCGACTTTTTGACTGACGAACGCCGCATAGTTGCCCTTGTAGAGCAGGATGGTCTGGTAGTCGACGTCGGCAATGCGAGTACAGACGTTGTCGAGGAAGCGGTGATCGTGCGACACGACCAGCGTGCAGCCGGCGTACTCGACGAGAAACTTCTCGAGCCAGCGGATCGAGAGTATGTCGAGATGGTTGGTCGGCTCGTCGAGCAGCAGGACGTCGGGTGCCGCCGCCAGAACTTGCGCCAGAAGCACTCGCAGCTTGAAGCCACCCGACAGCGTCGACAGGGGCTCGTGGTGGCGGGGGGTCTCGATGCCGAGACCCTCGAGGATCCCTGCGGCCTTCGCCTCGAGCGAGTAGCCGTCGTGGTCCAAAATGACCTCTTCCACTTCGGAGTAGCGGTCAGCGTCGAAGCTCTCGTCGGCGGCCTCGAGGATGCGCTCTTTCTCCTCCATCGCTGCCCAGACGGTCTCCGAGCCCATCATCACGACGTGGACGATCGGTACGTCTTCGTACTGAAAGTGATCCTGCTTGAGAACTCCCAGGCGTGCCCTGCGCGGCACCGAGATCGACCCCGCACTGGGCGGCTCAACGCCCGCGAGCACCTTGAGAAACGTCGACTTCCCCGAACCGTTGGCCCCGACGAGCCCGTAGCGCTCACCAGGGTTGAACTGGATCGACGTGCCTTCGAACAGGCACTTCTGACCGTAGGCCTTCGCGAGGCCGGAGACCGCAATCACGACGCGCGAGAATACCAAGAGAATTGCGCACTTACGCGGTTTTCTGCCACGTCGGTCCGTAGAATGGAGTCGTGCCCAGGAAGTCCCCCGCCGCCCGGGCCTCGAAAGGTGCGAGCGCGCGCCGAAAACCAGTGAAGCGACGCCGTAACAGCCGGCGCCGGCGCCCTCGATCTGGTTGTCGAAGAGCTGCTCGACTCAATGCCACGACTTTCTTGCTAGCTCTCAGGCCGCCCCGGTAGGATCCCGTCGGCTATGTTCGATACGTCGAGCTTCAGGATCCGCTACAAGGCACCGGTCGAGAAGCAAGCTCTGCTCTACGCGGGCCCGGGGCTCGTGGTCTTCTTCTTCCTGCTGTCTGCGATCAGTCGCTTCCTCTTCCCGTTCTCGCTCCCCGGGATGTCGGCCAGCTTTCTGAGCCTGCTCTTTCCAATTTTCTTGGTCGCGCTCGTGGCGCTGGGCGTGGAGGTGGTGTTCGGTGCCGACGAAGGCTACCCGTGGCGGCGCAGCGGCGCGGCGGCGGGGGCTGGGGTCATCTCCGGGACGTTTCTGGTCGCGGCCTGGGGCAAGATCCTCGACCCCGAGAGCTCCCAGCAGACCATCATGCAGGAGGGGCTGGCCGGGATCCTGCCGGCTTCGATCGTGGCTCTGGCCGCGATCGGGCTCGAGGTCTTTCTCGGCGTTGTGCTCTTGGCTGGCGTACGCCGTGTCTGGACTCTGGTCATGACCGGCCTGCTGGTGGGTTTGTTCCTGTTTCTCAATGGCCGGGCCTACATGCGGTTCGTTCAGGGGGTCGAGCTCGAGGACGCAGCTTGCGGTTGCTTCGGTAGTCTCCTGGAGCGAACTCCCGCCGAGGCTTTCTGGCAGGACTTTGCGCTACTCGTGCCGCCGCTGGTCCTAGCGAGCCTCGCGGTCGCCTGGCGAGCCCGGGTCGGCAGACAAGTCGCCCTCGCCGGCGGCCTGTCCGCAGCGGCGGTGGTCGTGGCCTTTCTGGCGCCCGACCTTGCACTCGACGACCTCGCGACCCGGCTGCGTCCCGGTACCGAGGTGGCGGGGGTCTGTACCGGCACGGGCGATGAGCGGCTGTGCCTGCCGACGTTGGTGCCAGAGCTCGCAGAGGGCGAGCATCTGGTCGTTCTCGCCGATCTCGAGGACGAGGAATTCGGCAAGTCGGTGGATGGTTTGAATCGCTACTGGCAGGGCGCGGAGGGTCCCAGGCTGTGGGTGCTGTCGGCGGTCACTCCGGAGCAAAGCCAGGCTTTCTTCTGGCAGCACGGACCGTCTTTCGAGACCCGCGAGGCCCCTCCCGGTTTGCTCAGACCGCTGTACCGCAAGCTGCCTCGGTCGTTCCTCGTCGCCGACGGAACGGTTCGCGAGACCTATCGGGGTCTCCCGCCGTCGATCGAGGGCGGCGCCTAGGACCGGCACTTATCCGGAGAATCCATGTTGAGACGACCTTGTCTGATCGCAATCATCCCTCTCTTCATCCTGGGGGTCGGTGCTGCGCCCGCTGCGGCGCAGCCGCTCACGGGCTTCGTCAAGAGCAGCGACTACATGGTGCAGATCGACGGTAGCGCGGCGTCCGATGCCGACGTCTACTGGTCGCAGTCGGCGCGCTCCTTCCTGGTGGTGGCCAAGTCACTGTCGACGCCGGTGATCGTCCAGCCGGCCAATCAACTGGTGCGTGGCGTTCCGATCATGAAGCTCGCGGGTCGCGGTGACGGTTCCATCGACATCCTCGCCGACGCCGCCTTCGTGGCTGTGGGTCCGCTGTCGGTGGGAGCGGAAGGTGCGAGTTTCACCCTCGACGGCTTTCGCGTCACGATGGCGCAGAAGCCCCCCCTTCTGGGCTGGCAGGACTCAGCTGGCATCGCCGCTTACAACGCCACCTACGCCGACCGCTCGGCCGCATACGCGCCGCAGTCGGCGGTGATGTCGGACCTTCGCACGCAGGGCGCCGACGTCAGGCTGCTGGTTTTTTTTGGTTCCTGGTGTCCTTTCTGCCAGCAGAAGGTGCCGCTGGCGATGAAGGTCGCCGAAGGACTGGCCGGGTCGAAGGTCGACGTCGACTTCTACGGTCTGGCCCGCAGCAACTTCAGCCAGGACGCGCAGGCGCGCAAGTACAAGATCAAGAGCGTGCCGACCGGTGTCGTTCTGGTCGACGGCAAAGAAGTGGGTCGCATCTCGTCAGACGGTTGGGTGGCGCCCGAGGCGACCCTCAACCGGATTCTCAACCGCTGACCACGGGCGGCACGGATAGGCGTTCGACCAGGTCGATGCCGCCATTGGTCCAGGCTGCCGGGGGCGATTGCAGCTCGCCCGGCTGGCAGACCCGTGAGAAACCCAGCTCGGAGATCCTGGCCAGCTCCGCACTCGAAGTGCCCGCGACAGCGGCACCTTGAAGTCGACCTCGCAGTGGGCTGAGTGCCTCAGCGAGCTCCACGAGAGAGTCGAGCGGGTGGATGCGGACTGCGCGAAGCCCGGGGGAGGGAACGAAACGCGGTTCCGGATCAAGAATCACCGTACCCGCGCCGATCGGCAGATCGGCGACCGCTTTGCCAAGCAGGGTCGCTGCGTCCCGTTCGTGGCGGACCCGCCCCATAGCTGCGGCCGACGCCTTGCCCGGAGGCCAGGTCCGGGCGGCGGGGCCTAGCCCGTGGTCTCGCGATCCGAGCCTGGCGTGAAGCGCCTCGGCTAGCTCGCGGCCCTCGGTATAGATCGCTTGCACCGAGAGGCAACCACGCTGGTCGAAGAGGCATATGTCACGCGTGAGGCCCTCGACGATCGAGTCCAGGTCGGCAGGGCCGCTACCGAGGACGGCGATCGACGCCTTCGCTCCGAACGCGACGAGCCGTGAGTCCGCCAGCGCCGCAATCGCATAGACAGTCTCGTCGCTGCCGTAGGCGACTACGTCCGAGCTGTCGAAGAGAGGCTCCTCGACAGCGGCGTCGCCACCTTTCCAGGTCACGGTCGCAACGGCACCCCGCAGTGCTGGCTCGCGACGCGAGAGCTCGGCCACGAACGCCGAAGTGAAGCTCGACTCGCGGCTCGACTGCTTGCACAGCACCGCCCGGCCTAGGGCGAGACCCGCGAGCAGCGGCTGCAGCGCCAGACCCGGCACCGTGGCGGCGAGGACGACGACGAAAGGCCCAGCCGCGCGCTGAGCGGAGACCCGTGTGAAGACCTCCGCGGAGAAAGGGGGCGCGAAACCGTCGAGGAGGGCCTCCAGGCTCGCCGCCAGACAGGGCTCTGACATGCCGACCTGTCTGGCGAGGTCGGGCATGAGGTGGTTGCGCTGTTGGGTCTCGGGGTCTCGGAACGTCTGGATGGCGCCGTTCCAGGCTTCAAGAAGCCGCGTCGGCCCAATCTCGTTCAGGGTCGTGGCGCCCCGCACACAGAGGCGCTTCCAAGTCGCCGCGACTTCAGCGGCCGCAGTCATTCTGCTGGCTGAGCGAGCTCTTGGGCGGTCAGCGAGCACCCGCGCAGCTCCGCTCCGGTGGCGCGGCCGACCAACTGGAACCCACCATCGACCTGTCGACCAAGGTCCTCGGTCAGCACGTGGATCGCGGAGCCGATGTTGGCGAGGTCGAGCAGTGCGATCAGGCCGATCTCGCCGTCCGGCGCCTCAAGCAGGGTCTCCGGATCGACGATTCGGGATCGCATCCAGAGCGGGCACAGGAGCACGTCGTGGGCTCGGTCGAGCAAAGCTCCGCCGTAGGCCTGGCTCGTGAGCTCGGTCATGCCGTACTCGATTACGGTCCTGTCGCGGCCCACGCCGAGTCGGTGCTCGGTCCTGGCTCGCAGATCCTCTGGGTCGATCTCACGGCTACGGGTCTTCAGCCCGCCGGTCTCGAAGACCGCCGAGCCCGGCGGCAGGCGGAAGCGCAGCCCCAGCCGCTCGAGCCCCTCGACGCACTGCTCGAGGCTCAGCGACGTCGCTAGCACGAGGCAGGGCTCGGCTTCGCGCTGGCGAGCGCCCAGCCACGAGCGCAGAGCGCGGAGATCGACTCCACGGGCACCTACGACGTTGCGGCTGGCGTCGGTGCCGAAGGTCGCCATCACGTGATCGATCATGAACGACAAGCTCGAGTCCTCGACGCGCGCCAGGGTGGGGATCAGCGAAAGCATCGGCACTCGATCATGATCGGGGATGCAGAAGGCGGGGAAGGAGCGCTCGACGACGCGGTGGTAGAGCTCTGGGAAGGGGTGATGGTGCTCGCTACGCGTCGCCGCGTCCGTCGTCCCGCTGGAGCGGAAGACGATCTTGGGCGCGGCGGTATGGAGGGGCGTCGATTTGAAAGCGCGGGTCGGAACCATCGGAATGTCGGCCCAGCACGAGACGGTGTCCGGCGTCGCCCGACGACGGTCACAGAGCGTCCGAAAGGGCGCTACCGATGCGTACTGATAGGTGAACGCCTGGTGCGCAAGGGCCTCGAAATCACCCTCCGTAGGCGCCTCCACGAAGCGTAGGATGGCTTGCTCAGACACCGGCCGATTGTCTCACGGGGCCGCATCTGGGCACCCGGCTTTCTGGTAGCATTCATGGGCCACGAGGGCCCCTATTGCTGCTCGTCGACGAGGATTCTCATGTCTGTCGATTTCCCCTATACCGCGAAGATCGAGGTCGACAAAGCGCCTCGCCCCAAGGACCCCAAGCAGCTTGCCGTCATCGACCAGACGGGTTGTACGGGTTGTGAAGCCTGCATCGCCTTTTGCCCGGTCGACTGCATCGAGATCGTGCCGGGCCCCGAGCATCCTGACTTCATGAAGCTCGTCGAAGTCGATCTCCTGCGCTGCATCGGCTGCCAGCTGTGCGCGCGCTACTGCCCGTGGGAAACGATCGACATGTGGGGCTACGCGGAAGGCCTCGAGCTCGCCCCGGAAAAGACCGTGCGTTCGCTGCTGTATTCGTACGACCCGGAAGAGATGCACCCAGACGCCGAGGATCGCGTCCAGGGGTGAGCGTCGTGGTGCAGGCGGCGAACGATCCCGAGCTCGAGGCGGCACTCAAGGGTGTGCTCGACGTCATCTACAAGGACCACCCGTTGAAGGCGAACCAGATCCTGGTGCTGTCGGCGGAGCTTCAGCGGATCGGGGTCCATCGGTTGGTCGAGGAGCATCTGGAGCGCTTCAAGCGGCGTGAGGGCTGAGTCGAGCCCTCCGCAGTCGTCGTTTCTTTGGATCTCAGCGCAAGGATTCTGTCTGCCGCGGGTTACACCTGCTGGATGAGGCTGAAGTGCGCCACGAGGAAGCGGAACCCGGCCCCGATCTGAATGAGTGGCGGCTTCTCCGTCGTGCCTCGCAGGGAGATGACGATGCCTTCGTATCGATCGTACGAGACAATCAGGAGCGCCTCGAGCGCGTCTGCCGTGGCATCCTGGGCGACGCCGACCTCGCTCGGGACGCTACTCAGGAGGTCTTCCTGCGTGCGTACCGCAACGGCCGAAAGGCAGTGCCGAAGGGCCGGCTCTACACCTGGCTCTACCGAATCGCCGTCAACCACTGCCTCAATGAGCTGCGTCGTCGCAAGCTGGTCTCGTTTCTTCAGCTCTCCGTGCAGGAGGAGAAACCGGCGTTCGCCCCGGTCGACGCTGGCCCGGAGCCCGATCGTGTCTACGAAGCAGCCGAGCGCTGGCGCGCCACGCGGGCGCTTATCGACACCCTGCCTCCGGCGCAGCGGGTGGTGCTGGTGCTTGCCAAGTTCGAGGGGCTGTCCTACAGAGAGATCGCGGAGACGTTGGGGATCTCGGTGTCGGCGGTCGAGAGCCGCCTCTTTCGCGCCATGCGGGCTCTGGGGGATTGAAGATGCCGACTGAGGACGATGACAAACGCCTTCTTCTCTTGATCTGCGAAGGACCAGCAACGCCCGAGCTGGCGCAGCTCGAGGGGCGTCTAGCTGCCGACCCTGAACTGGCGGCCCGCTTCGAGGTGCTCGCAAGGGCCTGGTCCGCGCTCGAGGCACCGCCGGTGCCGGTGAGCTCGGAGGCGTCTGCACGAGCTCTGGTGCGCCGTATCCGCGCCGAAGACTTGTGGAGCTTGTCGCTCGCGCCTCGCTGGGCACAAGCCAGCGGTGCGATCGCTCTCGTAGGCGGCATCGCCGCCGGCTCGGTCGCCGCCGCGCCACTCGTCGCCGAGCCCGATCTCGGTCGCTTCGACGAGCTCACGCTCGCCGAGTCGTACGAATCGATGCTCTTCGCTCTCGGTGCGGAGGAGGAGTCGGGTCGATGAAGCGCTGGTGGATCGGAATCACGCTGCTGTTATC
>JAYZDP010000021.1:0-13386 GCA_036337765.1 Acidobacteriota bacterium
CGAGATCCAGCTCGACCGGCCGCTCGACTTCACCGCGGTGACCGACCACGCCAACTATCTAGGCATGTTGGAGGCCATGTCCGATCCGAGTCATCCGCTCTCCGAACTCGACGAGGCGCCGCTGTTCATGGACGCTCGAACGCCCGACGAAAGGTTCGCGGCGTTTCGTAGCGGCAGCTACATCGGCGAGCACCTCGACCGCGACGTCATCCGGTCGGCCTGGAAGCGCACCATCGAGTCGGCGGAGCGCCACTACGAGCCCGGGACGCTGACCACGTTCATCGGTTACGAGTACACGTCGGGCTACGGCGGCAACCTGCATCGAAACGTCATCTTTCGCGGGCGCGCCGCGCCCGAGATCCCGTTCAGCCGGATCGACTCGGTGAATCCCGAAGAGCTATGGGAGTGGATGGACGAGCTGCGTGAAGAGGGCATCGAGGCCCTCGCCATTCCGCACAACTCCAACAGCTCGGACGGTCATATGTTCGCCCTCGAGACCTTCGACGGGCGGCCCTTCGATGCCGCCTACGCCGAGCGCCGCATGCGCAACGAGCCGTTGGTCGAGGTGACCCAGGCCAAGGGCACTTCCGAGACCCACCCGGCGCTGTCGCGCAATGACGAGTGGGCCGACTTCGAGATCTACCCCTATCGCACTGCGAGGTGGACCAAGAGCCGGCCGTGGGGAAGCTACGTGCGCGAGGCGTACCTCAACGGCTTGGAGATGCAGGGACGGTCGGGCTTCAATCCCTATCGCTTCGGCCTCATCGGCTCGAGTGACACCCACAACGGCGGCGGCTCGTTCGACGAATCGAACTTCTACTCGAAAGTCGGAATCCTCGACGCGACGCCTCAGATCCGCGGCTCTGTGCCCACCTCAGGCGACGGCCTGTTCGCTACTTACACCGAGATCTTCACCCGCTTTTTCGGCGCCTCGGGGCTGGCGGGCGTGTGGGCTGAGGAGAACACCCGCGAGTCGATCTACGACGCGTTGCGGCGCAAGGAGGCCTTTGCGACGAGCGGACCGCGGCTCCAGGTGCGGCTCTTCGCGGGGTATGAGTTTTCCGACGAACTCGCCGAGCGTACCGACGCCGTGGCCCTGGCCTACGCCGGCGGCGTGCCGATGGGCGCCACTCTCGCGGCTCGCGGCTCCACGCCACCGCGCTTTCTCGTTTCTGCGCTGAAGGATCCGATCGGGGCGGCACTTCAGCGCGTGCAGGTCGTCAAGGGATGGCTCGCCGGCGGAGAGGCTCGCGAGCGCGTCTACGATGTGGCCTGCTCCGACGGCCTCGAGGTCGATCCCGAAACCCGCCGCTGTCCCGACAACGATGCCCGTGTCGACTTGAGCGACTGTTCCATCACCGAGGGGGCTGGCGCCTCGCAGCTCGTCACGCTGTGGCGCGATCCGGACTTCAATCCCTCGCAGCGCGCCTTCTACTACGTCCGGGCGCTCGAGAACCCGACCTGCCGTTGGTCGACCTGGGACGCGGTTCGCGCCGGTACCCAGCCGCGCCCCGCTTTGCCGGCGACGATTCAGGAGCGCGCCTGGTCGTCGCCGATCTGGTTCGTGCCCTAGCTGGGGCCGTGGCAGGTCATGACTGGCAGGGCGCTCCTCGACAGACCGTGGTCCGGCCGGCGGCGAAGGGCGTCATCGCCCCCCGGGTCCGGGATCTGCTAGTCGCTGACCTCCCGGCGTCCGACCCAGAAGGGACTCGACCAGGCGCGAGAGCCGTCGAGTTGGACGACGCGCACGTAGTAGTAGTCGCCGTCGGCGACTTCTTCTAGATCGGTGAAGTCGATCCCCCGATCGAGGTCCCCCGCTGCGTCGACGAGCTGCAGATGGATGCGATCGGTGTGCTGCCCTACCGAGAAGCTGCGCTCGATGCGCCCGTCGATCATTTCGCCCAGTTGCAGGCCGAAGCTCTCTGCGGGAAGGGTCTGGGCCTGGCGGATTCCCTGCGCGAAGCCGCGCTCGCGGGTGGATTCGAGCGCGAAGTCGAAGCGGGTGGCGGCTCCGGCTTCGGACAGAACGACCAGCATCGTGTCGGCTCTGCCGCGGGTGTTGGTCAGGAAGTGAACACGGTTCGGCCTCTCCGGATCGATCGATGCGCGGTCGACGTGTGGGTTGTCGAGGCCCACGGGCTCGACCGCGTCGACGCGGGCGCCGAACACGTCCAGGGTCCCCTGCCAGAAGCGGTAGGGACGTGGGTTGTCGACGACCTCGCCGAAGACCTCTGAGGACGACTCGAAGCTCACCAGCACCGTCACTTCCGATGCGAGCGGAGACGAGAGGAAGTCACGGTGGAAGATGACGGTGCCGTTCTTGACCACGTCGATACGATCGATGGGCGCGGTGCCAGACACGCGCGCGGAGATCTCGCGCCGATCGGCGGCCGGTTGACGCGTGCCCATGGGGTGGCCATTGAGGCTCGCCTCGAGCAGGATGCGCTCGCCGGAGGTGGCATAGGCCGACAGCGAGCGCAGGGCTCGGAAGACGGCGTCGGGCGACTTCTCGGGGGCTATGGCCGCGGCCAGGCCGCCGCGCTGGGAGAGGGCCCCGCGGGTGCTGCCCGGTGCGTAGCCCGGCTTGGAGCGATGATCGTCGGACGCCGCGACGAAGCCGATCTCGAAGCCACTCTGCAGATAGCGGTTGCCGAACCACTCGAAGGAGCCGTGCATCGAGTAGATCTCGACCATCTTCTCGAGATCCGGGTCGCTGCGGGTCCAGTCTCCGGCGCGATGGGCGTGCGGGATGATGAGTACGTCCTGAGGCTCGTGACGGGACCGTAGCGCTTCGTAGAGCAGCGGCAGCCGATCCGCCTGACGCATGGCCACGAGGTCCGCGCCGGCATCGCGGAACAAGACGTTGTGGTGCCCGCCGCGGGAGCGGAAGGCGGACCACTCGTAGCCCAGGAAGGCGATCATCTCTCCGTCCTCGTTGGAGCGCCGCGTGTGCTCCTGCAGCGTCTGCCACTCGGAGGCGTCGAGCCAGATGTCGTGCTCCGACAGCGTCACGAAGTCGAGATGCGCGTCTTCGCGTGCGTAGCGGAAGAAGGCATCGGGAGTGCCCTGTCCCTCGGCGAATGAGGTGTGACCATGGGTCTCTCCCCAGAGGATCCGCCGCCGGACCTCCGGCTCCACCCAGATGGGCGCGGACAGCGTCTCCAGGCCGCCGTCCGCGGAGGTCACACGGTAGCGATACGTCCCCCCGGTGGCGATCGAGAGGCCCTCGACCTGCTGCAACGCACCGCCGCCCGCCGGCAGCTCGCGGCTGTCGCCGAGGGGACCGTCGGCGCCTTCCAGCTGCACGGTGAAGGCGGGGGTGACGGCCTCGGTACGGTTCGTGAAGGCATCTTCCGTGCGTACCCGCAGGGTGAACGGCTCGCCGGCCGCGACCACCGAAGGCGCCACCGCCCGCACGGCCACGACTTCGTCACGGCCGACCACTTCCAGGGCCTCCCAGTCGGGCGTAAGGAAGTTGCCGCGGCTTTCGAGATCGACGTAGAAGGGAACGAGCATCTCGTCGCTGGCGAGGGTTTGGACCCGGAATCCCGGCCCGCCTCCCACGGTGTCGCCGAGGGTGAAGGTGACGACGTCGCCGGGCTGGAGGGGCGATCCGCGGAGACGGTAGGCGGGCGCCGGCCGGTAGGCGAAGAAGCCGCCGTGCATGCCCGCCAGGGGCAGGCGGTGGGGCTCGAAGGAGGACCCCTCTCTGGAGCTGGAGATCGAGACGTAGTTGGCAGCCTTCGGATCGTCGTTCTGGAACGCTCCGTGGTCGGCCATCATCTGGCGGCCCAAGAGGAAGCCGCCGCCCGGCTCGAGACCTCTCGTGCCGGCCGTGTAGTGCAGCTCGAGGGTGGTGACCTCGCCGGCCGTGGCGCGGCCGCTGCCCGCCCAGGCAAAGCCGCCGAGCGCACCAGGATGGTCGTCCTTGATACCCAGCTCCTCGACGTAGCGGTCGAACCCGGTCAGGGTGTCCTCCCAGCGCCATTCGATCCCGGGAGGCATCCAGTCGGTGTGACCGTCGGCCCCGGTGAAACGGATCATCGTCAGATCGAGGGTGAGGTTGACGGGTACCGGACCGCCGGTGAGAGAGTACACGTCGACCCACTCCTGCAACACCTCGGCGCGCTCGAACAGCGTCACCTCCGTCGTCGGCTCCGCCGCAACGGCGCGCCGTAGCTCGGTCACTCTGGCTCGCAGCTCGCCGGTCATGGAGTCGTCCGGCGACGGGGCGCAGGCCAAGGGCCAGATGCCTGACGACAGGAGCGCGAGGAGTAGGCGTGGGCGGGTCATCTGTGCTCGAACCAGATTGGCGAGCTCCACGCCAGGTTGCCGTCCGTCTGGAGCACGCGAACGTAGTAGTAGTTGTCACGTGAAGCGTCGAAGCCCTGGTCGACGAACTCGAGATCGACGTCACGGCGAGCGGGACGGGTCTGGAAGGCCAGCGCCTGGTTCTTCACCACGACGAGCTGGGTCTCGTCGTCCGTGCCGAGCACGCGGATCCGAAGCTTGGGAGTCTCCTCCGTTTCGACCACGTCGCCCATGATGTAGTGCCGACCGCCGTGCTCCTCCTGAAAGTCGAGCACGACGTTGTCGGCGGCGCCGTAGGAGTGGCGTCGCTTCAGGGCCTCGAGGCCGCCTCCGGTGACGGCGATGGATCCGTCCCCGCGTTCCTCCGACTCGGCGCCGAGGCCGAGGCCGAGGAGGAGGGTCACGTCTTCGGCGGTGGCTGGCGCTACCGGGACCAGAAGCGCCAGAAACACCAAGCCGCACGCGATCCGGCTCGGACGCGTAGCGCCGAGAGTGCGATCACTGCCCCAACGCGACGACATCGTTCGTTGGTTCAACCCAGGGTCTCGTCGTACAGCTTCTCGCCAAAGCGCCGTAGCTTCTCCTCGTCGATGACCAAGCCGAGACCGGGGCGCTGAGGCACGGGCACGCACCCGTCCTCGTCGATCTCCAACGTCTCCGCCAGGATGGCCTCGCGGCCTTCGGTCGTCCAGCCCGGTGGCTCGTAGGGGAACTCGCACAGGCGGCAGGCCTTCGACGATGCCATCACGTGAAGATTCGCAATCAGATTGAGCCCGTTGTTCCACGTGTGGGGAGCGAAGCCGAGGCCGTTGGCCTCCGCCATCGCCGCCACCTTCTTGCCGGTCGAGATCCCACCGAAGAACATCGCGTCGGTTTGGAGAACGTCCAGGCAGCGATGGGCGACGAGGTCGGCGTAGTCGCGGAAACGCCACGCCAGCTCGCCGCCGGCGATGCGGGTGCGCGTCTTTTGGCGCAGCTCGCGCATGCCGCGGTAGTCGTCGCGGTCCAGGGGCTCCTCGAGCCAGTAGACGTCGAAGTCCTCCAGCGCCTGCGCCGCAGCCACCGCCGTCGGAACGTCCCAGGGCGGCGGCGTGCCCGGTACGAGAGCGAAGTGGAATCCCTGATTGGCGTCGATCAGGATGTCCATCGAGTCGCCGATGCGTCGGCGACAGGCTTCCACGACGGCGAGATCCTTGCGCCAGTCCGCGTTGTGGAAGCGCAGCTTGACCGCGGTGAAGCCTTCCTCTCTGAGGCGCTCGAGCTCGTCGGCGCGGGCCTCTCCATCCTTGAGCTCAGCTGTCGAGCAGTACGCTCGGATGCGCTTCCGGCCGCCCCCAAGGAGGCGGTTCACCGGCTGCCCCAGAGCCTTGCCGGCGATGTCCCACAGGGCGGGCTCCAGCCAGGCCAGACGCACGCCGAAAGCCGCCCCGGCTTCGAGAACGTCCGAGAAGCCCTCGATGTCGAGCGGATCGCGGCCGAGGATGAACTTGCCGAAGGCGTCGCCGAGCCCGGCGTGGAAACGTCCGAGAGTGAAGCCTGCCGATTCGCCGACTACGCCGCTGTCCGTGGTCATGCGAACGAAGGTGAGCTCGTTGTGGGTCTGAACGCGTCCAGGCTGCGCAGCGATTCGCAGCGGTGCCGGCAGCGGCACGGCGACATAGTAGAGCTCGAGACGGTCGATTCGCATGAGACGTTCGATATGTCAGCGACGGCGAAGTATATCTTGGGCCTCCGGTCCAGCAGCCCTGCGGTAGCATCCAATGCTTCTGATGTTAAAGGCTGCTCGCGCGTTCAGTTTCATCTCATGCGCGGTCGTGGTGTTGCCGGTTGGTAGTGGCGCGGCGGAGTCCGTACCCACTGTGGCCGAGACCGTAAGCCGTGCGCGAGCGGCGGATGGTTCTTGGATCTCCTGGCGCGAGCACAGGATCGACGACGAAGAGCTCGGCGGGATCCCGATTCGTGGCGGCGACGGTCTGGAGATGGCGGATCTCGACGGCGACGGTCACCTCGACATCGTGTCTGTGCACGAGGACTCCGACCACGTTCGGCTGGCCTTCGGCTCGGCGGATCCCAACGTGTGGGAGCTCGCCACGCTCGGTGAAGGTGCCGAGGTGGGGGCCGCCGAGGACGCGGCGATCGGCGACGTCGATGGCGACGGACTGCTCGACGTCGTGGTGGCAGCCGAGCTCGAGCACCTCATCTACTTCCAGAACCCCGGGCACTCGGCGCGGCGGGGCGACTGGCCGTGGATCATCCCGAAGGTCACCGCTGAGCGTGGCTCCTTCATCCGCGTCTACGTAGCCGATCTCGACGGCGACGGCAGGCTCGAGGTCACTGCTCCCAACAAGGGGGAGCAGCAGCCTGAGGGCGGTGCGGTCCCCACGGATTTTCCGCCCGAGGAGGTCTCGATCTTTCACATCACGGGTGATCCGCTCCGATCCGAGAGCTGGACCGAGACGGTGATCGGCACGATGCCGGTGCCGATGAACTCTCGCCCCGTCGATCTCGATGGCGACGGCGACCTCGATCTGCTCGCCGGGAGTCGCTACGAGTCGCGCCCCTTCTGGTACGAGAACCTGCTCGAGCGGGGTGACGGTCTCCGCTTCGTCGAGCATCCCATCGACGTCAGCGGGCGCAGCGTTGCGTGGCGGCGGTGGCCGCGCTACCTGACGGCGATGAGCGTCGACTTCGCAGACCTCGACGGCGACGGCCGGTTGGACATCGCGATGCAGGAGTCGCCGTTTCTCAACGTCTGGCTGGAACAGCCCGAGAGGGCGACCGACGCGTGGCAGATTCACCGCATCGGTGCCATCGAGCCCGATCACGCCACCGGGATCAGGCTCGCCGATATCGACGGCGACGGCGATCTCGACCTGTTCAACGGCGGCTACAGCGCCCTACCGCGGGACCACGACGGTCCCGATGTCACGGCCGAGCACCGCGTGGGTCGACTGGCCTGGTTCGAGAACAGCGGTGACCCGACAGAGCCGTGGGTGCGTCATGACATCTCACGCCGCGTCCGCGCCATGTTCGACGACTTCGTCGCTCGTGACATGGACCGCGACGGCGACCTCGATTTCGTGACCACACGAGGGAACTCGGGGAACTACGACGGGGTCTTGTGGCTCGAGCAGGTGCGCAGCGCGCGGCCCCAGCGCGCCTTCTTTCCTGCTCGCGATCGAGAGAGTCGTCACCTTCCGCTGCCAGCGCGGGATCGCTGAGGCGCCTGCTGCGCGCAGGGTGCCATCGAGCTCGCCGTTCGCCATTCCTGGCGGATAGTGTTGGAACTGGATGCCGGCTGCGACCAGGAAGGTGGGCGGATGGCCCTTGTCTCCGGCCCGATACGCGCCGCCGTGGACGTAGACCACCACAGGTGCCCCGTCGGCGTCGGCGGGAGCATGGATGTCGAGCGCCTGGAGCTTGGCGTCACCGCCTTGGAGGTAGACCAGATCCCGCCAGGACCCGACCTCAGTCGACGCTAGCTCGCTGTCCAGCGGGAGCTGCGGAAGGGCTCGAGGCGGTCAATCGCCTCTTCGCCGCCTTCGCCACGTTGCTGATCGGTGGGACGCCAGCTGAAGAAGCGCAACGTCATCCCGTTGGCGTCGATGTCGGCGATGCAGAAGCCGTTCTCCTCGACGCAGGCGAGGTCCTGCGTGCCCTGAAGGTCGCTCGCCAACTGGCCTCGCGTACCGCGGCCGCGCGAGGGCCAGCCGCGGTTCGTGCCCAGTGCTCCGACCAGCGCGGTGTGGACCGGGTTGGCAGAAAAGTCGGTCGCAGAGCTGCCAGTGAGGGTCGCCTCTGCCGTGGAATGGAGGTCGCCATTGAGAAACCAGGCGGCGCGGGGAACGCGACTTGCCGCGCCGAGGATGCGATCGTGCTGTCGCTGCCAGCCGGTCTGCCAGTAGGGTTTGACAACGGTGGTGCCCAGGGTTCCTTCGGCGTCGAGCACGTCGGGGTACCACTCGCCCCACTTTCCCGCCGTCCACCCGACCGGCACCGAGGGGACGTGGACGAGATGACGCACACTCGTCGCAGCTGCGCGCTGCGTGATCCAGCGCTCCACGGTCTGAGGCACGAAGGTGCCCGAGGCACCCTTGAGGGTCATGTAGCGCCGACAGTCATAGAGAAGGGCCTCGAACAGGCGCCCCCAGCGCAGGGTGCCGAACGCCTCGCCGACTCCGGGCGGCCGGTCCATGAGCGACGCGTCGGGAAGCCCGGCGGGCCGGGTCGGGTCGGGCAGGAACTCGGGGTAGTAGAGCCGCTGGCTGGCTCGTGCGGCGCGGCGCATGAACGGGTCCGGAGGAAACGGCACCACGTCGTTCCACACTCGATCGCCGTCGAAGTAGTCGTGGTCGTCCTGAAGGAAGAACACGGGGACCGAGCGCAGGAGCCCCCGGTAGAGGTCGGCGACCTGAGGGCCGACGGCTCGCTTGAGCACCTGTTCGTTGGCCGAGCCGAGGAGCGGCAGAGAGCGGTCGAACTCGCCCGCGTACTCGACCGCGGCCGGCAGGCTGCGCACGCCGAGATTGTCAGGACCGGTGCGCTGGTCCCAGTAGACGTGGTCGCCGTTGGCGATGACCGCGTCGGGGCCGAAGCTCAACCCGCGCCGTAGGAGGCGTTGGCGCGTCGCCAGCGGGAGGAAGGCACGTTCGCCCCGCCGCGCCATGACCTCGTGCCCGCCGGCACACGTGTACAGCAGAAGCCGCAGCCGCTCGGGGGCCGCGTCCGGAGCGGGAAAGGTGCGCAGCGGCCAGGGGTCGCAGAGAACCCGATCGCCGTCGGCGAGGCCCAGTTCGTAGGAGGTGTCGGGCTCGAGTCCGTCGAGGTCGAAGAGCCAGAACAGGCCGTGGCTGTCGGAGCGTTGGCCAAGGACCGAGCGGCGACCGGCGGTGAGCCGTGGTGGCTGCGATCGCGGTGCGCGCAACGACGCCTTGATCAAGATGCGCTCGTGATTCGCCGTGGGTAGCAGATGGTGGACGTCGCCGGGCCGCCAGTCAGCGCCCGGCTCCTGCGCGTCGGCGGATCGCGCCATACCGAGGACCGCTCCGGCGGCCGCACCGATGAAGGCGCGACGGCTCCGGATCAAGCCTTTTCCCAGCGCGCGATCAGAGCATCCTCAGCGGCAAGATCGACGTCGTGGCCGAGACGGCCGGGCTCGAAGCGGACGCCGTCGATGCCGCGCTGGCGTTGCCACCAGTCGAAGGTGTGAGCCATTCCGCTGCGGATGTCGTAGCGCGGTTGGAAGTCGAGGGTGTGCTCGAGCTTGCGAGTGCTGCACACCACCGATCGCTCCGATTGGAACGGAACGATTCCATCGATCGACTCCCGCCCCTCACCGAAGGGGACGTAGACCTTGGTCGCCTCGACGCCGGTCGCCGCTGCGAAAGCGTGGATCAGGGTGTTGACGCTCACCGCCTCAGGGCCGGTGACGTTGAAGACCTCGCCCATCGCGGTAGGGTTTTCGGCCGCCCGTATGCAGGCTTGGGCGAAGTCGTCGACGTGTCCGAGGTGCACCAACGCCTCGCCACGCCCGCCGACCAGGATCTTGCGGCCGAGAAGCAGACGGGCGAAGTAGCTGCCCTCACGATCGTCCATCCAGTTTTCGGGTCCGTACATCGCGCCGGCGCGCAGAATCGCCACCGGGAGCCCGCGGCTCGCGTGGGCCTCGAGCAGGTAGCGTTCGCAGCGCACCTTGTCGGCGCCGTAGGCGGCGAGACCTCCGGTCTCGAGGCCAGGCTCGATCATCTCGCTGGTTTCGCGCACCGGGAACGAGTTCGGGAAGGTGTAGACGGCGAACGAGCTGACGAACACGTAGCGTTCGATGCTCTCGCCCAGAGTGTCGACCACCGGCTCCAGATTCTGCGGCTGGTACCCGGTGACGTCGAAGACGACGTCGTACTCGTCGGGGTGGTCGGCAAGGACAGCGCGCACTGCCTCGTCGTTGCGGCGGTCGGCGAACAGGCGCTCGACCCCGTCCGGGACCGGTGCCTCACGCCTGCCACGATTGAGGATCGTGACCTGATGTCCGCCGGAGACCAGCGCCCGCAGCAGACGTAGACCGACGAAGCGAGTGCCGCCGAGGAGCAGAGCCCTCATAGGGGGCACCCGCGTCGTCCACTTGGGGCGGAGCTTCGGAATCGCCGGTCGGGAAGGGGGTGGACCATGACTCTTTGAGGTTGCTGGAAGGAGGAGCGCGAGGTTTCAGATTCCGAGGAGCCGGATCGCGAGGCCCGAGCCGGCGATCGCCAGTCCGCTGAGGGTGTGAGCGTGCCGCCGAAGCCGCGGGAATCGCCCCAGCGCGAGACCGCGGTGCGCCGCCGTCACCACCGCCAGCATGGCGGCCAAGGTTGTGAGGGCGAACGCCAACGTAACCGGGACCACGGCCCACAATCCGACTTCGAACGCCGGCACCATGAGCAGAGGGATCAGGGGCTCGCAGGGGCCGAGAACGAAGATGACGAACAGGCTCCACGCCGTCAGGCTGGCGGTCGAGGCGGCGGGGTGAGTGTGCTCCCGGAGTGTCGGATGGGTGTGGGAGTGGACCACGCCGTCGGCGTGCTCGTGCACGTGACGCTGGCGACGACGCTGGCGCGCCAGCGACCAGCCGGCGTAGACGAGTCCGAATAGGATCAGCGCCCAGGCCGCAAGATCGCCGCGCAGCGCTTCGATGGTCTCGAAGGTTCCGACGCGGCTGCTCATCCAGCCCGGTGCGAGGCCGGTGTCGAGGCCGGTCGCGCTGATAGCGAGCGCGATGCCGGCACCGCCCAAGAGGACCGAAGAGGCCACATGGCCGCTGCCGCAGAGTGTTGTGATCCAGAGTGTCTTGCGCAGGCTCCAGCCGCGTGCGCGACCCAGGACGACGAACGGAAGCGTGTGGTCGACACCGATCAGGGTGTGGATGAATCCGATCCCGACCGCCGCGCCGACGAGTACCACGAGTGTGTCCATGGAGCAGGCATGTTAACGCTCCCGCGGGCCCCTCTTGCCAGACCGCGCGGAGCAGGGCCGGATCGGTTGCGCAGCCGGGCGAGTCGCGGGGCCGCGAGTCGTTGACTGACGTTCACCCGGCGCGAGACTTATGCTGGCTCGATCTGCGACGACCTCCCGCCCTCCGGGCTTGCTCGCTCCCTCTTCGACGCTTGGCAAGGGGCACTGCTGCGGGTGAAGATCGACGGAGCCAGCTCGTCAGCCTGGAAGTGCGGGGCCACGATCGGCGCCGCGACGCTCGTCGTAGCCTCCTGTGAGACGAGCCGGGACTATCTCGATCCCGCCCTGCGCCGGCGCGTGGACGAGTTGAAGTCTGCCGTAGGGGTCGAGCCGACGACCCACGCCAATGGGGTGGAGTGCGGCGAGGTCCTGTGGTCCTGGGGAAACGAGTTCGCGCTCGCCGGAGGCATGCTGCCTGTGAACTTCCCGCCGCGCTTCCGCGAGGTGGCGCTGGTGCGCTTCGACGGACGGTAGCCGTCGCAGCGGACGCTCGCGGACATCGATCGCTACGTGCGCGAGATCGCTCTGAAGGAGGAGGAGCCGGATGCCTTGGGCAGCGGGACCGTCGTCGAGACCCCGGTGAGTACGCTCGACGTCCTCCCCACCGTGGCGGCGGGCGGGCGCGCTCCGATCTGGCGTGCCGGCGACTACAAGGCAGTGCGCAAGGGGGAGTGGAATCTTCAAGTCGACGGCCGACAAGGCAAGCAGTGGCTCTCGAACGTGGTCCGCGACGTCACCGAGATCGAGGATCTGTCCCTTGCGAACCGCGAAAGTGTCGAGGAGCTGAAGGAGGCTCTACGACAGGCGGAGGAGGAGTTCGTTGCCCGCTGTGGCCGACCCCCTTCTACGCCCCATTCGTGATCGACAAGGACGAGGACGGCATCCCCATCGGCGACGACTACGTGCTGGTCCCGGGTAGCGGGAAGGATGGCGCGCGTCTCCGCCTGGCTCAGAAGATGAGCTCGACGGGCTGGCCGTCTATCTCGGCCGCGGTTCCACGCTTGCTCCACCATCGCGGCTCGACGAGCTCGGCTTCCCAACTATCGAGCGCCCGGCGGAGCCGTTCGAGCACCTCGGGCTCCGTGTCCGAGCGCTCGTCTCGCTCTCCCGGGTCGTTGCCGAGGTGGTGGAGTCGGTCGAGTTGCCCGAGCGGCGACCCGTGCGGCGCCTCGAAGTCGGGCAGGAGCCCGCCGACACGGCCGATGGCCGCGAGCTGCTCGTCGGAGCCCCGGTTGACCTGCCAGAGCTTCCAGTCGCCGGCGCGCACCGCCCGGTTGGGACCGGCTCGCCAGAACAGACTTTCGTGCGGCGTGCCGCTCGCGGTGCCGGTGACGAACGGCAGGACGTCGACGCCGTCGAGGGGCTTCTGCGGCAGGTCCGCGCCGGTCGCGGCCGCGATGGTGGGCAGCAGGTCGAGCGAGGACACGGGCGCCTCGTAGGTGCTGCCGGCCGGTGCGCCCAGTGGCCAGCGCACGATGAACGGGACCCGCACCCCGCCCTCGAAGAACCAGCGTTTGCCACCGCGAAACGCGAGGTTCGAACAGGCTCCGTCGACATAGAGAGCGCAGCCGTTGTCGCTCAAGAAGACGATCATCGTGTCGTCCTCGAGGCCGTGCTCGGCCCGGCGCCCGACGACCGCGCCGACGCTGTCGTCGAGCGACGCGACCATGGCGGCGAAGAGGCGCTGTTTCGGGTCTTCGACGTGGCGGTATCGGTCGAGGTACTTGCGCGTTGCCATGAGCGGAACGTGTGGCGTGTAGTGGGCGAGATAGAGAAAGAAGGGCCCTTCGTGGTGGCGATCGATGAAGTCGAGGGCTTCGCGGGTGAAGGCCTCGGTCAGGTACTCGGTCTCAGTCGTCGGCTCGCGGCCGCGAAAGAGGGGGCGTCGCCTCGTCTCCGGGATCGGTTCTGGCGACCAGCTCTCGCTGCCCTCCACCCCTGCCTCGAAATAGATGTTGCCGCTCTGCATGCCGAAGAACTCGTCGAAGCCGCGGTCGAGGGGGTGAGCTCCGTCGTCCCAGCCGAGCTGCCACTTGCCGACGGCACCCGTGGCGTAGCCCGCGGCGCGCAGGATCTCGGCCAGGGTGA
>JAYZDP010000022.1:0-8979 GCA_036337765.1 Acidobacteriota bacterium
GCCAGCGCCTCTGTTCGTGCCGTGGAGAAGGTGCACGCCGTCGCCGGCACCAGTGCCAACTTCACCTCGAACCCGCTGGAGCGCTGCTTTCGCGACGTGCAGGTCGTACGCCAGCACATCATGGTCTCGCCCCAGTGGAAGAACGCGGTTGGCCGTGTACTGCTCGGCCTCGATTCCGGATCGCCGCTGCTCGCGCGCGACCCCGGCGAGCGCTAGAACGCTCGTTAGCGGCGAAGTCTCGGCGAACGCCTTGAACTCGGGCCGCGATCTGGAAACACCGGCCGCTCGCGGGGCGTCCTATGGGTGAGCCGCGCCTGAACAGCATGGCGAATCGAGAAAATCGGCAGCGGAGGTATCGCCATGAACCCACGTTCTCTCTCCCGGGCTACGACGGTCACCGTCGGCCTGATCCTGTGTATCGTTTGGCCGGCGAGCGCCGAGGACGGTGTTGCGCGTACCGCGTCCGGGAAGCCGGACCTCTCGGGAACCTATGACGCCGCCACGCTCACGCCGTTGACGCGACCGAGCGAGTATGGCGACAACCTCTATCTGACCCCTGAAGAGGCGCAGAAGCTGGCCACGGCGGAGGCTGAGCGCACCGCCGAGTCGTCCGCGGCCAGCGATCCTGATCGTGACGCGCCGCCTCCCGGCGGGGACGGCTCGCCTGGCGCTGCCGGCAACGTAGGTGGCTACAACAGCTTCTGGATCGACCGTGGTACCGATGCCTTCTCTGTCGATGGCAAGTTCCGGACCTCGATCATCGTCGAGCCCGAGAGCGGTCAGTTTCCGAAGATGACACCCGAGGGCCAGAAACGCATGACCGAGTTGTTCGCGAGCTTTGGTCGGCAGAACGACGGCACCGCCTACTGGCTCGATAAGGATGGCCCGGGTCCCTACGACAACATGGAGCAGCGCGACAACGCCGAGCGCTGCCTGCTCGGCTTCAGCGGTGCGACCCCTTCCATCCCGAGCCTTTACAACAACTTCAAGACCATCGTTCAGACTGAGGATCACGTCATGATCCTGATCGAGATGGTCCACGACGCTAGGATCGTGCGCATGGACGCCGAGCACGTCGCACCCGAGATCCGTACCTGGCTCGGCGACTCGATCGGTTGGTGGGAGGGCGACACACTGGTTGTCGATACCACCAACTTCAACGGCAAGGGCAACGGTTTCCTCGGTGGTGGAGCCGCAGCTCACGTCGTCGAGCGCTTCTCGATGCTCGAGTCCGGTGACGTGCTCTACAACTTCACGGTCGAGGATCCGGAGCGCTGGGTCGAGCCCTGGACCGGCGAATACGTGTGGCGCTCGAGCGACAAGCGCCTCTTCGAATACGCCTGTCACGAGGGCAACTACGCTCTTGGCAACATCATGCGCGGCGCGAGACTGCTGGAGCAGGACGGGTAGGGTCCGTTGGGCCTCCCCGTCGCTAGAAAAGTTCGCAGCGGAGCGGGTTTGCTGCTAGTCTGCCGCGCGGTTCATACCCACACTGGGTGCGTTAGCCAATCCTCGTCAGAAGCCTGCCGAAGTTCCTTCGATCAGCCTTCGCAGAGACAAAGCAGATTCCCCTGTGCCGCCGCCGTGGCGGGAACCATCGAAGAAACACCGCGGTCACCGGACCGCGGGCAACGATCCCGGTTGGCGCAAGGGCGTCGGGCACGGGGAAGAGGTAGGTAAGTCATGAAGAGAATCTATGTAGGCAATCTGTCCTATGACACCACTGAGGACGAGCTGCGGCAGGTCTTCGGACAGCACGGCGAGGTCAGCTCAGTTGATTTGATCACCGACCGTGAGACCGGTCGGCCGCGCGGCTTCGGCTTCGTGGAGATGGAGGGTGCCGACGCCGCCATCGCCGCTCTGAACAACACTCAGGTGGGTGGCCGCACGCTGACGGTCAACGAGGCCCGTCCGCGCAACGATCGCGCGCAGCGAGCGCCCCGCTGGTAACAGAACTCGGAAAGCCCCGGGACCGAGCTCGGTCCCGGGCACCTCGGGGCTCAAGGACCGTGGCGTACCCGCTACATCGATCAGTTGGTCCGGACCACGAGGAGGAAAGCCGTCTAGCCAACGGCGTTGCCGCGCCGCGCTCCTACACGAACCAGCGCGAGGGCACGGGCGAGACTCCCGATGAGAGATGGCTTCCGGTAGATGCTGCCGACCGGGTCGGTGCCGCCGGCGCCGTTCGGCCCTCGGCATCGGGCCCAGGCGCCGACCCACTGGCCGGGTATCTAAACGACATTCGCGACGAGCCACTGCTCGATCGAGAGCGTGAGGTGGCGATCGCCCGGCGTATCGAAGACGCGCGCTGGCGCATCTGTTCCGCGCTGGCTCGCCACAAGAAGCTGCTCGATTGCGTTCTCGAACTGACGGCCGACGAGATCCGGGGCCCGCGATCGCCCGCCGGCACGATCGTGGAGCGCGAGCTGGGGAGAAACGGCGAGGTGGGCGCGCCAGGGCGGTTCCAACGCGAGAGGGTCCACTTCCGCACCCTGCTGACGGTGGGCGAGGAGATGGCGTCCCTACGCCGACGCCAGGGCCGCCTGAGCCCGAGCGGGATGCGACACGCCGAGATTGAGAGCTCGATCGATCGCCTCGGTGCGCAGGGCGCGAAAAGCCTCCAGGCCATTGGGCTCACCTTCGCTCAGCAGGAGCGGGTGGCCGAGATCGTCGACGCGATCCATGTTGCGCTCTCGGACTGCCTGCGTGCGGAGCGTGCCGCGGCGAAGAGAGTCGAGCGAGAGAAGCGGCCCGAGCAGCGGGCCAGCCGGAAGAAAACTGCGAGAGCCTGTCGCCGCCGGACCCTGCAGATGGAGCGGACCTTCGCCCCTCAGGCAAGGCTCGGAGTTCTTCGCGACGAGATCCGAGCTGGCGTCGCCGAGTGCGGCGCCGCGAGCGAAGAACTCGTGCTCGCCAACGTCAGGCTGGTGATCTCGGTGGCGAAGAAGTACGGGCGCCGCGGTCTCGATCTGACGGACCTGATCCAGGCCGGTAATCTCGGACTCATGAGAGCGGTAGAGAAGTTCGAGTTCCGGCGTGGCTACAAGTTCTCGACCTACGCTCACTGGTGGATCCGCCAGGCGGTGTCGCGCGCGCTGAGCGAGGAGTCGCGGACGATTCGTCTGCCGGTGCATGTCGTCGAGCGCCTCAACCATCTGGCGCGCACCGATGGTGCGCTCACTCAGGAGCTGGGTCGCGATCCGACCCGCGACGACCTCGGTGATTGGATGGCGATCGGCGGCGCAAAGGTCGGCGAGTTGAGACAGCTTAGCCGCGCGACGCTGTCACTCGATCTGCCATTGGGCGAGGACGGCGACTTCACCCTCCTCGACCAGGTCGTCGATGGCTCGACCGAGTCGCCGGAAGCAGGTGCGGTCCGACAGGACGCAAGATCGTCGATCGACCAGGCATTGGCGGACCTCACTGCGCGCGAAGAGTTGGTGCTACGGCTGCGCTTCGGCCTCGACAATGGCGTCGAGCAGACGCTGGAGGAGGTCGGCAAGCTGTTCGGACTGACCCGCGAGCGGGTACGACAGATCGAGGCCGCTGCGCTGCAGAAGCTACGCTCGCGTGGTGGCGATCTCGACCAGCTCGACCTCGAACACTAGCTGTCTTGATCGCTCAGATCGCCTGCCCCGCGCCGTCCGTGTAGCGCTCGCGCAGCTCCCGGTAGCCGATCAGCTCTCCCCGAGTCTGGTCCCACAGCTTGAATCTGGCGCTCGCCAGGCTGCGGCGCAGCGTGAGTGTCGGCACGTCGTGGAGCACAGGGTTGTCGCGGTGACAGGCCTGAAGCCGGTAGTTGGGGATGCGGCTCGAAAGATGGTGGACGTGATGCACGCCGATATTGCCGGTGAGCCAGTGCAGCACCGGTGGCAGGTCGTAGTAAGAACTCCCCTCGACCGCCGCTGCGAGGAAGCTCCATTCGCCATCCTCTCGCCAGTAGGCACCCTCGAATTGATGCTGGATGTAGAACAGCCAGACTCCTGCACTGCCGGAGATCAGCGAGATCGGAACGTGGACGAGCAAGAGGGCCGGAATGCCAATGGTGAAATGCGCAGCGACGAAGACCCCGGCCAGAGCGGCATTGGTCAGATGAATGCTGGCCCATTCCCGACTCCAGGAACGAGGCAGGTCGAGCGGCAGTCGATGCTTGAGAAAGAACTGGTAGAACGGCCCGAATCCGAATAGCACGAACGAGTTACGTCCCAGGCGATAGCCCAAACGTTGGAGGGTCCCGAGCGCTAGATACTCCTGGACCGTCAGCGTGGTTACGTCGCCGAAGCCTCGATGGTCCAGGTTTCCCGAGGAGGCGTGGTGCAGGGCGTGGGTCTTGCGCCAGTAGCCGTAGGGGATTAGGGTCACGACCCCCAACCAGAAGCCCAGTCGGTCGTTGACACGCTGCGACGGCAAGAAAGAACCGTGGCCGCAGTCGTGCTGAATGATGAAGAGCCGTACCAGGAAGCAGGCTGTCGGTACGGCCAGTACCAGCGTCAGGAGATACGAGACTCCCAGGCTCCAGAGCATCGCCGCCCACAGTGCGAGGAACGGAACGATCGTGTTGACGAGCTGCCAGATCGCCGAGCGGACGCAAGGTCGCGCGTACCTTGCAAGGTCGCGAATCGTCTGCGTGGTCTCCGGGTACGCGTGGTTCGGACCCGCGCGCACTGAAACGTCGGGTTCGGCGGGCAGGGTCACCCCGCCGCGCCGTTCATCCGCATACCCGAGTTTCGTAGCCGCAGGTGCGAAGCGAAGCCTCGTGGTGTGCGTGTTCTCAGCGTTCTCGCTCCGTGGCAGCCAGGCCGACTCGCGACGTTTCTGGACTGTACCCTAGCTCGGGCTCCCTGGCGCCGTCCGCAGCCCGGACCGCGGGTAGCTCCAGCCAGAAGGTCGCTCCCCCGCCGGCTGCGCTCTGCTTCTGAAAGCGTCCGACTACTGTCTGCGGCCCCGCGAGCCTCTACCCACGAACGGGTTGGCGCGGCCGCCCCCGTCCGGGGCGTCTTGTGGGCTGGTGTAGGCCCAGTAGAAGAAGCCGAGGTTCATCTCGTCGTTGGTGCGGTCGCCCCACTTGACGTCGACAGTCGGATCGGGATTGTTGGCGTTGTCGGCCGTGTTGTCGTAGCCCATCGTGACTTCGATCTTGGTTCCCGCGGGGAGCTGGAGGTGCTCTTTGAAGCGGTAGCGGGTCTGCCAGTTGAAGTCGTAGTTCGGGACCTCGAGGAACTGCTGCACAGTGCCATCGGGAAGTGTGGCGACGTAGCGCGAGTAGTCGCCGCGATAGTGCATGTGCGGCAGCAGGCTCATGATTGTGATGCCCTTCTCAAGGGTCTCTTCTTCGGCGAGAAAGAGATCCTTGGTGTTGGCGGGCAGATACATCTTGCGCGGATCACCGATGGCCGAGACGTACATCGGCTGCACCGGCTCGTTGGCGAACTTGAAGGCCACGGTCGACTGGTCCCAGGTCTCCGTGTCGGGGCCCGGTTCCTTGTGGTAGTGCATCTGCAGGCGGATCTGCGATCCCTTGGGGAGCCGGATGCCGAAACCAGGGGGAAACTCGCTCGGCTCGGCGCCGGGCGCGATGCCCGGCAGCCTCAGGAATCCGGGCCGCCCACCTTCCTCGCTGGGAGGCGTGACCGCGAAGCCGATGATGTGGTGCACGGCCGTGGTGTGGGGCTTGTACTCCGCCGCGACGATGTACTTGTCCTCATCGAGTACGCCTGCCGGCACCGTCTGAGCCTCGAGCACGATGTTCAGGTCGAGCAGGTCGTCGTTGACGTGGTAGGGCTCTTTCAAACTCAGAATCAGGTGGGGCTCGCCGATCGCCCACTCGGTCGACGGCCACTCGATGGGCGCCGGTCCCTCGGCTTCGTTACCCATCGGAGCGCCGGATCGCGCCCAGTCGACCAGGGTCGCGATCTCGGTGTCGGTGAGGGTGCGCTCGTTGGCGAAGACCCCGTTGTACTCGGCTGAGGCGTGCCAGGGAGGCATCTCGCGCTTCTCTACGGTGCGCGCGATCGCCTTGGCCCACGGCCGCGTCTCGGCGTAGGTGGTCAGGGCCATTGGCGCGATCATGCCGCCGAGGTTGAGGCCCGCCGGGCGATGGCAGGTCTGACAGTTCTGCTGCAGGACGCCAAGTACGTCTGGGTAGAAGGTCGGCCCGGATGGGGTCGCGTCCTTGGCCGCCGCTTCGAGCGGCGCGGTGAACGCGAGCGCGGCTGTGAGGGTTATTGCGAGGATTGCGGTCAATCTGGTTGTCATCGCGTTTCCTTGTCCGTGAGCGACGGCCTTTTTTGGACGTGGGGCGAGTCTACCGCGCCGCGCGCGCGGTGCTAGCGATCGGGCCAGTTCCGCTCGCGGATGCGCTCGAACTCCTGCTCGGTATACCCGGGTCGAGAGGGTCTACGGGTCACGAGATCGAAGCGATTGCCGGCCCGGAGCAGGGTGAACTTGCCGTCGTTCGGAAGCTGACGCCCGTGATCGTAGATCGCCACGTAAGTTTCTCCGACCACCTCGAAGCTGTCTCTGCGTACGACTATGCCGGTGTTCTCGTCGATGCCGATTCCCAAAAGCTCAGGGTGTGTCGTGATCACTTCGACCAGGTCGAACTGGCGGTTACGGGCGAGCCGGTGCTGGTCGATCGCGACGCCGCGCAGAAAGCCGAAGCCCCTCTGGTGGTCGCCGACCATGGTGAGGTTCTCCTCGCTGTGTCCGCGCACCAGGAAGGAGCCCAGGATGGTTCTGGACCCCTTGTCAAGACGCTTCTCACTGTCGTCTCTTGCGCTGCTCGCCAATCGTCGGTGAAACGCGTTGGTGACCAACTGCTATCACGCAGCCCCAAGGTAGATATGGTCTTAGAGGAACTCCTGAAGAGAGATGACCTGTCGGTGCCGGTGCGGGCGCTGATCACTGCAGCGATCGAGTGATCATCGAGTGCGGCCGCCCAGCACGAGCATACCGAGAAGGCGTTGGCCGCGAGCGAGTTGCAGTACCAGGACCTGTTCAACAGCATTGCGGATCCGATCTTCATCTTCGACGCGGCGACGTACCACTTCCTCGACGTCAACGAGGCTGCTCTCAAACGTTACGGCTACTCGCTTGATGAGTTGAAGCGCATGGTTCCTCAACACCTGCATCCGCCGAAGGAGCTAGAACTGGTGGAATCCAGGCTGTCGGATGGGGACGAACTGCCACATGGCTAGAGCCACGTGACGAAGGATGGCGAGACAATCCCGGTCGAGATTCACACCGGGAGCGTCATCTACGAGGGCAGAAGATCGCACATCAGCATCGTGCGCGACGTCTCGGAACGGCTGAAGCTCGAAGAGCAGCGTCGGGGGATCGCGGCCTTGCGGGGCCAGAAACTGGAGAGCCTTGGGCTTTTGGCCAGTGGCCTGGCCCACGACCTCAACAACCTCCTTGCAGGCATCCTGGGTCATAGCGATCTGGCTCTGAGTCAATTGGCGTCCGAGCATCCCGCCCGTAACAACATCGAGCGGGCCATGCAGGGGGCCGAAGGTGCTGCCGACCTCGCCAACCAGATGCTGGCCTATTCGGGACGGGGGCAATTCAACATCCGGGCCACCGACCTGAGTGTGCTCGTCCAGGAAAACGTCTCCCTACTGCGGGCGGGCCTTCCCGAGCAAGTGAAACTGAATACGGAACTCTCCGAGCGTCCGACGTTTATCGACGCCGATGCTGGTCAGATGCAGCGCCTAGTCATGAACCTCGTCATCAACGGTGCCGAGGCTATCGGCGACAGGCCTGGGCAGGTGACGATTTCCACCGGATTCGAAACGGTGATCGTTGGGGATGACCGCTACGCACGCTTTACCGGAATGGACTTATCAGCGGGTCCCTACATCTTCCTGGAAGTTCGTGACGACGGCGACGGTATGGACGAAGCGACTCTTACCAAGGTGTTCGATCCATTCTTCACGACCAAGCTCGAAGGGCGGGGACTGGGTCTTGCCGCCCTGTTGGGCATCGTTTGCGGCCACGCGGGCGGGATCGATGTGCAGAGCAAGTCCGGGGCGGGAACCACCTTCCGACTGGTGTTCCCATCGGCGGAAGAGGCTTTGCAAGTGACGCCGAGCGTCGAGTCCCAGGACAGTCTGGAGGGAACGATCCTGGTGATCGACGATGAGAGAGCCGTGCTCGATATGGTCGATCAGATGCTCTCGAGGGAGGGAATGCAGGTCCTGACTGCTGCGAGTGGAGCCGACGGGCTGGCCGTCTTCAGGGAGAGGCGTGCCGAGGTCAGGCTGGTAATGCTGGACTATTCCATGCCTGGCATGAACGGCACGGAGACTCTGAGGGAACTCCGCGCGATCAGCGCTGACATCCCTGTTGTGATGTGCCCAGGGTTTGGTGTCGAGGAGATCACCGCCCGATTCGAGGGGCTTGGCGTGACGAGTTTCATCCAGAAGCCGTACCGGCTCGCCACGATGATCGCAGAAGCCCGTAACAGTCTCGGCCGCCCGGAGGAGGGATAGGGTTTTCCATTCTTCCCGTGCTCGCAGATCTTCGTCGCTTCGCGCACTGTCCTGGCGGGGAGGCATGTGTGGCGGCAAGTGCCATACGGACCCCAAGATCGTGCACAAGAAGGACGGCGATCTCGTCACCATCGGTCTGCGCGTCGAGCCCGAAGAGCTCCTGCCCTACTACCGCGGGCCCTACTCCGGTTGTTCCATTCCCGAGGAGGATCGGCTCGAGGACGCACCTCTGTGCGTCGCCGCCAACCGCTACGCCAACATCACGGCTTCGGGCGACGTGATGGCCTGCAACATCCTCCCGGGCTCGGGCGGCAACGTGAACGAGAAGTCGTTTCGCGAGATCTGGGAGAGCTCGCCCTGGCTACGCAAGATCCGATCGATCCGCAAGAAGGACCTCCACACGTGCAACACCTGCGACCGGCTCAAGTATTGCGGCCGCTGCCACGCACAGGCGTTGGCAGAGGATGGAGATCTATATGGGCCGTCGAGC
>JAYZDP010000023.1:0-10888 GCA_036337765.1 Acidobacteriota bacterium
CGTGACCGCCGATCACCACCCCATCGCCAAGTCGCGCGCTGCCTGCCAGCGCAGCTCCGCCGCAGAGGATGCACGCCTTGCCGATCTGAACGTTGTGGGCCACCTGCACGTGGTTGTCGATCTTGGTTCCCGCGCCCACCCGGGTCACCTCTAGGGCAGCTCGATCCACCGCCGAGTTGGCACCGATCTCGATGTCCTCCTCGAGGATCACGGTACCGACCTGGGGCACCTTCTCGTGCACTCCGTCGTGGTACACGTAGCGGAAGCCGTCGGCGCCCAGAATGGTGCCCGAATGAACGATCGTTCTCTCGCCGATACGGGTGCCGTCGTAGAGCACGACGTGGGGATTTAGGACCACCTCTGCCGAGATGTGGCAGTCGTCGCCGACCGCGATGTGAGAGCGCAACACGGCTCCGGTCCCGACGGTGCTGCGGTGGCCGATCGTCACGTAGGGGCCGACCGTTGCACCCGGATCGACCGTTGCGTCGGCTGCCACCACGGCGGTGGGGTGGATCCCCGACTCGGGCACCTGCGACGGAAAGAAGAGACGCACGATCTTGGCCACGGCGAGTGAGGGGTTGTCGCACACCAGGAGGCTCTGCGTGAAGACATCGTCGTCCCTGTCGATGACAATGGCACCGGCGGACGACCCCAGTGCCTCCCGGCGGTAGCGTGGGTGGTTCAGAAAGGCGATGTCGGCAGGCCCAGCGAGGTCGAGGCCCTGGATGCTCTCGATCTCCAGGTCGGCATCCCCGCGGACGCTGCCGCCGACAATTTTCGCGAGGTCTGCGAGCCGATACTTCATCCTCCTAATCTACCTTGGCCACTACCGAAGGCGGCCACGGGACTGAGGTAGCATCGATGCTGTCGTGGACGCGTGCAAGATATTCGTCATCGTCCAGTATTCTCCTCGCTCGAAACTTGGCGTTCCCGCAACTACGAGTTGGCTCCGCTGGATGTCTGAAGGACGTCTTTGATGTCGACGATTCTGGTCGTCGATGATTCCAACGTTGATCGCCTGATGATCGGCGGGCTCCTGCAGAAGGAGGAGGGCACACAGGTGCTCTACGCGTCCAACGGTGCCGAGGCGCTCGAGGTGCTGGGCGAGGCGGAGCTGGATCTGGTGATCACGGATCTCGTCATGCCCGAGATCGACGGTCTCGGACTGGTGGCGCGGATCCGCGAAGACCATCCGCTCGTACCGGTGATTCTGGTGACCTCACAGGGCAGTGAGGAGGTCGCGGTCAAGGCACTTCAGGAAGGCGCCTCGAGTTACGTGCCGAAACGCTCGCTGGGGTCCGATCTCGCCGAGACGGTGGAGCTGGTGCTGTCCTCAGCCGCGCAAGAGCGTCGCCGATCCGAGCTGATGAACTCGATGACGCGTAGCGAGTCGGTCTGGTCGCTGGCCAACGACCGGCGATTGTTCGGACCGCTGGTCAGCCACAGTCAGGAGTCTCTGTCGAGCCTCGGGCTTCTCGACGAGGGCGAAACGACACGTGCCGGCGTGGCGCTCGAAGAGGCGCTCGTGAATGCCGCGGAGCACGGCAATCTCGGCGTCGACTCCACGCTTCGCGAGCAGGATCGCGATGCCTACCTCGGGCTCGTCGCCCAACGTCGCCTCGAGTCGCCCTACCGGGATCGGCGTATCGATCTCGAAGTGCGGCTGGACCCTCAGGAGGCAGTTTTCATCGTGCGCGACCAGGGCGAAGGATTCGACCCCTCCTCCCTGGCCGATTCGCGAGATCCGGAGAACTTGCTCAAGGTCAGCGGCCGAGGCGTGCTGATCATGCGGACGTTCATGGACGACGTCCGATTCAACGACGCCGGTAACGAGGTCACTCTGGTAAAGAAGGCGAGCGTGGCGTCGGAGGATGGCGAACGGGCCGCGGAGGACGAGGCATGAGCTACATGACCGCCAAGCTACAGCTACCCTCGGCAGACGAGGCCTTGACCGGCCGCCCCGACTCGGTTCCGGTGCCCGCGCGCCACCACGTGCTCGACGCCGTCCTGCCCCCGCCGTATCCGGACGGCACCGAGATCGCGATCTTCGGAATGGGGTGTTTCTGGGGTGCGGAGCGCAAGTTCTGGGAGGCGGGCGGCATGTACTCGACTTCGGTGGGCTACGCGGGGGGAGTTACCCCGAACCCCAGCTACGAGGAGGTCTGCTCTGGCGGAACGGGGCACACCGAAGTGGTGCAGGTGGTCTTTTGGCCCGATCAGATCTCCTACGACGAGGTGTTGCGGATCTTTTGGGAGAGCCACGATCCGACTCAGGGCATGCGCCAGGGAAACGATACGGGTACTCAGTACCGTTCGGCGGTCTACACCACCTCGGAGGCCCAGGCCGCGGCGGCCAAGGCCTCCCGCGAGGCCTACCAGGGCTCGCTGGGCGGCTCGGGATATGGCGAGATCACGACCGAGATCCGCGAAGCGCCCGAGTACTACTTCGCCGAGCACTACCACCAGCAGTATCTGGCCAAGAACCCCTTCGGGTACTGCGGCATCGGTGGCACCGGTGTCAGCGTCGCGTTCGTCGAGTGACGGCGAACAACGTGGCGGGCATCCCGGATCTGAGCGCCTGCGAGCTGGCGCGCCGCGTAGGCGATCGGGACCTCTCGGCCGCCGATGTGGCCGAGGCCTGCCTCGCCCGAGTGGCCGAGCGTAACCCCGACGTCAACGCGGTGGTGACCGTGAATCCTCGGGCCGTCGACGAGGCCCGAGCCGTCGACGAGCGCGTGCTGAGTGGCGAGCGGGGCCTTCTCCTGGCGGGCGTGCCTGTGGGGATCAAAGACGTGACCCCGGTCGCGGGGCTGCGCACGACCTACGGGTCGAAGCTCTACGCAGAACACGTTGCGGATGAGGACGCCGAGGTGGTGCGCCGTCTCAGGGCCGCAGGCGCGGTCATCTTGGGCAAGACCAACACTCCGGAGTTCGCCACCGGCGCCAATACGTTCAACGATGTCTTCGGCCGTACCCACAACCCGTGGCACCTCGGCCTCAGCGCTGGCGGATCCACCGGCGGGGGAGCCGCGGGCCTGGCGACCGGAATGTTCGCGGTTGCCGAGGGTACGGACCTGGGTGGATCGCTACGCATCCCGGCTGCCTTCTGCGGGGTGGTAGGCCTGCGACCGTCGCCGGGTCTGGTGCCGACCTGGCCCTCGGACTATCTCTGGGACACGCTGCAGGTGTCGGGTCCGATGGCCCGGGAGGCCGGCGACGTGGCGCTGGCCTTGCAGGCCATGGCGGGGCCGGGCGGACGATCTCCGATCGTGCAGCCTGTCGAGGGTCGCGATTTCTCCGCGGCGGTCGCTGCAGCGACTGCGGTCGGGCTGCGTGTCGCCTACGTCGCCGACATCGCCGACATCGGCGTCGACCCCAAAATCGAGCGTGTGTGTCGCGAGGCGGCGTTCGCCCTGGCCGATGAGGGGGCGAGGGTCGAGGAGATCGAGCTCGATCTGGCGTACGGCAAGGAGGCGTTTCTCGACCTTCGGGGCTACTGGATGGTCGCACAGCACGAATCTCGCCTCGATCGGTCGCACGAGTTAGGCGATCTTCTGCGCGGCAACCTCGAGGCGGGGCTACGGCGGACCACCGCCGAGTTGGCGCGGTCTGAAGCGGCACGGCGCCGCCTGTGGGAGGAGACCACCGCGACGCTGGCTGCGTTCGACGTGGTCCTGACCGCCACCGTCGCGGTGCCTCCCTTTCCGGTGACTGAGAGCTACCCCCGGAGCATCGCCGGCAGGCCCATGAAGACCTACGTCGACTGGATCGCCCCGACCTTCGTTCTGTCGTTGGCGGGATTGCCGATCGTCTCAGTGCCGGCCGGGCTCGACGACAGCGGACTGCCGGTCGGGATACAGATCATGGGGCCGCCGCGGGGCGAAGAGACCGTGCTCGCTCTCGCGGCGTGTGTGCAGGCTCTGCGCCCAATCGGTGCGCCAGCACCTCCAGGGCCACGGTAGGGCGCCCTGAATGGCGATTTCGGGTGTCTTCGGCAACCGCACCTTCCGCTACCTCTTCGGCGCCGCGACGGCGTCGAATTTCGGCAGCATGCTCAACGCGATGGCGCTGCCGTTCGTGGCGATCATCGTCCTGGATGCCTCACCGGCAGACATCGCGAGCCTGACGGCTGCGGGCATCCTGCCGGGGTTCGTCCTCGGTCTTTTGGCGTCGACCTGGGTCGATCGGCTGCCACGACGCCTGGTGATGATGGTCGCCGATTGGGGTCGTGCCGTCCTGCTGCTGTGGATTCCGATCGGCGCCGCTCTGGATGTGCTGACCTTGCTACAGCTGCATCTGGTGGTGGCGGGCCATGGTCTGTTGGGCTTTCTGTTCGGGACCGCGAGCCATGCCGTACTGCCTCAGGTGGTCGAGGGGTCGCAGCTGGTCGAGGCGAACGGGCGCATCAAGGCTGCGGATGCGGTCACCGAGGGTGTCGCCTTTGCCAGCGGGGGATGGCTGGTGCAGTGGCTGACCGCGCCGCTGGTGATCCTCGTCGACGCGGTCTCGTACGCCGTCTCGGGGCTCCTGCTGGTCGGAGTGAAGACCAAGGGGGCACACAACCCGACAGGGCCGCAAGATCGGCGGTCGATCTGGAGCGAGATGGGGACAGGGCTCGCGTTTCTGGTGAGCCATCCGTTGCTTCTGCCGAGTGCAGCGAGCGTGGCGCTTTCCCTCATGGGGTGGAGGATGGCCGGCGTCGCGTACATGCTCTTCGTCTACGAGGAGCTGGGCCTGCAGCCCGGCGTTCTGGGTCTGGCCTTCTCGGCCGGTGCCGTGTCGTGCTTTCTCGGTGCGCTGGGCGCCGAGCGGCTCGGTCCCCGCATCGGCGTGGGTCCCGCGATGATCCTGGGCCTTGGTGTGTTCGCTGCTGCCGCCTTCGTGCTGCCCCTGGTTCCGGTCGCGTCGACGCCTGCCCTGTGGGCCCTGGCTTTGGCAGTTCTCGTCGTTCATCAGTTGGCCGACGGCTTCGAGGTGATCTTCGAGATCCACCAAACCAGCCTGCAGCAGACCGTCACTCCCGACGCGTTACTCGGTCGGGTCGGCGGTGCGGTGCGCTTCGCCTGCTCCGGAGCAGCGCTAGGAGGCCTGCTCCTGGGAGGGCTGATCGGCGAGCGTTACGGGCTGCGGGCGACGCTCGGCGCTGGGGCCGTCGTGCTGGCGCTGGGCTGGCTGATCCTCGTACTCTCGCCGGTCCGCGTACTACGCGAGCTGCCCCGATCCGAGACCTGAGAGCTTCGTCAGCCTCGAGGATCGATCGGTGTGAAGGTTCCGAGCTCGGCCTCGATTTCGGCCGCGCCGTCGAGTACGAGATCGTCGCGGTAGCGATCGGCGATCACCTGAACGCCACGTGGCAGCCCGTCGCCGCCAACGCCCACCGGAACGGCGGCCGCCGGAAGGCCGAGGAGGTTGGCCGCGACCACCAGGCGTAGCTGGCTGAGCACGTCCCAGGCCTCGTCGGCACCGGCGATGTCATAGCCGACCTCGAAGGGCGGATCGGTGAAGACTGGACCCACGACGAGAGGGTAGCGCGAGAAGAACTCGCTCCACTCGACGCTGAGCTCGTGCCGCACGGTCGTGGCTCGAATGTACATCTCGAGGCCACGCGACTCCCAGCGGCTGAAGATGAGCTCGAGGAAGCGGTAGGACTCCTCGCCCATGATCTGACGGAAGGTATCCATGCCCTGTGCCAGCTCGACGCCCAGAAAGTCGAACCACACAGATGCGACGTCGAAGAGGCGCGGGGGCGCCACCTCTTCGACCTCGAAACCAGCACGTTCGAGCGCCGCGCCGGCCGTTCGTACGGCTTGTGCAACGGTGGAATCGGTGTCTCCGCCCTCGGGCTCCGGCACCAGGGCGACGCGCTTGACCGATGGTCGGGGAAGATCGAGTGGCACCGGCGCGGTCCACGGATCGCCGGCGTGCAGGCCGGCCAGGATCTCGTAGCCGAGACGGACGTCTTCGACATTACGCGCCATCGGACCGTCGACCGACATCAGCTGACCAGCCATGCCACCGCCGGTTCCGGGAATCCTGCCGAGCGAGGGCTTCAGCGATGCGATCGCACAGCAGTTCGCCGGATTGCGCAGCGAGCCGCCGATGTCGTTGCCGAGGCCAATCGGGGTCATACCGGTTGCCAGTGCTGCTCCCTCCCCTCCGGAAGAGCCGCCGACGTTGTGCGCGGCGCTCCACGGGTTGAGCGTGCGCCCCCAGATCTCGCTGTTGGAGTGAACCCGTAAACCCATGTCGGGGAGGTTGGTGCGACCGAGGACCACACCGCCCGCCGCTCGCATGCGCTCGACCACCGGGTGGTCGCCCGCGGCGATGTTGCCGCGGTTTTCCTCCAGGCCGTTGGTGTTCGGCTTGCCGGCCTGATCGAGGTTGTCCTTGATGGTGAAGGGCACTCCGTGCAGCGGTCCCAGGGGGCCGCCCGAGATCACGATGCGGTCGGCGTCGGCGGCCGCTTCGCGCGCCTCATCTGCATAGAGGGCAATGATCGCGTTGACCGAGCTGTTGACCGCCTCGATCCGAGCGAGGTGGGCTTCCACCACCTCGACGGAGGTGACCTGCCGGCCGGCGATCGCCGCCGCGAGCTGCTTGGCGCCCGCGCGCCACAACTCACTCGGCAGATCTTCGGAGCGAGATGCGATGGGTGCCGGGGCCTCGCCGCAGCCGGCTAGACCCAGGGCGGCCGCGAAGCCGGCAACGCCCTTCAGGAGTTCGCGGCGGCTCGGTGTGTGACGTGGTTCGTAGAACAGCGGCTCAGGTCGTGTCATCAAGTTGCCCCGGGGCCCTAGTTTATGGCTCTGTCGAGGCTTCCGTGCCGATGGATTCGCCCGATTGGGCGCGATTCGCCTCCTCAGCCCCTCGCTGGGCGTTGATCTGGCCGGGATGCAAGTCGAGCGCCTTCTCGAAGTGGCTCAGCGCCTCGTCACCGTGGCCGGCTCGAAGCGCCGCGTAGCCTCTGAGGGTCCACGATCTGGCGCTGCGGGGGTCGAGCTCGACGACTTGGGCTGCCTGTGCCTCGGCGGTCTCGAAGTTGCCGGCGCGGAGCGTTCGCGCGGCCATCGCGCGTGCGCCCGACACGAAGGTCTCTACCAGGTGGGTCTGGCCCTCACGCCATTTGAACACTTCCATGTACTCGGGTTCGGCCACCGCGAGGAAGATCGCGTCAGCATTGTCGACCTCGAGCCAGTTGCGCAGCACCGCCACGTGCGTAACCCGGCTGCGGGAGAAGAGATCCGAGAGGTAGGAGGGGTAGCCGGGAGTGTTGAGGTGGACCGTGGCCTCGGGCAAGGTCAGACCGACGACGTCGACCACCTTGCGTCCCGAGTAGAACGCGATTGCACCGATGTCATGGGTCGCAACGACGGCGTCCGACGGGGTGTTCTCGGCGAGCCAGCGACCCGTTCGCTCGTGGCGATCGTGGTGGTAGGCGGAGTAGAAGGTGAACTCGCCAGTGGCCTTCCCGAAGGCGTTGACCTGCAGCCCGAGGGCCGACACCAGCCCGACAACGACGAGCGCCCGCGACATCAAGGCCCCCTCCCGACCTAGCGACGCGAGCCATGAAGACGCCTGTCTAAGGCCGGCGACGCCCAATAGCGCGACCGCAGGCAGAGCGGGAAGGAGATAGCGGTCGAATCGATGGGCGAACGGGAGCATCGCGACGTAGGCGATCGGTAGCGCCACCCACCAGCCCACTTCGAGGGCGAACGTTGCGCGCTTTCTCCCGACTAGGTGCCAGGCACATATCGCGACCGCGACGAGGGCCAGGGGCGTGAGGATCATCCAGGCGTCGACCGTGAAGGCTCCCACCACCTCTTCCCGAAGGAACGTGCCGCGGGGGCGGTTGCGGTAGTAGGCGGTCTTGGCGGCGAAGGTGTTTGGCAGCCAGGTACCGCCGAGCAGCCGGTTGAAGAGAAACCAGGCCATCGCCACCGCAGCGCCTGGCAGCAGTGCTGCCAGGTTCGCGTCGGGGGACGCGCCTGTACCCTCGGCGCGACTCCAGGTGCGCGCGAGCACCTGGTCGACGGTGACCACGGCCGCCAGGATCAGCGCATCGGGCCGGAGCCAGAGTGCAGCGGCTAACGCCAGGCTCACGAGACCCTGGCGCCCCGCGGCACGCGCCGCGAAGACCCCTGCGACTGCGGCGAGAAACCACGGCGTCTCCATGCCGGCGGCGGCCAGCGTCCCGATTCGGCGGTCGATCGCCAGCAGCAGTGCCGCAGCCAGCGCCCAGGGTAGGCTGTCGAGACGGCGCCGCGCCCACAGCACGAACAATGCGAGAAAGGTGCCCTGGCCCGCGAGGCCGAGTGCGTAGCTGAGGAGCTTCTCGTTGTCGACGAGGAGCATCCCGGCGGCCACGGCGAGGGTGTAGAGAGGCGCGGTCGAGCCCTGGGTCGAGGGATCTCCAGGGAAGTAGGCGAACTCGCCGTGCTCCGCCAGAACGCGGGCGTAACTGAGATGGATCCAGGCGTCGTCGAGCGGAAAGCCGTGTGTACCGTTGCGCGCGAAGGCTTGAAAGATCAGGGTGGCGGAAAAGGCGACGCCGACCGCGACTACGGCCACGATGCAAGCCCGACGAGCGCCCCCGTTCAGCGTTTCACCCCCGCGGAGAGTCTAGTGCACGCCCCGCGCTCGAAGTGCGTCGCAACACCGAGAACCCACTATCCGGGTCCTCGCTGGCGTATTCTCTCGCCGCGATGCGCGTCGCCACGTGGAACATCAACGGTCTGAGAGCGCGGCTCGACTTTCTGCTGCACTGGTTGAACGCTCGCCAACCGGACGTGGTCGGCCTACAGGAGCTGAAGCTCGAGGACGAGAAGTTCCCGCGCGACGAGCTCGCTGCCGCCGGCTACCGGGTGGCTACCCATGGCCAGAAGAGCTGGAACGGCGTGGCGGTGGTGACCCGCGAGCCCGCCGAAGTCGTTCAGGTAGGCCTACCCGGCCAGGAGGAGCTGGGGGCGCGGCTCCTCACCGTGAAGGTCTCCGACCTCGTCTTTACGACCGTCTACTGCCCGAATGGCAAGAACGTCGAGCACGAGGACTATCCCCGCAAGTTGGCCTGGTACGAGAGCCTGGGTGAGCATCTGGCGTCCAACCACGATCCGGACCAGCCGGGGATTCTGTGCGGCGACTTCAACATCTGCCCGGCCGCCATCGACAGCTGGAACGAGTCGTCCCTGACCGGGCACATCTTCCACACCGAAGCCGAGCGTGAGCGTTTCTCGAGCCTGCTGAACTGGGGTTACGTCGACCTGTTCCGGCATCTCCATCCCGATCTGCAGAAGTTCAGCTGGTGGGACTATCGGGCCGGGGCGTTTCACAAGAACATGGGCCTGCGCATCGACTTTCTGCTCGGCACGAGGCCGGTGAGCGAACGCGTCGAAACGGTCGAGACCGATCGTGACTACCGCAAGAAGAAGGATGGCCTGATCGCGTCTGACCACGCGCCGGTCATCGCCGAGCTGCGCTAGCCGTCGGCCCGGGTGCGCTCCCGCCGCCCGGCCCGAGTCCAGCGTGGCAGCTCGTTGAGCAGCAGGTTGAGCACCACGCTCGTCCCTACCGCGAGAACGATCGAGTTGGTCACCAATAGCCGCAGTCCGAGCGGGAGCGAGGCGAGCGCGCCCTCGGGGAGCCCGCCTGCCAGGTAGGGGGGCAGCGACAGCGCGAGCACCAGCGTCACCCCGACGACGGCGGTGTTGGCAGCCGTCGGAGTGACCGAGCCGAGGAGCCGAATGCCGGAGATGACGATGCTGCCGCAGATCAGCAGGAAGACGCCTCCGAGAACCGAGCGTGGCATGGCGACGAGCAGCGCGCCCACCTTCGGCGAAAGGCCGTAGAGGATCAGCACTCCGGCCGCGATTCGGACGACGAATCGGCTCGCCACTCGGGTGGTGGCGATGATGCCGATGTTCTGGGTGAAGCTCGTGCAGGGTAGCCCACCGAGCAGCGTCGCCAAGGAGCTTCCGAGTCCCTCTGCGAAGATACCGCGCGACATGTGTCGCACCCGGTAGGGCTCTCGCGACACGGCGCAGGTGGCCGCGTAGTCGCCGAGCGACTCGACGATCGAGCCCAGGTAGCCGACCACGACCACCAGGATCGCGGAGATCGAGAACTCCCAGCCGAAGCCGGGCGCGCCCCACGGTGCGAGACGCGGCAGCTCGATCCACGGCTTCGAGGCCACCAACGACCAGTTGACCCGCCCCGACAGTCCGCCGGCGCCGATGCCGACCGTCCATATGGCGATGAAGACCGCTGCTCGTCCGACGATCCCTCCGGCCACCGACGAGAGGCGCACCTGCAGAAAGAACATCAGCGCGAGGGCGCCGCCTGCGAACAGCAGGTTCGGGGATGACCCGTCGCTGACGGTCAGCCGCACGGCCAGCCCGCCGAGAGATAGCCCGATGGAGACGATCACGACGCCGGAGACCGCGGGTGGAAGCAGGCGGCGTAGGGTGCCGAGCAGACCCGATGCGCCGATCACCATTTCGACGATGCCACCGGCGAAGGCCGCTCCCTACATGACGACGGCCCCTGCCTGTCCGGCCAGCGGCGTGAGCGTGCCGTTCAACGTCGCCGACGGTCCCTGGATGATCGGCCGGCGGTTGCCGATCGTCGTCTGCAACAAAGTGGCGACTCCCATCGCGAAGAGCACGTAGTTGATGAACCGCGCCTGGTCGGAGGCGTCGAGACCGAGGGCAGCGGCGACGGCAAGTGGCAGGATGAAAGGGGAGATATCGACCAGCGTGTGCTGCCAGCCGTATAGCAGCGACTCCCCCAGCGTCGGAGGGCGCTCCTCGATGCCGTAGATCGGCTCGGGGAGATCACTCTCGGGCCCTTCCCAGACCAGGTCGTCGGACGTCTTGGAGCGCGCCATGCGCGCGAT